>NC_015681.1:0-331746 GCF_000217795.1 Thermodesulfatator indicus DSM 15286
AATTTCTCGAGATAAGTATTTTGTTCAAAAGCTATTTAGTTGCAAACAAACTACACTAAAACCGAAATTTTTAAAAAACTTCTCAAAAATAATGATAGTTTATCTTTCATTATCCATAAAACCTAACTCTTTTTTTTAGCGCAAAATTTTATAACGATTTTTTATATTTGATATTTGACTTTATTTTGCCTAAATGGATTTTGACCTCTTGGAGATGTCTGGTTAAGTTTTGTGGCATTCTTCAAGGGGGGTTGTTCATGGAAAAATTATGGGGAAGCATACTGGAAATTTTACGTGAACTGCTTCCTGAAGCCAGTTTTAAGGTATGGATCAAGCCCCTTAAATATTTGGGGTTAAAAGGAAACAAGATCTTAATTGCCTGTCCCAATCAATTCAGTTTAGAATGGATTAAAGAAAATTATTTGCCCCTTTTCGAAGAAGCCCTTAAAAAACAAAGGCTTTCTCTTGAATTTGAATTCAAAGTAGTAGAAGAAAATTCTAATAACTCGGTAATCCAAGGAGAGTTACCCTACGACCCTACCCGTCTTTTAGGAAGAAAGTTATCAGGGCGTTTTACTTTCGAAGAATTTGTAGTGGGAGAATGCAACCGTCTGGCCTATGCTACTTGCTGGGCTCTTGCTAATAAAAATCCTAAAAGTTCTATTATTTATCTTTGCGCTGGAACAGGTCTTGGCAAAAGTCATTTAAGCCAGGCAATTGGAAATTATCTTCTAAAAAATCCTGGAAAGGGTGGTAAGATTTGCTACCTTACCGCCCAAGATTTTACTGCTCATCTAGTTAGAGCTTTACGACAGGACCGTTTAGACGAGTTTAAAGAAAAGCTCCGCAAAGGCCTAGAGATTCTCATGCTGGAAGAAGTACACCATTTTGCTGGGAAAGATTTTACCCAACAAGAACTAGCCTTAACTTTAGACTATCTTTATGATGCTGGGAAAATAGTGGTTTTTACGGCCAATCGTCCACCTCAAGAAATAGAACGCATCGATGACAGCTTGCGCAGCCGTTTTCAAGCAGGGGCTATTGTCCGCATAAATCCTCCTGATTATCAGACAAGGATAAATATCATCAGACGCAAAGCCGAAAAACAAGGTATCAAACTCAATGAAGAAGTTATAGACTATCTTGCCCAAAATTTACGAGGCGATATTCGCCAGATAGAAAGTGCTATCGTAGGGCTGGTAGCCCGTTCAAGTCTCCTTCAGGAACCCATAACCCTTTCTCTGGCTCAAGAACTGGTCCAAGAAATAACTCCTCAGATCCCTTCCCTCACTAAGGACTTTATAATTGACCTTGTATGCCGTTATTTCAAAGTAAGCAAAGAAGACCTGACTTCCAAAAAAAGACAGCGCAAGATCACGTTTTCGCGCCAGGTAGCCATGTATCTGTGTCGTCGTTTTACCGATGAAAGTCTGCAATCCATAGGGAAGTTATTTAATAAAGACCACGCCACAGTGGTTTACGCCATCAAAAACATAAACAAAAAATTGAGCCTCCCTGGCCCAACTAAATATCAAATTGAGTACCTTTGCCGTGAAATTGAAGAATACTTACAACCCACTAAGCTCATCAATAAGGAAGAAATTACGGCAGATACTGGGCAAGCGGTTTCTGGAAACCCAAGAAGACTTAAGAGCCTATAGTGTTGATGCTTCTCCTCATAGCTTTCTTCCAGAAGCCGTAGCCTTGCCCGAGAGTGCCGAAGAAATAGCCCAAATTCTACGCCTGGCCCAGAAAGAAAAATTTCCTGTTATACCTAGGGGAGCAGGCACTTCCACTACTGGAGCCACTCTCGCGGTAAAAGGGGGGCTAGTCATTTCACTTTTGCGCCTTAACCGCATTCTCGAAATTAATCGAGAAGACCTGGTCGCCGTAGTAGAGCCAGGTGTTTTTACCGGAGACTTTAAACGAGCAGTAGAAGAGGTAGGGCTCTTTTACCCGCCAGACCCGGCCAGTTATGAGTTTTCAACTATTGGTGGAAACGTAGCTTGCGGTGCAGGAGGCCCCAAAGGCCTTAAATACGGTACCACTAAAGACTATGTGTTAGGCCTTGAGGTGGTAACCGCTAGAGGAGAAATAATCTTTTGTGGCCGACGGACTATGAAGGGTGTGGTTGGATATGACCTGGTACACCTTTTTACCGGCTCTGAGGGAACCCTCGGAGTTATAACCAAGCTTATACTCAAATTAATCCCTAAACCTCCCTGCCAAGCTACTTTGGCCCTGTGGCTGGAAGACACTGAAAAAGCAGCTAAGGCCTTTCTGGAAATATTAAAGGCGAAACTTTTTCCCGCTACCGCTGAACTTTTAGATGATACTACCTTATTGGCCGTGAAAAGATTTCTTGAAAAAGAAATTCTCCGGGCGCAAGCCCTTCTTTTGCTAGAGTTTGACGGGGCTAAAAAACAAGTAGAAGAAGATCTACTACAAGCGCAAAAAATTTTAAAAAACTTTGGACTAAAACTTGAAGTGGCCACATCTAAGCAAGAAAGAGAAAAACTCTGGCGAGCGCGCCGTTTAATCTCCCCTGCCCTAAAAAAAATAGCGCCAGGTAAACTGGCTGACGATGTAGTCCTTCCCAGGAGTAAAGTACCTGAATTTTTAAGTTTTGCTAAAAATACAGGGGAAAAATATGGTCTTACAGTAGCTTGTTTTGGCCATCTAGGTGACGGCAATATCCATGTAAACATACTTTTTGAAAAAAATGACGAAATTAAAGCCCAAAAAGTACGTGTGGAAATATTAAATAAAGTACTTGATCTTTGTGGGACCATCTCCGGTGAACACGGAATAGGCCTTACCAAAAAAGGTTTTTTACCCAAAGAACTTTCACCGGAGGTGCTTTCTCTAATGAAGGGAATCAAGCAGGTTTTTGATCCGCATAATATTTTGAATCCAGAGAAGATTTTTTAGTTTTACAGCCGAGGGAAAATACTATATAAAAACCAGAAACTGTTGAGGGAAACTTAGCCGTGCCGATATTGAGAACGCTGATATTAATATTTTTATTTTTATTGGCCTCAGGGAAGGTTTTCGCTCAAGAACTAGTCTTTGATGAAGAAACTTTTAAAAAAATAGCTTCTGTAATTAGACACGAAACTATATTCTCTAAAGAGCCAGGCACTTTATCTACCTTAACTGCTCAGGACCTTGAAATACTAAATCCACAGGATCTCACCTGGGTATTACGTTATCTCCCAGGAGTACTGCTAAATTATACTTCTCCTAGTTACGCCAATATAATGTTTAGGGGGGCTACTGGTGTTTTCCCTCCCATTCAGGTATTGCTTGATGGAAGGCCTTACACCATTGAAGCCATAGGCATAACGGTCTGGCCTTTTTTACTGATCGATCCCTCAGAAATAGAACGCATAGAGCTTATCAGCACACCAGCTTCAGTCTATTTTGGCTCAAACGCCCTCACTGGGGCCATAAATATTGTAACTAAACCCCCTGAAGATATACATAAAAATTCCATACAGACCTCTTTAGGAACCCAATCTTACTTTAAAACCGCAGGAATATTTAAGAAATATATAAAGCCCTGGCATGTATATGCTTTTGTTGGCCAAGAAAAAGTAGATGACTTTCATTCCTCAAATCTTTCTATGAGAAGATGTATGGCAAGAACTTCTCTTTCTCGAATCACAAGATTGGGAACGCTTAGATTTGACATTGGTTTTTATAGCGGTGAATTAAAAAATCTTTATATATTGAGAAATCTTTCAGAAAGTTTTGGTCTTTTTGATTTTGGTATAGATACTGATGATGTTCATCATTGGGGAGCGCGCCTTGCTTTAGAAGGCCCAACTTACTTTATAAGATTTTCAAATTATCAGGCCGATGGGGAATTGGTAATAACAAATACTTTGAATCAACCCATAAAATATAAACAGAAAGACTATTTATTAGAAGCTGAGAAATATTTATACTTTTACAAACAACGCTTAACAATAGGCTTTAACCTTCAGCAGGTAAATACAGACACTGATTTTATAAAAGATAGTGATGAAACAAGGTTTGCCCTTTTTGCCGAAGATTTAATAAAACTAAATAAAAAGATAGATTTAAATTTAGGAGCTAGAATTAATTATCATCCTTTAACAAATTTTTATTTTTCACCTAGAGCATCCTTTGTTTTTAGTCTTAGACCAAATATAAAATTACGTTATACCTATACCAGAAGCTTCGGAAATCCAATTCTATACTATACAAGTATAAACCTTAAAAACTATCCCATAAAAATTCCTAATTATCCAATAGACTTCAAACTTACTATTGAGCCTACTAAAAAACCAGAATATATTAAACAAGATGCCCATGAGGTAAGCCTATTAATCAAAAAGAAAAAGCATAGCTTATTGCTTTCTATGTTTAACTATTATATAAAAGACTACCCATATCAAAAAATTGAACAAATTAATCAGATAACTGGAACAATCAATGTTAGTTCAGGATACCTCAAAAGAAAAATAAAAGGTTTTAGCATCGAATACCAATATCATATATTTAACAATTTTAGCCTTAGAACAAACTACGAATATACTGATGTGAAAAATTTGACTACTAATAGAAAAGAAAAAATATTTCCAAGACATTTAATCTCAGGCTTAATTCTCTATAAAAGAAAAAAATTTAGCGGTTTTATTGGAGTAAATTATATTAGCAAAAGAGAAGACTCAAACGTAAAAATAGGAGATATTTTTTATTTAGATACAGGAATAAATTTTAAATTAAGTAAAAAATTTTCAGTAAGTATACAGGGCCTTAATATTTTAAATTGTCAAGAAAAAAACGACATCTTTGGTAAAGAATTAGAAAGACGTCTATTTTTAAACCTAAAATATCAATGGTAAAAAAAAGACAATTAATCATAACAATTATAGCAATAATAATTTTTCTATCAAAAAATACTCACGCTGATATAATAATTATTTCATCATCTAAAATATACTATAAACAGGCAATCGAACTCTTTTTAAAAGAATTAGAGGCAAAAAAAATAGAAACCTCTAAAGTAGAGATAGTATACGATAATTTTAAAAACTTTTATATTAAAGATGATAGCTTTATAATCTCCTTGGGTGGCGATCTTACCAAAAAAATATTGAGAAAAAACTATAAAAAAATATTCTTTTTTATGACTGCTGATGCAGATTTATATGATTTAAGTTTAAAGATTAATAACAGCAAATCTGATAAAAAAATTTCTGGAATTTTTTATTTACCAGAGATAAAAAAAAGACTAGAAGTTTTAAAAGAAATTTTCAACAGCAATATCATTATTTCTATCCTTCATAGCAAATCATCTTTATTTTATGCCAAAAAGATAAAAAGTGAAGCAGACAAATTAGGAATTAAAGTAATATTAATTGAAGCAAACAAAGAAAATTTTACAACTAAAATAGAAGAAGCTTTTAGTAAAGGTAATATATTCTGGATGATTCCTGATGAGTCTATTTATAATCAAACTACTATAAAGTTAATACTGATATCAGCTGTTAAAAAAGGTATCCCTGTTATAAGCTTTTCTCCTGTTTTTATAGATATTGGTGCATTTATGAGCTATCAAATAGACATAAATGATTATATAAAAGAAGCTGCAGAAACATTTCTAAAATGTTACCAAAAAGATATTTGTGAAATAAAATTTACTAAAAACTTTAAAATAATAATCAATAAAAACTTAGCAAAATTTTGGAATATTAAAATAAAACTAAAATCCAACTTCTTTATCTTAAAATAATGGTTAAAACTAATAGTTTATATTTTAGATTTACAGGACTTACTTTCCTAGCCATTTTTTTTACAGCTATCTTAATAATTTTTAGTTACATATATATAAACAAGAGAAATTTCTGGGAAAATCAAACATCTATATTACAAGAAATTGCTAACTCCTTAAAAGAAAGTATAAAATATTATTTACCTCTAGATAGAAAAAATGAAATAAAAAATTTATTTAAAAGTTATATCGATATTGCTAATATTGAAAACATTGTTCTAATAAAATGCAACAACAAAAAAATACTAATATCTGCCAAAAAAATAAATAATCCAGAAGATATTTTATTTTGTAAAAAAAATAAAATTATTAAACACGAAGATCATTTCCATTATAAAATTAGCTTCAAAATCAAAATTCCCCAAAAAAACTATTTAGAAGACATAATATTCAAAAGAAGTAGTAACAATATAAAAGAAGAAAAATATTGTCTTTGCTTTATTCTTTCTAGCCAAAAAATATTCTCACAGCTATGGAAACCCATAATTACCTCAATAATCATCGCTATTATTATAACATGCATATTGACAATAATTTCTATTTTTACTGTTAACAAAATCAGTGCCCCACTAAAAAAGGTAACAGAACAGATAAATGCCATATCTAGAGGAAATATTGAAGAAATAGAACCAGAACTCCTTGAAAGCGAAATAGAAGAAATCAAAGAGTTAGCAAACGCTTTCAATAAAATGGTAGAAGCGCTAAAAAACAAAGAAATAGAAGTAAGAAAGGAAATAGAAGGTTACATAAATGAACTAGAAAAGAAAAATAATGAACTTAAAAAAGCCCTCAAATCTTTAAAAGAAAGCCAAGAACAATTAATACAAACAGAAAAATTGGCAGGACTTGGCTTCATATCTGCTGGTATTGCTCACGAAATTAACAATCCATTACAAGTTATAAATGGATATTGTGAAATTATTTTAGCGAAAGAAACTGATCAAAATAAAATAAAAAATCTCAAAAGAATTCAAGAAAGCGTTAATAGAATAAAGAAAATTACTGAATCATTAGGAGAATATACCAGAAAAGAAAATAACTTCAAAAAAGTCAACCTGCGAGAAGTTGTCGACAAAGCTATAGAAACAGTAAAATTCTCTGAAAAGATAAAGAATATAGCTTTTGATATAAACGTTGACCCAAACATCAAGATTATTGGCAAACCAACAGAACTACAACAGGTCTTTATCAACTTATTTTTAAACTCGGTTCAGGCTATGGAAGGCGAAGGAAAAATTTGTGTAGAAGCTAAGAACAGTAAAAAAGAAAAGCTTGTATATATTTACGTTAAAGATACTGGTCCAGGAATACCTTCCGAACATCGCAAATATATTTTTGATCCGTTTTTTACCACTAAAAGCCCCGGGGAAGGAACAGGGCTTGGCCTTAACATTGTTTACCGAATTATAATGAAGCATAAAGGCTTTATTCGAGTCCTAGATAATGACCCCGGAGCTACTTTTGAAATTATATTAAAGACCGTTTAATTAAGTTCTTTGCAAAGGCTCAGAAATATAGGTTGAGATCGCTTCGGCTATAGTGACTCGCGACCGAGATTGCTTCGCTTTGCTCGCAATGACAGTGTAAGAAGGTAGCAAACGTAGTTCCTACGCATGTAGCGAAGCAATATCTTTTAAAAACTTTAGCAAAGGTCTCTAATCGTCTAATAAAATAGCACCTTTAGCTGCGGATGTTACTAATTTGGCATACTTGCCCAAAACTCCTTTTACCTTCTTCTGTTTTATTTTTAGATTTTTTCTTCGTTTTTCTAGTTCTCCTTCGCTTACCTTTAGAACTAAACGGCGATTGGGAATATCTATCTCGATAATATCCCCTTCTTCGACTAGGGCAATAGGCCCACCTTCAGCTGCCTCAGGAGAAATATGCCCCACACAAGCACCTCGTGTTCCTCCACTAAAGCGGCCATCAGTTAAAAGGGCTACCGAACGCCCTAATCCCATTCCCATAATAGCAGAGGTGGGAGAAAGCATTTCTCTCATTCCAGGTCCACCTTTAGGGCCTTCATATCGGATAACCACAACATCGCCTTCTTTTATTTTGCCGGCTAAAATGGCTTCATAGGCCTCCTCTTCAGATTCAAATACTCGAGCAGGACCTTCGTGGTGAAGCATCTCCGGGACCACTGCGCTTGTTTTAACCACAGAGCCTTCAGGAGCAAGGTTACCCCAAAGTATAGCGATAGCTCCCTCTGGACGATAAGGGCTATCAATCGGCCTTATTACCTCCTGATCCAAGACCTTAGCTGTTTTTAAATTCTCGCCTACACTTTTACCGGTAACGGTTTTTGGTTTTTTCTTTATAAGATTGGCCTTACTTAGCTCCAGCATTACTCCAAGAACTCCTCCGGCTTCATGAAGGTCCGTAACGCTGTGGGGACCACTAGGAATAAGAGAACACAAACAAGGTACTTGACGTGAAATCTTATCAAAGATTTTAAGGGAAAGATCAATCCCGCCTTCGTGGGCAATAGCAGGCAAATGTAACACGGTATTGGTAGAACATCCCATAGCCATAATAAGAGCAATGGCATTTTTAAAGGCATCTAACGTGGCTATTTTTCGGGGAGTTAGTTTTTTCTTCAATAGATTCATAACCTGCATTCCTGACTGCTTGGCCAATCTTATCCGGGCTGAACTAACAGCAGGTATGGTACCATTACCAGGCAAAGCCAAACCCAAAGCTTCTGTCAAACAATTCATTGAATTGGCGGTAAACATACCCGCGCAAGAACCACACGTAGGACAGGCTTCATCTTCTATTTCTCGTAATTCGTCACTAGTTATTTCTCCTTTTTTATAGCGACCAATAGCTTCAAAAACCGTAACTAAGTTTATCTCTTTTCCTCTATGTCTCCCTGTAAGCATAGGCCCACCAGAGACAAAAATAGCAGGGAGGTCCAAACGCATAGCAGCCATTAACATGCCGGGAACTATTTTGTCGCAATTAGGGACGAAAACTAAAGCATCACAGGCATGGGCTTTAGCCATTATTTCTACAGAATCAGCTATATTATCACGGGAAACAAGGGAATATTTCATACCTTCATGATTCATGGCGATACCGTCACAGACAGCTATCACCCCAAATTCCATAGGGGTTCCTCCCGCCATACGAACTCCGGCCTTAATAGCCTCTACAATCGGACGCAAATGGACATGCCCAGGGACTATTTCATTAAAAGAATTCACTATACCGACTATAGGACGAGCAAGTTCATCATCAGTGTAACCAGAAGCTTTTAAAAGAGAACGGTGAGGTGCTCTTTCCAAACCCTTCTTTATGGCATCACTCCGCATAGTGCCCTCCTCTTTGGGAATTATTTTTTTGTTTACTACAAAAACAAACTTTTGCAAAAGAGACCTTTGCAAAACATCTTATTTAAGAGACTGTTTAGCCCTTAGGGGCTCGCAGTAACTAAATGGCTAAGGGCTGATGGTAGATGGCTGGTGGTAAATAACTCTCACTTCTATTTATGAGAAGGCCCGTATTGCCGACGAAGTGGCCCAACCGGGTCATTACGAGGAGGCCCAAAGGACCGACGAAGTAATCTAAGAGACTGCTTCACCTGTCCCGAGCGCTAGCGAAGGGATCTCTGTCACCAGGCGCCAGCAGCCGAAGCAACGCTCTCGCGAGGCGACGTAGTCGTTGTGGCGATTAATCTATATTTTTTGAATTTTGCAAAGGTCTCAAAAATAAGATTATTGGTTTACGAAAAAACCTAATACTTTGAGCAAAACTCTCGATAATATTGATAAATATTCGCCTCTTGGCATGAGTTACTTTTGAAATTAAAATGCCTTCAAACTCAAAGGAGGTTTCTCTATGAGGGAAGAAGTAGAAAAAGCCCTTCAGAAAGTGCGTCCTATGCTTCAGGCAGACGGCGGAGATGTTGAGCTAGTAGAAGTAACTGAAGATGGCATTGTAAAGTTGCGTCTTCAAGGTGCCTGTAAAGGCTGCCCTATGTCTACTTACACTTTAAAAATGGGAATCGAACGCTTTCTTAAAAAAGAAGTCCCTGAAGTTAAAGCCGTAGAAGAAGTTTCTTAGGAGGATTATTTATATGGCCAGAGTCACAGTAGAAGATTGCTTACGCCAGGAACCCAGACGTTTTCGCTTAATACACCTGACTATCAGAAGGGTAAAACAGCTTCGTAAGGGAGCTAAGCCTTTAATAGAGTGCAACAATAAGGAAATTGTTTGTGCTCTTAGGGAAATAGCTGCTGGTAAAGTAAACTGGGAAAACATCGATCAATTAGAAAAAGAAACGGAAGAACTCTCACTAGGAGAATTCCTAGACCTTGCAAAATTAGCTGAAGAAAAAGCCAAGTCGTGAGAGAAAAAGACTATTACCAAATTTTAGGTGTATCGCGTAACGCCTCGCAAGAAGAGATAAAGAAGGCGTATCGTCGTCTTGCACGCCAGTATCATCCTGACCTTCACCCTGGAGACAAAGAAGCAGAGGAACGTTTTAAAGAAATCTCCGAAGCTTACGAAGTTCTTTCTGACCCG
The DNA here is from genome assembly GCF_000217795.1 of Thermodesulfatator indicus DSM 15286. NCBI lineage: Bacteria > Pseudomonadati > Thermodesulfobacteriota > Thermodesulfobacteria > Thermodesulfobacteriales > Thermodesulfatatoraceae > Thermodesulfatator > Thermodesulfatator indicus. Next base: position 10,334 of record NC_015681.1, read on the forward strand.
GAAAAACGGGCTATATACGACGCACGGGGCTGGCGTGGTCTTCATGAAAGGGGCTATGAAGGCTTCACTGATGTTGACGACATTTTTAGCACTTTTTCTGACCTCTTTGAAGAATTTTTCGGCATAAGGTTTGGCGGAGGCCCAAGCAGAGAACGCCGTCCAAGAAGAGGGGCTGATCTCTCTTATGAAGTTACGGTTACCCTTGAAGATGTCTATTTTGGTCGAGAAATCCCTATAGAAATTGAACGCTATGAAAATTGTAGCGCCTGTCAGGGCACAGGCCTTGCACCTGGCGCTACTCCCCAATATTGTCCCACCTGTAAAGGGAAAGGCTATGTTGTTCACTCTGAAGGTTTCTTTAGGCTCTCTACCACCTGCCCTACGTGTCACGGAGCAGGCACTTTAATTACTGATCCTTGCCCAGCCTGTAAAGGCAAAGGGCGGATGCGTAAAAAGAAAAAGCTTTCGGTAAAAATTCCTCCTGGGATAGAAGACGGGTCTATTATAAAGGTAACAGGAGAAGGGGAAGCTGGCCTTATGGGCGGCCCCCCTGGTGACCTCTATTTAAAAGTTCGCATCCTTCCACACGAAATATTTGAAAGAAAAGGAAAAGACCTTTATCTGGAAGTGCCTATATCGGTAATAGACGCTATCCTTGGAACTGAAATCGAAGTCCCTACCATGGAAGAAGAGGTCAAGGTAAAAGTTCCTCCTGGTATCCAGCCTAATGAAAGCCTGGCCATAGAAGATAAAGGGCTTCTTGACTGGCGCACTAAAAAAAGAGGAAATCTTATTTTAAACTTCAAAGTAGAAATACCTAAAGACCTTACTCCCAGACAGATTGAGCTTCTTAAAGAATTTCAAGAAATTGAAAAAGAAAAACGAGGAAATATTTTTAAGAGACTCTGGAAAGCAGTTAAAAAATGAGCAAATTTACCCATTTAACAGAAGATGGACAGGCCCAGATGGTAGATGTTTCTCAAAAGGTACCTACTGCCCGAGAAGCTGTAGCTAGAGGGAAAATAGTCCTTGGAGAAAAAGTCTTTCAAGCAGTAGTTGATAAAAACATCCCTAAGGGAGATCTCTTTGCCACCGCCAGGATTGCAGGTATTCTTGCCGCTAAAAAAACAGCAGACCTTATCCCCCTTTGCCACCCTTTACCGCTAACCAAAGTCGAAGTTGACTTTTCTCTTTCCCCAGAAGATAAGAGTCTCTCTATAGAGGCTCGCGCCAAAACTGTAGCCCAAACAGGTGTTGAGATGGAAGCCCTAACCGCCGTAAGTGTAGCTGCTCTTACCATATATGACATGTGTAAAGGCATAGATAAAGGCATGCGCATTACGGATATCCGGCTAGTCAAAAAAACCGGGGGTAAAAGCGGCACTTTAATACTGGAATAAGAGGAGGATTTATGGATCCTGAAAAACTTGAATATTTTCGGAAGTTACTCCTGGAAAAACGGGAAAGACTTATTAGAGAAGCCCTTAAGACCGTTGGCGAACTGGTAGAAAACCCCGAAAGGCTTCCTGACCCTACAGACCAGGCCACTTTTGAAAGTGACAAAGGATTTGAACTAAGAATACGAGATAGAGAACGCAAACTGATAAAAAAGATAGATAAAGCCTTAAAACGAATCGAAGAGGGAACTTATGGTATCTGTGAGGCATGTGGTGAAGACATTGATGAAAAAAGGCTAAAAGCCCGTCCTGAAGCCTCTTTATGCATTCATTGTAAAAGAGAACAAGAAAGACTTGAAAAGCTGCGCGGTGATTGATGCTTTATATAGCCTTTTTATGGCACATGCATCAGCCCTTCTATCTTGACTGGGAGAAGGGCTCGCTTGCTCTTCCCTGGGTAAGGCTACATGCTGTAAAAGCCTATTTTGACCTACCCTACTTGCTTGCTAAATACCCTCAAGTCAAAAACAATTTTAATTTGGTACCAAGCTTACTTCTTCAATTACGCCATTATGAAGAAGGAAAAACTGATATTTTTCTCGAACTCTCTCGTAAACCCGCGAGCGAATTATCACCTGAAGAAAAAGCCTTTCTTTTGAAATACTTTTTTAGCTGTCATTGGGAAACACATATTTATCCTTTCCCTCGCTATCATGAACTCCTGGCTTTACGCGGTGGAGATCGGCCTCAAGATATAGAAAGGGCCCTTGATGAATTTTCGAACCAGGATTTTCTTGATCTTCAGGTATGGTTTAATCTCACCTGGATTGGCTTTGGACACCGAAGTGAACCTTTGATTAAGGAACTTTTAGCCAAAGAAAGGCTTTTTACCGAAGAAGAAAAAAATTTGCTCCTTGATCTTCACATCGAAGTTATAAAAAAAATAATACCTCTTTATAAAGAACTACAGGAGAAAGGCCAGATAGAAATATCTACCTCTCCTTTTTTTCACCCTATTCTTCCTCTTCTTATCGACTCCGATATGGCCAGACGGAATCTTCCCCACGCTCCCTTACCTCCCCGCTTTAACTATCCAGATGATGCCGCTTTTCAAGTTGAAAAAGCTTTGGAATACCACCAGGAACTATTTGACAAAAAACCAAAAGGACTGTGGCCATCAGAAGGCTCTGTTTGCCCTGAACTTATTCCTATAGTGGCCCAAGCTGGCCTTTCCTGGATGGCTACTGACGAAGAAATATTATACAAAAGCCTTTGGCGCCATGGCCCAGCAGTTCTTATGAAACCTTATTTAGCCACCCATGAGAACTCTCAAATAGCTATGGTATTTCGCCACCACGGCCTATCAGACCGTATCGGCTTTGTTTATCGCACCCTTACCCCTGAAGACGCAGTCTCAGACCTTATTAACACTGCCAAAGGACTGGCTAGAGAAAGTGGACTTGAAAATCCTCTGCTAACCTTGATTTTAGATGGAGAAAACCCCTGGGAATATTATGCCGATGGCGGTGAAGGCTTTTTATCAGCTCTTTTTGAAAAAATAACCAGCGACCCGGAAATAGCCTCTGTCACCATAAGCGAGTATCTTGATAAGTTTCCTCCTCAAGAAGAGATAACCAATCTTTACACTGGCTCCTGGATAAACGCCAACTTTGATATCTGGATAGGCCACGAGGAAGAAAATCAGGCCTGGGAACTTCTTGGCCGTACTAGAAGAGTATTGAATAGCTTAAAAGAAGTCCCTGAAAAAGCCCGTCAGGCGATAATGGCTGCAGAAGGAAGTGATTGGTTCTGGTGGTATGGGGATCATTTTACCAGCCTTTTTGACGCCGAATTTGACCGTTTGTTCAGGGGGCATTTACAAGAAGTATTTAAGGCATTAGGAAAGGAGCCTATTGTTGATCTATTTTATCCAGTAAGAAAACCTAAACCCATTGAACCAGAAGAAATTCCTGTAGCTTTTATAAAACCAGTGATTGATGGCCGGGAAACCTTCTTTTTTGAATGGATTGGAGCCGGCCGTTTTCTCCCTTCTACCGCTGGAGAGGCTATGTATCTTGGTGAAAGTCTTGTTGTTGCCCTATATTTTGGCTTTGATCTTACTAATTTTTATTTAAGGCTTGATTTTAAAGACAAAATATTTGATCATTTACCTGAAGATTTGCAGACTATAGTTACTTTTTCAGGTTCTAAACATAAAACTCAAATTATGTTTAAACCCAAAGCTAAAGACATAACAAAAACTCTTATTCTCGTTAAAGGACCATTTCGTCTTTACGGAAAAGATGTTGGAGAAATCGCTTTAGACCGAATATTAGAATTAGCAGTCTCTTTTGAAAATCTCGGTTTTGTAGTAGGAGAAAAAGTAAATTTCCATTTGGAATTTTTAGAAAATAGTTTAATTCGTGAAAGAATTCCAAGAACAGGGAACCTTTTGTTTACTGTTCCGGACGAAAATTTTGAACAAGAAATGTGGTTAGCCTAAGCTAAGGAGGCATTTATGCCTGAATTAAGAAAAGACCCTGTTGTCGGCCGGTGGGTTATTATCGCTAAAGAAAGGGCCAAACGTCCCCACGATTTTATTATTCCAGAAGAAAAAACCAAAGGGGGTTTTTGCCCCCTTTGCCCGGGCCACGAATATTCTACCCCTCCAGAAGTTTTAGCCTATGGCCGCCCGCCAGAAGCACCCCCTAACAGCCCTGGCTGGACGGTAAGAGTAGTGCCTAACAAATTTCCAGCACTTCGCATTGAAGGTGAACTCTGGAAAGAAGGTGAAGGAATCTATGATAAAATGAATGGTATCGGGGCTCATGAGGTCATCATAGAAACTCCCAATCACCACGAAACACTTTCTACCATGCCTATAGATCGCTTAGTCCAAGTCTTTTGGGCCTATCGAGACCGTATGGTTGATCTCTCTAGAGACCCACGTTTTCGTTACGTTATCATATTTAAAAACCATGGCCGGGCTGCTGGAGCCTCACTTGAACATGCTCACTCACAACTTATCGCCTTACCTGTTCTTCCCCTCAGAATGAATCAAGAGCTTAGAGGCACCAAAATGTATTACGATTATAAGGAGCGTTGTATCTTTTGTGACATCGTACACCAGGAACTCAGAGACGGAAAAAGAGTAGTCTGCGAAAATCACGAGTTCGTAGCTATTTGTGCCTTTGCTCCCAGACAACCTTTTGAAATGTGGATTATTCCTAAAAAACATCATTCTGATTTCCGTACTATTGATGAAAGCCAATTAAGGGCGCTTGCTGAGATATTCTCTGAAGTTTTAAAGCGGCTTGATACTGCTATTCCTCGTTGTCCTTACAATTTCGTTCTTCACACCGCTCCCTTGCGCGAGCCTTATCTGGAACACTACCACTGGCACTTTGAACTCTTACCCAAACTCACCCAAATAGCTGGTTTTGAATGGGGCACTGGTTTTTACATTACGCCAACGAGCCCTGAAGACGCAGCCCATTTCTTACGTGAAATAAAACTTTCTGAAGGAGGCCAATAATGGCAGACAAACCTAAAATACTTATCGTTGACGACGAAGAAAGTATCCACCTTCTTTATAGAGAGGAACTCTCTGAAGAAGGCTATGAAGTTATCTCTGCCTTAAATGGCCCTGAAGCCATTGAACTGGTAGATAAAGAAAATCCAGATCTGGTGGTTCTTGACATAAATATGCCTGGCATGGACGGCTTAGAAGTTTTGCGCATCATTAAGGAAAAACATCCTCGTCTTCCAGTTATTTTGTGTTCTGCTTATCCGGAATTCAAACAAGACTTGAGTTCTTGGGCCTCAGAGGATTATATCGTCAAATCTTTTGATCTTACCGAATTAAAGGAATCTATTAAAAAGAATTTGGCTAAAACAACAGAAAACTAAGGCTAGCTATAACTAAACGAAATGGTCTAAAAATATGGAAGAGATTACTTCGCTTTAAGATACTTTTACTTTCTCATAATTTTTATACCAGGCAATAGTTTTGCCAAGCCCTTCTTCAAGGTCTGTTAGATCCGTCAGGTTAAGCAAATGACGGGCTTTGGAAATATCAGCCAGTGAATGGCGTACGTCTCCCGCTCGTGATGGAGCATAATTGGGTTTTATATCTACATCTATAATTCCAGCAATAATTCGATAAAGTTCGTTAATACTTATAGCTTTACCTGAAGCTATATTTATGACTTCTCCCACAGCTTTCTTATCAGCTTTACAGGCAAGAAGATTAGCCCGCACAACATCTTTAACAAAAATAAAATCTCGGGTTTGTTCTCCATCACCAAAAATTGTAGGAGTTTCTTCTTTAAGTAAAGCGGTGATAAATTTAGGTATTACCGCCGCATACTGGGATTTTGGGTCCTGCCTGGGGCCATAGACATTAAAATATCTGAGAATTACCGTCTCAAGGCCATAAAGTTCAGGAAAAATTTTACAAAAATATTCTCCTGAAAGTTTGGTTACCGCGTAAGGTGACATGGGATTGGGAAGCATGTCTTCCCGTTTAGGCGCTGGCGTTTCTTCTTCGCTATCTCCATAAGCTGAAGAAGAACCCGCATATACGAGCCTCTTTACTCCGGTTTTGCTAGCGGCACGCAAAATATTAAGTGTACCCGTGGCATTTACATCTTGATAAGTAGCCGGGTCCTCCACCGAGGCCGGCACTGAGCCTAAAGCCGCTTCATGAAAAACGTAATCAACCCCCTTGCAGGCCTCTTCACAAAGCTTAAAATCCCTAATATCTCCCTCTATAAGAGTAAAACGAGCTTTAGCCCCAGGGATCTCTTCCACAAAAGCCAGATTTTTAGGAATACCGTTAGAAAAATTATCAAGCACTCGTACTTTATAGCCTTCACACAAAAGATATTCGGCAATATTTGAACCAATAAACCCAGCCCCGCCGGTTATCAGAAACTCCATATTTATAACCCCATCTCTTCGAATTCTCTAAGTTTATAAAGAAGCGCCTTATAAGAGATCCCCAAAAGCGCTGCGGCCTGCTTTTTATTGCCATCGGTTTGCCTGAGGACCATATCAATTATCTTTTTTTCCACCAGAGCCAGCACTCGCTTTTTTACATCTTTTAGGCAGATCTTTCCCTGTTCTGCTTTAGCCAGCTCTAAAGCAATACGTTTGGCAAATTGTTCATTTTCTGTCTCCAAGATATCTTCTGGATCTAAAATTTTTAAAAAGCGCTTTATCTCTATTTCAACTTCTTCAAAGTCTCTTAAAACCACCAGTCGTTTGATGTAGTTTTCAAGCTCACGGACATTCCCTGGCCAGCTGTATTTAAGAAAGAGTTCTAGTAAGCTAGAAGGAATTTTGAAATCTGTGACATTATATTTGCGGCCATAAAGATTAGCGAAATAGTCACATAGTAAAGGTATGTCTTCTTTTCTTTCTCTAAGGGGAGGGATATAAATTTTTATGACACTTAAACGATAGTAAAGATCTTGCCTAAAAGAACCTTTTTCTACGTCTTTTTCTAGATCATGGTTAGTAGCTGTAATAACCCAAACATCAACTTTTATGTCTTTTTTACCGCCCAAGCGGCAAAACTCTTGGTCCTGGAGGACCTGAAGAAGTTTTGATTGAAGGGAGAGAGGCATGTCTCCAATTTCGTCAAGAAAAATTACCCCGCCATTTGCCTGTTCAAAACGACCAGGCTTTGCCCTTTCTGCTCCGGTAAAGGCCCCTTTTTCATAACCGAAAAGCTCGCTTTCCAAAAGTTCTTCGGGAATAGCAGCGCAATTAACCTTAACAAAAGGTCCTCGGGAACGATAAGAGCAGGCATATAAAGTTCTTGCCACCACCTCCTTGCCGACTCCGCTTTCTCCATATATAACAACATTTAAATCAGTATCAGCTACTTGGAGGATAAGATTCTTTATGCGCTTAATAGCAGGACTTTGGCCAACTATATTTCTTAATGGGCCTTCAAGATGTTTATCTTGTTCAGTAGCTAGTGCATTCACTCCAGATACCCGATTTTTAAAATAGTGCTTTTATTATAAAGGACAATTAAAATTTTAAGCAAGGGAGTGTTATGAAAAATTTAATTAGTAACTCTAATCCATCTTATCGGCAAAAAATAGAAAAAGCTAAGGATTTTTTGGCTCAAAAATTTCCTTTTTTTCCTAAAGTAGTCATTGTTTTGGGCACAGGGCTTTCGGGCGTGGCCGAGGAAATGGAAAAAGACCTGGTTATTCCTTATGCAGAAATTCCCTACTTCCCACGTTCCACAGTAGAAAGCCATAAAGGAAATTTAATTTTGGGTCGGCTCTCAGACCTTGAAATAGCGGTTTTTCAGGGAAGATTTCACTTTTACGAAGGCTATTCTACCAAAGAAATTACTTTTCCCTTAAGAGTACTAACTCTCCTTGGGGCAAAACTCTTGATTATTTCAAACGCCGCAGGAGGCCTTGATTTATCTTTTAAACCAGGTGATTTGATGCTTATAGCCGACCACATTAATTTTATTCCCGAAAATCCTTTAAGGGGAGAAAATTACGAAGATTGGGGGCCGCGTTTCCCAGACCTCTCTGAGGCCTATAGCAAACGATTGCGGCACCTGGTCAAAGCGGTAGCTGAGGGTAAAATAGACTTACAAGAAGGTGTTTATGTAGCTGTCCCTGGCCCAAGCCTTGAAACTCCCGCAGAAACGCGTTTTTTACGTTTGATAGGGGCTGACGCCGTAGGCATGTCCACGGTGCCTGAGGTCATTGTGGCCAAACACGCTGGCCTTGAAGTGCTTGGCCTTTCTGTTATTGCCAACGTTAACGACCCGGATAATTTTCAACCCATTCTTCTGGAAGACGTCATTGCCAACGCCCAAAAGGCCGAAAAGAAAATGCTTTTTCTAATAAAAGAATTTTTAAATTTCCTTCCCAAGGATTGGCTGGAATAAAATGGCAGAGCTTTTGATAAACTACGCTCCGTACGAAACAAGAGTTGCTCTTCTTGAAGATGGAACCCTTGCCGAATTTTATCTCGAACGTCCAAGAGAAAGAGGTTGCGTAGGCAACATCTATAAAGGCCGTGTAGTTCGTGTTCTTCCTGGTATGAAAGCTGCCTTTGTGGATATTGGCCTTAATCGTACGGCCTTTCTTTACGGAGGAGATCTATGCCCTAGCCTTTTTGAAGCAGAAGAACTATTTGGCGAATATTTCGCTCAAGAAAAATTTAAAATTCCACCGATAGAAGATGTTTTAAAACCCGGCCAGGAAATTTTGGTGCAAGTAGTCAAGGAGCCTATTGGTAATAAAGGAGCAAGGCTTACTACGAATGTAACTCTAGCTGGGCGCTACTTGGTTTTTCTGCCAACTATGGGGCATATTGGCATTTCACGAAAAATTATTGATGAGAAGGAGCGAAAACGCCTAAAAGAACTTATTGAAGGATTACGTCCGTCTAATACCGGTTGGATTATTAGAACAGTAGCCCAAGAAGCTACCGAAGAAGAAATTAAAACAGAAATCTCTTTTTTAGTTTCTTTGTGGGAAGATATCAAAAAACGCGCCCAAAAAGTTATAGCCCCAGCTTTACTCTATGAAGAGCTTGACATAAGTTTAAGGGCAGTACGAGACTTACTAGTAAAAGAAGTATCTTCTCTGGTAATAGATAACCGTCAGGTTTACGAAAAAATTCTTTCTTATGTAGAAGAGTTAGCCCCTCATTTAAAGGGCTGTATAAAACTCCACGAGCCACCACCTGGAATCTTTGAGGCCTACGGTGTGGAAATAGACTATCATCGTTTTTTGGCCCGTAAGGTATGGCTTAAATCAGGGGGCTTTATTGTTATCGAGCCGTGTGAGGCCTTCACCGCTATCGATGTGAATACTGGCCGATTTGTGGGTAAAGACGACCTTGAAGAAACGGTACTGCGCACGAACCTTGAAGCCGCCAAGGAAATAGCTTACCAATTACGCCTAAGAAATATCGGTGGTCTAATTATTATTGACTTTATTGACATGCACCGCCAGGAAAGCCGTGAAAAACTCTATCAAGCTCTCAAACAATTCCTTAGCCGTGACCGGGCCAAAACCAACGTGCGGCCCATGTCAGAATTCGGTATTATAGAAATGACCAGAGAAAGACGCCGTGAAAGCCTCTATAATCTTCTTATGGAAACCTGCCCTCTTTGCCATGGAGACGGGGTTATAAAAAGTAAACGCACGGTGTGCTATGAACTTTTCCGCCGTCTTGAACGCATGGGCCCTCATATCAAAGGGAAAAATGTAACAATCAAGGTACATCCCGATGTGGCTCAGGTCTTAACCGGTGAAGAAATTGAATTTCTTGAAGAAATAGAAAAAAAATTCGAATTTGAGGCCTTAGTAAACGAAGATCCCGAACTTTACCCCTGGGAATTCAAATTTATTTTGAATTCCAGTTAATTACACGGAAAGACCTCTGAAAAATTTCTCAGAGGTCTCTTAGAACAAAAAAGAAAAAAAGAGGCAAATGGGGGTTTGGGGGCAAAACCCCCAATGTATCCCAACGGGAAGAAACTTATTAAAAGGTCTGGCAGAGTAAAAATCTCTATTCCCTCTACCTCAAAATAGAAGATACCTCTTTCAAAAGAGACAAAGCTTGTTCAACTAAATCTTCAGGCAAAGTTCCCATGCCACAGCTAGGAGTAATTATGGCTTGCTCCACTACTTGTTGTATAGACAAACTTCCCTCTTTGGTCAGTTTCTCAAAGGCATTTTCAAGTTGTTTGGCAAGGCTTTCAGCAGAACTTTCTTTTAAGGCCTCGGGTTTAAGGGTGGGAATGATTCCCCAGGCAATGTTTCCCTTTTTGTTTAATAAAGTGACTATGTCTTTGGTATAAAGCAGGAAACGATCTAGATAATCAAAGGCATCAAAATTTAAGATATCAATTCCCGCCTCAACCAGCAGATCCCATTCTGTATTAGCACAGACGTGAACCCCTACTATACCCCCTCGAGCCTTAATTTCTTCAGCTACTTCACCAAGGACCGCCAGCACTTCTTCTCGACTCACGCCTACAAAACTAGAAGAACCAAAACCCGCTAGCGCTGGTTCATCGAGAAAAATTATTACCGGAACTTCCAGTTCCTTTAACAAATCTACCTGAAAAGCTGCTTTTAATGCCACCTGTTTGGTTATAATGTCCCTCAAAGTAGAATCGTAAAAGCAGGCCTTACCATCAGGTGTCTTAAGCCCCGTGGCCAGGGTAAATGGCCCGGTAACCTGGCCTTTAACCGCCAAGGGCTTCGCGCCAGCAAGTTTTTCTTTCAAGCAGAAAAGTCCTCTGGCCTCCTCGGGAGTGAGCGCAAAAAAGCTTTCCGTTACAGGCTTTCCGGCTTCTTTTACCGCTAGATACTCTTCATAAAATTGAAGCATTTGCGGTTCAAAATTTGCGTCAGTAGGGTCTAAAATAAGTTTTTCTGGATTAAATCCAGGAAGGCCCTTTGAAAACTGGATTAACATGCCCTCTTGTGGATAAGCTGGCAACTGGGGCCAGCATGGTATTTCGGGGCAATATTTTAAAACAAGCTTTACGGCTTTTTCATGATCTTTGCCAGGAAAACTCCCCACAATGGTAGGAAAAGCTCTGCCTATAAACATTTTTACCTCCAAAGATTTTTGGCTTTTTTCTAACAAAATTTTTTAGGCAAGCCAAGAAGGATACCACTCTGACAAAAAATGAAGGGACAGGCAAAAATTTTCAGGTCTCCCAAAATTCTGCCGATATAAGGGACAGGTGCCGATATAAGGGACAGGCAAAGAAAAAATTTAGGAGGTCTCTTATGCCACGTATCCCACGTTTTTTCATGAATGATCCACGAGCCGCTTATCATGTAATCTCCCGCACCGCCTTGCCCGGCCACCATGTCCTCGGCGACGAAGAAAAAGAACACTTACTCCATCTTATTAGTTGGCTCTCGCAGGTCTATTTCGTCGAAGTTTATGGCTTCGCCATTATGGGTAACCATTTCCATCTCCTCTGCCGCATGCTCCCTGAAGACCAGTTCTCTGACGAAGAAGTAAAACGCCGCATTCGCCTCTACTACGGCGAGAAACGCAAAATTTTCTTCTACGAAGAGGTGCTCAAAAAATGGCGGAAAAGGCTTGGAAATCTTTCTCGATACGTCCAGGACATCAAACAGCGCTTTTCACGCTGGTATAACAAGCGCGTTGACCGCAAGGGCTATTTCTGGGCTGACAGGTTTAAGTCCGTAATCATTGAAACTGGGGAGGCTTTGCTCAACTGCTTGGCTTACATAGAGCTAAACCCGGTGCGGGCAGGAATTGTAGAAAAGCCAGAAAACTACCGCTGGTGCTCGCTAGGATACAGAGCAAGAAGAGGGACAGGCAAAACTTTTCTGTCGCTTGATATAGGACTTCCGCGGTATGAGGGAAAAAGCGAGAAAGAAAAATTTGAGCTTTTGCGGGAGTTTGTTTATGGCAAGGGCGGGCTTGGCAAACCAGAACGAGGGACAGGCAAAAATTTAAGACAAAGAGTCAGTTTTTTTACAGAAGGTCTGGCTATCGGAAGCAAAGATTTTGTGAAAAGTGCGGCCACAAGGTTAAAGAGATTTCTCGGGCTCAAACGAGGAAGAAAAAGTAAAAAGATAAAAGATTGGGCAGATATGGCTTTTATCTGAGCTAAACTTTACTTGCAATTTTTGGATAAATCTCGGAAAGAAATCTTTAAAAAATAAAATCGAAAATTTCACTTGTCTTTTAATTCGACTGTCCCCCTATTTTAACTGTCCCCCTATTTTAAGCTAAGACCAAGGAATTGAATCAATGAATATTGGGTAGTTTTGGAATTTTTGTAAGACAGATTAAAATTTAGACATGACCAAAAACCCTTTCGAAGTGCTAGGAATATCTCCTGAAATGGTTAGAGACCTTGATGAAGAGGCCTTATTTGGCCTGGTCAAGGCTTGTTATCGAGCCCTTCAGCGAGCTTACCACCCAGACATGCAAACTAACGGCAAAGAAAAGGCAGTAGAACTTAATCTGGCCTTTGAAGCTCTTGATCTTGAACGAAATCCGGATTCTTTTAAGATACATCGAAAAGCTTATTTAAGACGACTTTCCCGCCGTACCCAAAAAAAAACTATCGACGATTTAACTAAAAAAGTAGCCACTCTTTTGCGTCAGAAAGAACTCCTTGCTGAAAATTTTTGGCAACATCTTTTAATTAACTCGGAATCTCCTCGCGCGACTTTATTTCCCGAACAACCAAAAGATTTAAAAGTTACTCTGCTAGACCTAGGTCTTAAATTTAATGCCTCTTTTACCGGTTTTGCCAGGCACGTGGCCTTTAAGGAAATACTTTTTGACGAAGAGGGAAAGCTTTATTATCGTTTTCCCAAAAGGCGATACTTTCAGCCAGTAAATTTTATTACTCTGGTTGGTTCCGTTTCTAGGCGCAAATTAGAAATTTGGCCACTTCTTGAAAAAGAGCCCACACCTGAAGCCGCTGAAGACGGTTTACCTGATCTTAAAGCCTTTAAAATATTAAATGCCATTTCAGTAGAAGTATTTAAAAGAACATGTCTTCCCTTGTTGAAGACTTCTCTTCATGAAAATGCCTATCTATTTTCTTTACATCGACGTTATTCATTAATAGAGCCTCTGGTATTTGTTGAAGGAATGATATTAAAAATAGAACCAGCTACTTCTAAAGATTTTTCTAAAATAATAAAAAAGTCTGTATCCCAAAAAACTCCAGAATTGCCTTCAGGTTTTTTAGCTTTAACTTCTCACAAAGACAGTTCTGCCTAAACTTTAGACCTTTTTGAAATAAGAAATTCTCTCTTTGACTTTTTCCACAAGCATTTCTGTTCCATTAAAAGAAGCAATTCGGTCATAATAAATTAAAGCTCTCTCAGCTAAAAGCATTAATTCGCCCTTGGCCACTTCACGCGAAAAACCCATTTTTTGTCCAGCAGCTAATAAATCATCTGGAGTAATATCATTAGTTTTATCATTTATAGGCATAGTGTGCTCAGACATGCCCCAGAGGTTTCCCACCAAATCATATGCTGGAGATAACCTTAAAGTCTCTCCATCCCAAAGAAAGGCAAAGTTTTTGAGATGATCATCAGTATTTACGATGAACCAATTAAGCACCATCTGTTTATAAAAGGTCAATACATCTCTTTCTGGAAAGTGAGAATATTTTTTCACATATTGAGCGGCTACTTCATATCCTTCGTCAAACATTTCAAGGCCTCCCATCACTGTACTTAAAGAAATTAACATAAGACGCCCGAGATAAAGGGTTTTAAGAGAAGTGATGTCGAATCTTTTTACCGCAATGCTATATATGTGTTTAGTTTTGACTAGCCAGAAGGTAGGTACTGGAATCCCTACATCTCTTGCAAAAGCAAGGCCTTCAACCTCTACCTGAGCAATAGTATTAGGAGCAGGGTCGGTTTTTCCAGGAAATTTTACCAGCCAGGGCTGGCCATGAAAGTCAACTAAAATAGTTTTGGGTTTAGCACCACCGATATTTACTCCTGTTACGCCGATATAATTGAAGACCTCTTCTACACGCCGTGGATCAAACTCTGGTATTTCTTCTAGACACTTCTGTAAGGCTCTAAAGTTCACCCAGGTAGGCTTAGGAGGAGAGGAAGCTTCTGTATCTGAAAAAAGAAGAGCCCCTATACGGGAAGAATCTCCTATTCCTATAGCAAGATGTCTATTACGTATAAAATCAAAATCGTACTTATCTGAAAGGATCTTAAGACCCCAGGTGTCAGGGATGGTATCATCAAAAATCAGAAGAGGGGGTTTAAGTCCTTCCGTTCTAATAGGTTTATCTGTATAAGGTAGATTTATAGGATCAATGATGAATTTTTTTGTTTCGTACTGGAAGGTAATCCCTTCTCTATCTATATCTATCCAACCAATATGGTGAGGATAACCTTTGGTATCAACAAACCAAACTTTTAAGCGTCGTTCTAAAGAAAAATTAAAATGTTCTTCTTTCATTTGTTTTAATCATCTTGGGAATAAAAATAATGGGAATTAAAGCAAGAGTGGTAACTCCAGAAATAAAAAGAGGCCATTGATAGCCCCACTTTTCCCCAAGAGGCCCAAAAATAAGTGAACCAATAAAGCCTCCTAACATGATAGTCAAAGTAATTAAGCCGCTGTTTCCTCCGATACGCTCAACCCGAAAAAGCTCGGCTATCCCCACATAAGAAAGCACCATTATGGTGCCGTCTCCTACTCCGTGTAACAATCGAAAAACAAGACTTACCGTAAGATTTTCAATAATCATTCCCATGTGCCCGATTCCAGAAGCCAATAGACCCCAGATTGCAAGAAGGTAAGGGCTCACCCCTTTATTTAACCAGAGACCTACTGTAAAAGAAGTTAAACCTATCATAGCAAATTCGGCAGACATGTAAAAACCCATACCTAACAAGGAAAGTCTAAGATTTTCCCTCAAGAATAGACCATAAGAAGTGAATTCTGCCCCCCAGTGAAGATAAAATAAAAAGAGCCAAATCGCAAAAAGAAGCACCGAAGGTTTCCAAAAGTCCTCTCTATAAGTTTTGAGGCCAAAAGAAATCGGTACGTTTTTGGGAAGAAAATTTTTTATAAGGGAAAGTAGCAAATAGAAACTACCTATTAATTTGAGAATGAAACGAAAATCAAGAACTGAAAGTAAAAGACCTCCCGCAATTCCTCCAGGGGTAAAGCCTAACATTCTTACACTGTTAAATATGCCATAAACTTTACCTACATCTCGAGAGAAGGTTTTCAGAAGTAAAGCATCAAGGCTTACCTTGAAAAGATTTTGACCTACTCCATAAATAAGATAAGCCAACATAAAAAGTGGAAATAAAAAAATTTCACTTTTCATCCAAGAAGCAACTCCCATAAGAGCTAGAGCTAGAGCGATTAAATCTCTTGCCAAAAAGCGATCACTAGCAAGCCCTGAGGGAAAAGCACTGATAATAGAAGTAATACTAAAAGCAGCGTAAATAATCCCTATTTCTTTTCCTGAAAAACCGCTTTCTTTTAGATAAAGAGGCATAAAAAAAGCAGTAGTAGCTAAGGCAAAGGCTCCACAGACAGAAAAAAACAAAGAAGGAAAAGATTTTTTGTCACTTTAAATTTTAAGGGGCACTTTTGTGCCCCTTAGTTTAGTTATTCAGGTTTGATCCCCAGTTTCTTTTCAGTCTCAGCCACTAATAGCCAGGTTTTGACAATGGTATCAGGCGTAAGACTCATAGAGTCAATCCCACATTCTACTAAAAAGGCGGCAAAGTCAGGAAAATCGCTGGGAGCTTGACCACAAATCCCTACTTTACGTTTTGCCTTTTTGGCTTCTTTTATAACTTGGCGAATAAGCTTTTTAACAGCAGGGTTTCTTTCATCATAAATATGGGCTACTAGCTCAGAGTCACGGTCAAGTCCTAAGGTAAGTTGTGTGAGGTCATTTGAACCAATAGAAAAGCCATCAAATACCTTAGCAAATTCATCCGCCAAGATAACGTTACTCGGAATCTCACACATTACATAAACTTCAAGGCCATTTTCTCCCTGTTTAAGGCCGTATTTCTCCATCACCTGAATTACTTTTTGGCCTTCTTCAACGGTTCGACAGAAAGGAACCATAACTTTTACATTAGTAAGCCCCATTTCATCGCGAACTTTCTTTAGAGCTTTGCATTCCAGGGCGAAAGCTGGCTCAAAATTAGGGTCATAATAGCGAGAAGCCCCTCGCCAACCAAGCATTGGATTGTGTTCTACCGGCTCGTAAAGGAACCCACCTATTAAATTGGCATATTCGTTACTTTTGAAATCAGAAAGACGAACAATTACATCTTTGGGATAAAAACCCGCGGCTATCATGGCTATGCCCTGAGCCAGTTTATCCACATAATATTCGGCCTTGTTTTCGTACATAGGGGTCTTTTCATCAATAGCTTTAATTACTTTTCGAATCTTTCTGTCTTTCTTGGCCTTTTCTTTGAGTTCTTCGTAATTAAGAAGGGCCAGAGGATGAATGGCAATGTGAGAACCAATGATAAATTCAAGTCTGGCTAGTCCCACTCCGTCGTTAGGAATTTGGCCTTGAGAAAAAGCCTTTTCGGGAATTCCCACGTTCATCATTATTTTAGTACGTGTACGTGGCATTTTAGTAAGGTCAATACGCTCTACTTCAAAAGGAATAAGCCCTTCGTACACATATCCATCTTCTCCCTGAGAACAATCCACTGTAACATCCATACCTGTTTTTATAACCTCTGTAGCGTTGTTGGTTCCTACTATACAAGGAATACCAAGCTCTCGTGAAATAATGGCAGCGTGACAGGTTCTTCCACCACGGTTAGTCACAATAGCCGAAGCTATTTTCATAATAGGTTCCCAGTCTGGGTCGGTCATGTCAGTTACTAGGACTTCACCTTTCTGAAAATCATGAATACCAGAAACATCTTCAATAACTCTGGCCTTCCCCTGGCCGATTTTGCTTCCAACAGCCTTTCCTACGGTAAGGACCTTACCTTCGCCTTTTAGTTTGTAAATTTCATAAAATTGTTCTTGTTTAGTTCCGTGAACCGTTTCAGGTCTTGCCTGTACAATAAAGAGTTCACCAGTTCCAACTTCTTTTCCGTCTCCGTCTTTGGCCCACTCAATATCCATCGGTCGTCCATAATGATCTTCAATAATGATAGCCCATTCAGCCAATTTTAAGATTTCATCATCGGTAAGACAAAACTTTTGACGTAATTCCTTAGGAGTTTTGATGTTTCTTACAGGGCAACGCTTACTTTTACCGTAAATCATCATTAGCTCTTTAGAGCCTAATTTCTTGGAAAGAATCGGCCGAAAACCTTTCTTGAGAGTGGGTTTGAAAACGTAAAATTCGTCAGGATTTACGGCCCCTTGCACTACATTTTCACCAAGACCCCAGGCTCCAGTAATATAAACCACTTCTCGATATCCTGACTCAGTATCAATAGTGAACATAACCCCAGACGAAGCAGCGTCACTTCTGACCATCTTTTGAATTGCTACTGAAAGATAGACGTTAAAATGATCAAAACCTTTGTCTTGACGGTAAGAAATGGCTCTGTCAGTAAAGAGCGAGGCGAAACACCTCTTAACAAACTCGATTACATTTTCGGCCCCTCGGACATTTAAAAAGGTTTCCTGCTGACCAGCAAAAGAGGCATCTGGTAGATCTTCAGCAGTAGCTGAAGAACGAACGGCTACATCTACTTCAGGATAGTATTTTTCTTCTAACTTATGGTATGCCTCTTTGATAGAGGCAGCCAATTTCTCAGGCATTTTGGCCTTAAGAATTATCTCTCGTACTTTTTTTCCACGTCTTTGAAGATCTTTAATATCGTGAGTATCAAGACCGGTTAATATTTCTCGAATTTTATCATCAAGATGGTTCTCGTGAATAAAATAGCGATAGGCCGCCGCGGTAACCGCAAAGCCATCAGGGACATTTATCCCTTTGGGAGTCAAATTACGATACATTTCCCCTAAAGAGGCGTTTTTGCCGCCTACCAAAGGAACGTCCTTGATGGAAATTTCTTCAAACCACATAATAAGAGGTTCATTACTCATAAATTCCTCCTTAAATAAAATCTTGTCAAAATTATTTGAATGAGATTTCTTCTTATCTATCGGGTTTTTATCAATTTTAGAAAATATGTGTCAAGCCATGTTTTAATATTATAATTTTAAATTAAAAATAATTAAAGAAATGGTATAAAAATTTTTAAAATCTAGAAATGAAAACTCTGCCCTGGAACATACTTGATGAAAAAGACTGGAAGATTCTAAAAGATTTATATGCCCATGCCCCTGATTGCGCTAAATTTTTATCACGTCGATTACGGTTTGAATTAGGTGACACCATGGAAAGACTACGAAAATTAGAAAATTTAGGTTTTTTAGAAAGAATAGAAGGCAGATTTTTAAAGAAAAAGGGACTTAAAAGGCCTAAACACATGAATCACACTTATTACGAACTTACCAGATCCTGCCGTTTATATCTTAGAAAGGACCTATTTAAAAAAGACTAAATCATAATATTTGGCAAATCCATTTCTCCATGTTCAAAGGCTTTTACAAAAGCTTTTACAACTTCTGGATCAAAGTGCTTGCCGGCTCCTTTAACGATAATTTCTTTGGCCTCAAAAGGCGGAAGCCCTTTTCGATAAGGTCTATCACTAATTAGAGCATCATAAACATCTGCTACCGCTAAAATTTTGGCTTCAATAGGTATCTGACGACCTTCAAGCCCCAAATAGCCTGTACCATCATATTTTTCATGGTGGGCCAGGACAATAGGAATAACTCTCCCTAAACTTCCTTTTATAGGATCAAGGATATCAGTAGCTGAAGTAACATGTTTTTTCATATGTTCAAATTCTTTTTGGGTAAGTTTAGCCGCTTTGTAAAGAATTTCACGACTAATCTTTAGTTTACCTATGTCGTGAATTAAAGCTGCTGAGCGAAGGTCTTCAATACGATCATCCGAAAGCCCCATATATTGAGCAATTTTAGTAGCAAATACAGAAACCCTATAACAATGATTTTCTGTATATTCATCTTTAGAAAGAAAATGTCTAAGAATTAAGATAATACCGTGATAAGTTTTTTGAAGTTCTTTTATTTTTTTCTTTATGACGATCATATAAAACTCCCATGGTATAAGCCATAATTAGCAATGTAGTTGTCCATACAGTTAGCTGGCGCCAATCTTCTTTCCACCAACTAAAGTTTTTATTTTCAATTATACTAGGAATAACATAAAGTATAGCTATTACTAACAAAATACTGGCTAACGCAGTAAGAACAGCATGCCTTTTCCCATAAAAAATATGCTGAAAAAATGGCAGGAAGACTGTAAAGATTTAACAAAATTCGTTGTGAGTCAACTAAGAAATTGGTAATAGCAAGTAAAGAAACGATGGATAAAACTAGCCATAGCTCCTTGTTTACTTTATAAACTTGTTCTAAAAAATTCTGTTTTATATTTGAAAAAGAAAACTTCTTCTTTTTATCTTCATTATATAAATATTCTTGCAAAATCTTTTCTGTCTTGTCTATGTCTTCATCTTCGTAGGAATGTATTTCTTTTTGTTCCTTTAAATATTCTTTTTTTACTTCCTGAATTTTTGTATGTTCTTTCGAATCATTATTTTTCAAGTAATTAACTTTATTTTCTTTAGGAATAAAAGTTACCTCAGCTCCTAACTCTTTAAGCTTTCTTAAAAAGAAATAGGCTTCTTTTTCGGAAATCTCTCTTTTTAAAATTAAAGGAGTTTTGGAAATAATATCTTTTATTTTTTCTAAATTCTCTTTATCGCCGTTTTTCCGACAAATTTGGCCAAAAATTCAGCCACTTTATCCTTTTTTTCTTGGGGAATAGATTTAAGAATCAAGATTCCCGTAGTATTATTCATATACCTAGCTCTATTCTTTTTTTCTATTCTTTTATAATTAATCGGCAGGTTATTATTTAAATTTAATTATTTTTCTACTAGCCTTAAAAACGAAAATAAGTTTTCTTCAGACATTTGAGAGGTAAGGGATACGCGGAGGCGAGCTGTTCCTGGAGGCACAGTAGGTGGCCTTATAGCAGGAACAAAAAAACCAGCTTCAAAAAGTTTGGCTGAAGCAGCTAAAGCCTTTTCATTGTCACCTAAAACAATAGGAACAATAGGGGTATCTCCTGAAAGCCCTAAATTTTTACGAAACCAGGAAGATAGTTTTCTTAATTGGCTGCGCGCCTCTTTAAGATCAGGCAACAAAGATATGGCCTTTAGGTTGACCGCCAAGATAAAAGGAGGTAAAGCTGTAGTAAAAATGAAAGAACGGGCCTTGTTTATCAAAAGATCTATTACCTCTTCGCTAGCTATCACAAAGGCCCCATAACCACCAAGGGCCTTGCCAAAGGTACCAAGAAGCAAGTCTATCTCATTTATTAAACCGTATTCCTCTGCCAATCCCAAACCTTGTTGCCCATAAACACCAACAGCGTGAGCTTCATCAAGTATTAAAAAGGCCTGATAAGTTCTTTTAAGTTTTATTAGTTCTTCAAGAGGGCTCTTATCTCCGTCCATACTAAAGATACTTTCTGTAATTATAAAAGCCCGTTTATACCTGAAACGACGACTTTTAAGCAGGTCAGCCAATGCTTCTATATTTCCGTGGGGATAACGAAAATAAGTGGCTCCTGAGAGACGAAGGCCGTCTATTATGCTTGCGTGGACTAGTTTGTCTGCAAAGACCACGTCTCTTCGTCCAGCAAGGGCTGAAATAATTCCTACGTTAGCGTGATAG
This sequence comes from Thermodesulfatator indicus DSM 15286, assembly GCF_000217795.1. Lineage (NCBI taxonomy): Bacteria > Pseudomonadati > Thermodesulfobacteriota > Thermodesulfobacteria > Thermodesulfobacteriales > Thermodesulfatatoraceae > Thermodesulfatator > Thermodesulfatator indicus. Next base: position 31,063 of record NC_015681.1, read on the forward strand.
CCTGAAGAAAAAACAAGGGCTTTTTTTTGGTAAAGATTTCCGAGCTTTTCTTCTAGGCGTTGATAAAGAAGATGGTTACCTGAAAGAAGTCTCGCCGCCCCTGCCCCTATAGGAAAGTCTTTTATTTCTTCAAGAATTTCTTTCTGAGAAAGTTTTTCACTCAAACCCAAATAATCGTTTGACGAAAGGTTAAGGAGCCATTTTCCATTTATCTTTACATAAGGCCCTTGGCGAGCTTCTATCAAGGGAAGACGGCGAAAACGTTTTTCTTCCTTTAATTTGGTTATTTCTGCCGTGAAATCCATTACAAATTAATCAGAACTTCTTCGATAACTTCAGCACTGATTTTTAAAATTTCCTCTACCTCGGTTTTACTTATACACAAAGGCAAAAACCAGTAAATAACGTCTCCAAGAGGCCTCAAAACTACACCTTTTTCCAAGGACTTCATGTAAATATTGAAACCCAATCTCAACTCTTCAGAAAAAGGTTCTTTTGTTTTTTTATCTCTTACCAGCTCAATGGCTCCCACATAACCGATATAGCGTATATCACCTACGTAGGGTTTATCTGAAAAAGTATCAAGCAATAACTGGTGAAAATATTCTCGGGCTTCTTTAGTTTTGACTAGCGGCTCTTCTTCGGCAAAAAGTTTAAGACTAGCCGCCGCCACTGCACAACAAATGGGATTGGCAGTATAAGTGTGGCCGTGATAAAACGTTTTCCCTTCCAGGTAGTCAGCGTAAAAGGCCTGATAAATTTCTTCGGTAGTTACTGTCAAGGCCATAGGGAGATACCCGCCAGTTAAGCCTTTGGCCAGACAAATAATGTCTGGCGCTATCCCTGCCTGTTCAAAGGCAAACATGGTCCCTGTGCGCCCAAAACCTGTAGCTACTTCATCGAAAATTAGAAAAACTTTAAATTGTTCGGTAATCTCTCTTAGTTTTTTTAAATAAGCAGCAGGGTAAACTAAAATTCCCCCTGCCCCTTGAAGACGGGGCTCCACAATAACGGCACAAATTTCTTCATGATGTTCATTAAGAATTTTTTCTAACCCATCCAGACAACGTAAGTTACACTCGTGATTGGCGTCTAGAGTAAAGCCTTCTTTTTCTTCACAACGATAACAATAGGGGCTTGGCGCTTTAAAGGACTTGAAAAGAAGCGGCTTATAGAGTTCGAAAAAAAGATCTACCCCTCCAACACTTACTGCCCCTAAGGTATCGCCGTGATAGGCATTTTCCAGACATACAAAACGAGTTTTGGAATTTACTCCTCTGTTTTGCCAGAACTGAAAGGCCATTTTTAAGGCTACTTCTACCGCCGTTGAACCATTATCAGAGAAAAAAAAGCGCGAAAGTGTATGTGGTAAAAAATTTTTTAAACGCTCTACTACTTCTACTGCATAAGGATGGGTATAACCTGAAAAGTTCACGTGATCTAAAAGTTTTAGCTGTTCCATTATGGCTTGATTAAGCTTTGGATGAAGGTGTCCATGCAAAGTAGTCCACCAGGAAGAAATAGAATCATAAAGTTCATCGCCATCTATTGTTTTTAGCTTACAGCCATTAGCGGCAACTATGACCAATGGGTCACGGTTTTCATAATCTTTCATCTGAGTGTAAGGATGCCAGATGTGCTTTTTATCAATTTCCAAAATTTTCTTTTTATTCCAGCTTTTCATTGGCAATTCTCCACACATATTTTTTCAGGGATGATAGTTCCTCCACAGCTCAAAAAACAACGATCATAGATTTCTTGGCAACCACAATCCCGATGGCAAGTAATCATGAGCTTTTTTATTATGATTTCAAGATTGGGTTTCTTAGGCCTTATAGGACGAAAAGGCTTATTTTGTTTGAAATGATATATTTCTTTTTTTAATTCTTTTTGACGTAAGCAGGCGTAACGGTCTTGTTTCTCCTGACAAATCCGCTTAAAGAAACGAAAGTCATCGTTTAACTTTTTAAAGTTTTCCTGATATTCAGTTATTTTCTGGCGAAAAAAACGCATTTCTTCCTGGTAAACAGCAAGTTGTTTTTCATATTTGGCTATGTCTTTTTCATAAATATTGATTGCCTTTAGGCGTACGTCAGCCATACAAGATTGATATTGATTTTCACAGGCTTTTTGGCAGCTTTCGAACTTTTCCTCACAAATATGGAGACAGGAATTATCTTTCACAACAATGGGAGGAATATAGCGATTTTTTACTACATATTTAGGCCCGCCGCAGGCACTCAAAAAACATAAACTTCCTAGCCCTATTAAATACAAAAATTTTTTAAAACACATAAAAAGGCCCCAGTAATTTTTAAAACTTACTTATTATTATCTTGGCTTACAAGTTTTAGAGAAATAGGTAACAAAAATTTTTGCCTGTCCCCAATTTTAGTTTAAGTTAACTGCTATGAATACGGGAAAAGATTACCTTTTAACCCTACTAAAAGATGAAGCAGATGTTTTTACCGCCCTTTTTGAGGCCAAAAAACTAAAAGAAAAATATTTTGGAGACTTTATTGAAACCTGCAGCATCTTGAACACTAAAAGTGGCCGCTGCCCTTCAGATTGTAAATTTTGTGCCCAATCCAAAAGCTGGCCTACCAAAATTAATGCTTACCCACTTCTTGAGGAAGACAAGATACTTGCAGCTGCCGAAGAAGCTCAAAAAGCGGGTATTGACCGCTTCAGCCTAGTAACAAGCGGGGTTAAGCCCAGCCGACAGGAATTCAAACAAATACTCAACGTAATAGAAACTATTAAGGAAAGGCTTCCCGGGCTAAAGCTTTGTGCCTCTCTTGGGCAGCTCACCACCGAAGAGCTCAAGGCCTTAAAAGAGGCCGGACTTTCTCGTTATCATCATAACTTGGAAACAGCTGAAAGTTTTTATCCTTACGTCTGCACTACCCAGCAGTGGCGTGACCGCCTAAAGACCGCCGAAAGGGTAAAAGAAGTCGGTCTTTCCCTTTGTTGTGGAGGGATTTTTGGCCTAGGAGAAACGGCTCAGCAAGTCATAGAGTTTGCTGAAACCCTGCAAAAGCTTGCCCCAGATTCTGTCCCGGTAAACTTTCTGCATCCCATACCGGGCACTCCTTTGGAAAATGCTTCTTTTCTCTCCCCCAGAAAGGCCCTGGCTATTTTGGCTGTTTTACGTTTTATGTTGCCAGATAAGGCTATAAGGGTTTGCGGAGGCCGAGAACATAATCTTAGGGATTTGCAAGTGTTTCTACTTTGGCCAGCCAACGCCTTAATGGTAGGGAACTATTTAACTACTTCAGGAAGAATGCTGACTGATGATAGCCAGATGATAAAAGATATGGGACTTAAAAGCTCTCTTGTCATTTAAGGGGCACCTTCCCTGTGCCCCATTTTAGCAATTAAGCCTGAGCCTCTTTGGCTTCTTCGCCTTCTTCATCTTGCGGCAAAATATCAGAGTATTCTTTTTTAAAGAATATAATCCGCTGACAAATAGGACACTCATATACCTTGTCATCTCGCTGCAATTCATTATAAAGCTGAGGAGGGATATTCATATGGCAACCGTCACAAACGGCATTTATCACCGGCACCACCGCCACCCCGTTACGGTGAGATTTAATAAATTCGTAACGTTTGAGGAGATTTCCAGGAATATTTTTAGCAATAGCTTCCCTTTCCTTCCAAATCCCTTCCCTTTCCTTATCAAGCTCTGCCCGGCGAGTTTCATATTTTTGGTGTTCTTCTTCAACCTGTTTTTCAAGTTCCGCTATTTCATTTTTTAGGTCTTCTTTCTGTTTGGTAAGCTCTTCCACGCGTTCCATCATTTTAAGAAGTTCTTCTTCGCGAAGCTTGTTGGCCTTTTTAATTTCTTCTATTTCTTTTAGAAGGGCCTGATATTCTCTCTGGGCCTTGACCTCCATAAGGCGGGTCTGACTCTTTTTAAGACGCTGATACTCTTGCTCAAGTTCCTCTTCAAACTTACGCCGTTTAAACTTCAGTTCCTCAATTTCGTTTTCAAGTGCTTCCATTTCATTCTTTTTCTGAGCAAGGGCCTCCTCGGCCTTCTTTAAAGACTCTGGGAATTCATCCTTGGCCTTATCCAAAGCCAAAATTTTTAAATCAATCTCCTGTAATTTGATGAGATTTACGATTTCCTCCCGCACTATTTACCTCCTCCTTTAAAATAACGGTATAAACGGGTTTTTTTCTTTTAACATGGTAATTTGTAGTTCTTCACCTTTGCTGTTGGCCATTTTTTGAAAAAATTCCGCCATTTTAGGCACTATGAGGCTTTCGGACTCAAAATGGCCAACAGAAATCAAGGAAAGCCCTCTAGCTTCAGCCTCACGAGCCTGGTGATACTTGACCTCAGCGGTAATATAGACCTCGGCCCCCAGAGAAAGCGCATTTTCAAAGAAGTCCCCTCCTGCTCCACCACAAAGGGCCACTCTTTTGACCAGTTGCTTAGGGTCTCCCACCATAAAAATAGCCTGTGAATTAAGTAGTTGGCTCAATTTTTGAGCCAGCTCATAAAGAGTATATTCCAATGGGAGTTCACCTATCCGGCCCAGGCCATAACGGTAATCATAAGCCTCAGTCGGCCATACATCTATGGGAACCTCTTCGTAAGGGTGTACTTCCTTGATTTTGGCTATAACTCGAGCCAGCAAAAATTCAGGTACTAAAAATTCCATCTTGGTTCCAGACACTAAGTTGAGCTTGCCAACTTTTCCTCTGTAAGGTTTTGCCTCTTCTTTAGGATAAAAACTTCCTATACCCTCTGTGGCAAAAGAACACCCACTATATTTTCCCCTCTGGCCAGCCCCTTCTTTTAACAAAATCTCTCTTACTTTTTCTTCGTAACCTTTAGGTACGTAAGTAGTTATCAAAAATAACTTCGTGGCTTTAGCCGGCAAAAGAGCTCTTTCTACTTTTAAATGCAAGGCTTCGCCTAGAACGTCACTCACTCCCTCTTTTGCTGAATCAAGGTTGGTATGACAGGCTATAAGGGAAATATCTTTTTCAGCAAGAGTTTTTACCGCCTTACCAGGCCAGGTGTCCCAACAAATTTGCTTGGTGGACTTAAAAAAGAAGGGATGATGGGTGACAAGGCAATCGATTTTTTGAGTTAAGGCTTGAGCCAGGGTCTCAGGGGTAAGGTCTAAGCAAACACCAAGATGTTTTACCTGTTTTTTGAGGGATCCAAGCTGGAGACCAACGTTATCCCAATCCTCAGCTAGTTTTTTAGGGGCCCAACTTTCTAAAGCGGCTATAATTTCCTCGACTGTTATCGCCATTTTTTGAGCAAAAATAAAAGGTGCATTTACATGCACCTTTAAAATTGGTGGGCCCACCTGGACTTGAACCAGGGACCTACCGGTTATGAGCCGGTGGCTCTAACCAGCTGAGCTATGGGCCCACAATATATTTTCCTCTTAAAATGTATCCTCATCCTCTCTTTTGTCAACCTGCTCCAAAATTTGTTATTTAAACATTTTTTATAAAACAGCGCAATTTTCGGCTACGGCTTGGATGCCTTAATTTTCGCAAGGCCTTCGCCTCTATCTGTCTGATTCTTTCTCTCGTCACCCTAAATTCCTTACCTACTTCTTCAAGAGTATGCTCGCCTTTTTCACCTATGCCAAAACGCATCCGCAATACTTTCTCTTCTCTAGGGGTAAGGGTGGATAGTACTCGACGTGTCTGCTCTATAAGGCTTAGAGAAATAGCCACTTGATCCGGAGGGGGAACACTTGGATCTTCGATGAAATCCCCCAAATGCGAATCTTCATCTTCACCAATAGGCGTTTCAAGAGAGATGGGTTCTTTGGCTATTTTTAGAATCTTGCGAACTTTCTCTACTGGCAGTTCAAGCCTTTCAGCAATTTGTTCGGGCGTGGCTTCCTGGCCTGTCTCTTGATAAATCTGAAGAGAAGCCCTTACTAGCTTGTTTATAGTTTCAATCATGTGTACGGGAATACGAATGGTGCGGGCCTGATCAGCAATAGCCCGGGTAATGGCCTGTCTTATCCACCAGGTGGCATAAGTGCTAAACTTGTAACCGCGGCGGTAATCAAACTTTTCCACCGCCTTCATAAGGCCAATATTTCCTTCCTGGATTAAGTCCAGAAATTGTAAACCGCGGCCTGTATATTTTTTGGCAATAGAAACCACCAATCTCAGATTGGCCTTAACCAGCTCATCTTTGGCCTTTCTTATCTTTTCTAATGAATGTTCTAGGTCGCGAGCTACACTTTGTAATTTCTTGGCAGAAAGGCCAGTTTGTTTCTCTGCCTCTTCGATGGCCTTTTGAGCCAGTAAATATCTCGCTCTGAGATTAAGGAAGCGGTCCATATCCATTCCCAGTTTAGCCGCTGACTTTTCTATTTCCGAAAAGTGACCATTAGTCTTTTGAAAATGGACCGCAAGGCTTGAAAGAGAGCGACCGGCCTCTCTTTCACAGGCTTTTAAGTCTCTATGTGCCTTTGTAATTTTTTCATAGCCATCAATTATGGGTTTAATTATCCTTTCTAGACATCGCTTATCAAGACGCAGTTGACAAAGACGGGCTAAAATTTCTTCACGCAACTTCCTGGCTCTTTGACGCATACGCGCCTTGGCCTGTTTATTAGAAGAGGAATCGAGAGCTTCCTCTAGGCTCAACAAGTCTCTAGCAATACAGCGTATTTCTAGCAGAATTCCTTGAAGACCTTGGCTTCGCTGTTCGATATCAGATTCATTATCAGAAAAACAATCATCAAGGTCTCTAACTATTTCGCGGGCCTTAAGTTGACCGGCAAAGAATTCTTCACAGATATTGAATATTTCTTGCACTACGCCACGAGCCTTAATGGCTACTTTTAAGGCCTCGTGTTCTCCTTGTTCAATAATTTTGGCTACTATTACCTCTTCTTCGCGACTCAAAAGACGGGCTTGCCCCATTTCTTTTAAGTAAAGCTTTACCGGGTCAGAGCGGGAAACATCTTTGGTCACCTCTTCGGCAATCTCTTCAAGAGAGGCTTCTTCTACCTTGGTCCCTATATCCAGGCTTTCCACCAAGTCAGCTACTTCTTCAATGGGCATAGAAAATGACCTAAGGACAGACTTTTTCCGCACCCCCTTTTCTTTAAGCTCCTCCAAGACACTTAAGTCTTTGGTGAGGTCTGCCATACCCCCCTCCCTCTTTAAAATTTTAAAGATTTAAACGGCAAAGATTTTGATACTCTTTTAACAAACGCAAGGCTTCCTCTTCCCGGCCGGCTTTTTCCGCCTCTTTAATGGCCTGACGTATTTCCAAGAGTTTTTTCTTGCTTTTCTTTCTGAACAGCCAACATTTTATACCGGCATATACTTCTTCTGGAGAAACGTCATCAAAAGGAGGCGGAGAAAGAAGTATTTCGCTAAGTAAAGCTTGAAGTTCCAAATCCTCAAGGGAAAGATCCGCATAAGACTTGTTTTCAAGTTCAGAAAGCTTTTCTATAAGAGCACGATAAAGAGGATTTTGAACATGTTCAAGTATCCCCTCTTCAAGTAAACTGGATAAATATTCCGGGTAATGAACTAGGAATTCAAGCACTAGCCTTTCTGAATAGACTTTTCCCTTCGGCGAAGGCACCTTAAAAGAAGAACGGGAATCAAATGTGCGTCGCAGGGCTGTCTCTGAAACACCAAGCCTCTCTCCCAGTTTAGAAAGCTCAAGCTCAAAGAGAAGAGGATCTTTTATGGCGGAAAGCGCTGGCTTTATCTCCTGAAAGAGCCTTAAGCGCCCTTCAGGTGTTTTAGAAAAACGAGGTTCAAGCACCGCAATCATAAAGTCAAAGATGTCCTGAGCTTCTTCAACTAGTTTACGAAAACCCTCGGCACCGAACTTCCTCACGAAGGTATCAGGGTCTTCGCCAGCCGGAAGAGTGATCACCTTAGGGAAAAGGCCTTCATTCAGAAAGATAGGGGCCGCGCGTAAGGCCGCTTTAACACCCGCTTCATCGGCATCAAAGACCAGATACCACTCAGAGGTAAGGGAACGGAGCTGCCTTGCGTGGTGGGAGGTAAGGGCCGTACCAAGTGTGGCCAACACCTCGGTAACTCCTGCCTCAAAAAGGGAAATCAAATCAAAATAACCTTCTACAATAAAACCCCGTTTAGCTTCCCTAATAAAAGACCTGGCTTGAAAAAAGCCGTAAAGGATAGACCCTTTGTGATACACAGGAGTTTCTGGAGAGTTGAGGTATTTTGGCTCTCCCTGATCAAGCACCCTACCCCCAAAACCCGCCACTCGCCCAGAGTGGTCATAAATGGGAAAGATGAGACGGGCACGAAAACGATCGTAAAAACTTCCGTCAGTACGCCTTACTAAAAGCCCAGCCTGCTCAGCTAGCTCTAGCGAGGCCCCTACCAGCTTCAAGTGTGAAGCCAGGCTATCATAAGAGGCTGGAGCAAACCCCAGCCCAAATGCCTTGGCTACCTTAGAGGATATACCTCGTTCTTTTAGGTAGCCTCTGGCCTTTTCCCCTTCTTTTGAAGACCATAAAAGATGCTCAAAAAAACGCTTGGCCTTTTGATTAATTTCAAAAAGCTTTTCTCTTAAAGAGTCTTCTTTGGTATCCCAGGAAATCGAAATATTGAAACGTGAGGCCAGCTCTTTTACCGCGGCTACAAAATCAAGGTTGTGAAACTTCATGTAAAAGGCGATAACATCACCGCCTGCCCCACAACCAAAACAATGAAAGATTTGCCTCTCTTCGTTTACCGTAAATGAAGGCTTGCGATCAGCATGAAACGGACAAAGCCCCAAATAATTGCGCCCTACTTTCTTTAAGGCTACGTGTTCGCCGATAACATCAACGATGTTGGCTACTTCTTTTATGCGTCTTACCGCCTCTTTAAGGCTCAAACAGCAGCCTCCTTGGTGGCTAATTCTACCACAGTTACCGCCTCGCCACCTTGATAACCTTCCCCTGGACGCACCGAAGTTACCAGGGCGTGTTCTTTTAAATAATCTCTAACCGCTTTCATAAGACGCCCGGTTCCCAGGCCGTGAATTATAATCAAGTGCGTCTTTCCGGCGAGAAAGGCCCTGTCAAGGGCTTTATCAAGCTCATAAAGGGCATCTTCCACTCTCAAGCCAATCAAATTAAGGGTATCAGGGGCTTCCTTTTGAGCCTCTACTTTAAAAGAGCTTTTTTTACAACCTTGTTCTGGCCTTTTAGATAAGACTATAAGTTCTTTTGGCGAAACTTCCACCCTGAAAGGCCCTATTTGCACTTCAACCAGATTCCCTTTGAGGCGAAGGACCTTCCCCTCCTGCCCTACCCCTTTTATTTTTACCGCAGCCCCAGGCTCAAGCTGGATATCTTCTTTCTCTCTGGCCGGAAGAATATCTTCGGCCTTTTCTTTTATGAAAGAGGAAAAGGCCTCCCTGGCCTTCTTTTCCTGAAATCCTCTTTTTTCAATAGAACGCAAAAAAGTTTTGAATTCTTCTTCAAGAGCAGCAAGCTTTTCTTCAACCTGCTTAACCAAGGCCTTCTCTTTAGCGGCAAAGTCTTCTTTGAGTTTGGCTTCAAGCTCTTTTAACTCTTGCTCACGCTTAGCTAAGGCTTCCTTCTGGCGCAAAAGGGCTTCTCTTTCAAAGGAAAGCTCTTCAAGCTGCTTACGCAAAGCCCCGATTACCTCTTTAAAACTTTCGTCTCCCTTACCAAGATAATCCTGCGCTTTGTTGATAATCTTGGCGGAGAGCCCAAGCCTTTCGGCCAAAAGCAAGCCCTGGGACAAACCGGCTACTTCGTAGATTAGCTGATAGGTGGGAAGCCCAGTTTCTTCATCAAAACCAACGGCTATAGGCAAAATCCAATCTCTGCTGAAAGAAAAGGCCTTAAGGGCTTCATAATGAGTGGTGGCAAGCACTCTGGCGCCCCGTTCGTAAAGTTCCTCAAGCACAGCCATGGCCAGAGCCGCTCCTTCTTCTGGGGCTGTGCCCCGGCCGATTTCATCAAGCAGAAAAAGCTTCCCGGAACCGGCTATTTCCAGGGCCTTTTTCAGATTTTTAACGTGGGCCGAAAAAGTACTTTCGTTGGCGGAAATATCCTGTTCATCGCCTATATCCACAAAGATATCTTCAAAGACAGGAAGCTCACTATCAGGTGAGGCGGGAATGGGAATGGCGCTTTGGGCCATAACCACCAAAAGGCCAACTGTTTTTAGGGCCACGGTTTTCCCACCCATGTTTGGCCCACTAATGATTACTACCGGGCGCTCTTCAGGAAAAACAAAGTCATTACGGACTACTTCCCGTAAGGAAAGCAACAAAAGGGGGTGAGCCGCCTTTTTCAGAATTAGAGAACCTTCTTTTTTGAAAGCCGGAAGGGATCCTTTAATCTGTTTAGCAAAGGCTACCTTGGCCTGAATAACATCTACCTCGGCAACGGTTTCTTCAAGTTCCCAAAAATCTTGGGCGTATTCCGCTACCTTCTCAGAAACTTCTTTGAGAATACGTTCCCTCTCTCTTTCTTCAGCACGCTTTAAGGCTTCTATTTCGTTGGTGATTTGAATAATTTCAAGGGGCTCTATAAATACCGTAGCGCCGCTGGCTGAGACATCGTGCAAAACTCCAGGAATTTTGGCCTTGGCCTCGGCTTTTACAGGAAACACGTGACGCCCTTCGCGCTGGGCAATTATCTCTTCCTGAAGAAACCCTGCCCGCGCATATTTTTTAAGCAGCTCTTCAAGGCGCTTTCTAAGCCTTTCTTGAGCCTTATTTTGAGCCACTTTAAGCGAATAAAGCTCAGGGCTTGCATCAGGCTTGAGGCCACGGTCGTCAAAAAGACTCTCGAAATAACGTCTTAAAGGAGAAAGATTGGGGATACGGGCCTTGATAGCCCTAATTTGTGGGAAATTAGCCTGGGCCAAATAAGAAGTAAGTTTTTTGGCTACCTGTAGATAACGCAATAGAACCAGGGCCTGCTTTTCAGAAAGAACTCCGCCTTTAGTAGTTCTTTTTACCAGAGGAATAAGCGTAGGAAGGGAGTCAAGAGGAGGCGTTCCCGTTTCAATTACCAGCTTTTCAAAATCTCTTAATTTTTCGGCTTCTATTTCAAGGGAAGTTAAATCTTTTAAAGGGCTGAGCTTGGTAACTAAATTAGCACCAAGTTCAGTAAATGTTTTTTCACGCAGGATATCTTTTATATGATGAAATTCAAGCTTTTTAAGGCTTTCTGGTCTCATCAAAGGTATTTTGGCAAAACTTTTGGAACAATTAAAAACCCGGCTCTGGCAACAGAGCCGGGCCAAAAAAATTAGTCACGCTGTTTCATGCGTTTGAGGCGCTTGAGCAGTCTTTTGCGGGCGGCCATGAGTTTTTTCTTGCGGCGGACACTAGGCTTTTCGTAGTATTCTCTCTTTTTGATTTCAGAAAGAATTCCCGCCTTCTCACACGCTTTTTTGAATCGTTTCAAGGCCTGTTCAAAGGGTTCGTCTTCTTTAACGATTACGCCAGCCAAAAAAATTCCCTCCCTCCATTTTGAGATATCAAAAAACGATATTACCACCTGAAAAACCCCTGTCAACAAAGAAAATCAAGAAAATTCAACAAAATTGAGCTAATAACTACTTTTTTACTATAGTTTAAGCTATCTCTAAGCTATTAAAAAGCAGCTTCGGCCTTTCTAAGGCGGTCCATAATAGCCAGTCCCAGGCCTTCTTCAGGTACAGGTTCCACTAAAATTAAGTCAAGGCCCATCTGGTCAAGCTCGTGTAAATACTTAAAAAGATTGGCCGCCGCTTCCCTCAAGTCTCCTGAAGGAGTAAGTATCCGCACCGCTTCATACTTACCTTCTGGAGCTTTAGAAAAAGCGAGAAAACCTATCTTTTTGCCCTTTATCTCCAAGTTTTTTTGCCAGATTTTAAGCGGAGTTCTTGGGGCATAATGACTTTTTAACTGCCCCGGGGCCTTTGGTTTTTCAGGCTTTCTTTTTATTTTGATCTCCCCCAGAACTTCCTTTAAAGCTTCCATAGGCACGCCACCAGGCCGCAAGAGTACCGGTTCTTTTTCAGTCAAATCAAGGATAGTTGACTCAAGCCCTACCTGACATTCACCGCCCTCAAGAATAAAAAGCTTCTCTCCAAAGTAAGAAAGAACGTGTTCGGCCCTGGTGGGGCTAAGCTGCCCAAAGGGGTTAGCACTGGGAGCAGCCAAAGGAAAACCACATTCCTTAATAAGGGCTAGCGCCACCTCATGGGCTGGCATTCTTATGGCTACTGAAGAAAGCCCGGAAGTAACAATATCTGGCACTTTGGGCTTTTTGGGGAGGATCAAAGTCAAGGGGCCAGGCCAAAAACGCTTGGCCAAAGCCCTGGCTCGCTCGTCAAAGACGGCCACCTCGGCCATAGCGATATCAGCCACGTGGACAATCAAAGGATCAAAGTACGGGCGCCTTTTGAGTTCAAAAATCTTGGTCACCGCCCTTTCATCAAATACATTGGCTCCCAGGCCATAGACCGTCTCCGTAGGAAAGACTACCAAATCTCCGGCCCTTAAAAGCTCAGCTGCTTTTTTGATGTTATCAAGTGTGGGTTTTAATATTGGCATTTTTAGACTTTATGAAGACCTTTGTAAAAAGCTTTAGATAAGAGACTCCTTCGCCCATACGGACTCTTAGTAACAAAAAGGAAAGGGCTCGACACCCTAAAAGAGTCATCGTGAGGCTGCGTCAGCAGCCGAAGCAATCTCGCGTGGCAACAACGGCACCATAGCAATCTCAACTTATATTTTTTAAAAGTCTCTATTAGTTGTTTTCTATTTGGCATTATCACTACAAAACAGAGCTAAAATTGTCTAAGTTTCTGCGAACTCAAATTAAAATTAGCTTTCAGATATCTTTTTAAGAACGTTATAAAGGTTTTCAGGAAATTTTATAAGACGCCCGTCTTTATTAACTGGCACGTGAACGGTGAAGCCTTCTACCAAGAGCTTTTCTTCAAGAAAGATTTTGTATTCAAAACGCACCTTATGGGGGTAAAGCTCGGCAAACCTGGTTTCAATGGTAACTAAATCATCATAACGGGCCGGATGGCGGTATCTCGCCTGGGCCTCCACTACCGGCAAGATAAGCCCTTCTTTTTCTTCAATATCGCGGTAGGTAAGTCCAGCCTGGCGCAACAGTTCCGTGCGCCCTATTTCAAAGAGCCTAAAATAATTGGCGTAATAAACCACGCCACCACAATCGGTGTCTCCATAAATAATACGATAACTAACCCTTGCCACTTGAGTCATCTCGCCTTAAAACTACCCCTGAAACCTCTTGTTCACAAGGAGAAAGTATGCCCAAGTTGCCAGTAAAAAACCCCCGGGCCATGGCGCTCAAAGTTCTCATACGCTGGGAAACCAAAAAGCCCCTTTTGGACGAAGTCTTAAACGAAGTGCTTGAAAAAAGTGTACTTCCAGACCCACGAGATAGGGCTTTCGTTTCTGAGCTCATAAACGGAGTAGTAAGGCATCTGGTTTATCTTGATTATGTCCTTTCCAGGGTGAGCCGAAAACCTCTTGACAAAATGGACCCAGAGGTAAGAAACGCCTTGCGTCTTGGGGCCTATCAAATTTTTTTTACCCGCGTGCCTGTTCAGGTAGCCGTGGCGGAAACTATAAAACTCGTAAAGCCCCGCCGCGGCCAATGGATTGTAAACTTTGTAAATGCCGTCTTAAGAGAGCTCGCCAGGCGCAAAGATGAAATTTCTCTTCCTCCAAAAGAAATGGACCCGGTTGAACACCTGGCTATCAAATACTCTTATCCTCGCTGGCTAGTTGAGCGCTGGCTTAAACGCTTTGGCGAAGAAGAAACCGAGGCCCTGCTTAAAGCCGGAAACGAAAGGCCAACTTTAGTGATACGAGCCAATACTTTAAGGGTAACTAGAGACAACCTCTTGCTCTTCCTAAAAAAAGATGTGCCTGAGGCGAGCCCCTGCCGCTTTAGCCCTGACGGCATTGAACTAAAAGGCTTTCGCGGTCAGGTAACCTCTCTTAAGGCCTTTAAGTTCGGGTGGTTACAGGTGCAGGACGAAGCCAGCCAGTTGGTAAGCTATCTCCTTTCCCCGAAGGAAGGCGAACGAATCCTAGACGCCTGTGCTGGAGTTGGCGGTAAAACTACCCATCTGGCCCAGCTTATGCGAAACACCGGGAAAATTTACGCCATGGACGTGCTCGCCTGGAGACTCAAGCGCCTTGAAGAAAACGCAAAACGCCTGGGAATAACGAACATAGAGGTAATCACTGGTGACGCCACTAAAAGCATTGAAAAACTCGGCGGAAAATTCTTTGACCGTATCCTCATAGACGCCCCCTGTACAGGGACTGGCGTCATAAGGCGTCATCCAGATATAAAATGGGCCAGAAAACCGGAAGACCTGGTAACCGTTCCCGAAAAACAGCTTTCTTTGCTCAATTCCCTGGCTCCTTTGGTAAAAGAAAAAGGGGTAATAGTTTACGCCACCTGTAGCCTTGAACCCGAAGAAAACGAAGAGGTAATAGAGAAGTTTCTTAAAAAACACCCGGAATTTCAGATAGAAGACGCCCGCAAGTATCTGCCAGAAAAGGCCCAAGAATTAGTAGATAAACGGGGCTTTATGCATACCTATCCGCATCGCCATGGCCTTGACGGCTTCTTCGCCGCAAGACTCAAAAAATTAGACAAATAAAAAATTAGACAAATAAATTACATCTTTTTTTCTTTTTTCTCTTTCTTCTTTCTCTCCTCGCGTGCCACTAAATAGCGTAACAAAAGGGACAGGCAAAAATTTCAAGCTCCAGAGACCACATTCCGATAAGAGGGACAGGCAAAGAAAAAATTTAGGAGGTCTCTTATGCCACGCATCCCACGTTTTTTCATGAATGATCCACGAGCCGCTTATCATGTAATCTCCCGCACAGCCTTGCCCGGCCATGATGTCCTCGGCGATGATGAAAAAGAACACTTACTCCATCTTATTAGTTGGCTCTCGCAGGTCTATTTCGTCGAAGTTTATGGCTTCGCCATTATGGGTAACCATTTCCATCTCCTCTGCCGCATGCTCCCTGAAGACCAGTTCTCTGACGAAGAAGTAAAACGCCGCATTCGCCTCTACTACGGCGAGAAACGCAAAATTTTCTTCTACGAAGAGGTGCTCAAAAAATGGCGGAAAAGGCTTGGAAATCTTTCTCGATACGTCCAGGACATCAAGCAGCGCTTTTCACGCTGGTATAACAAGCGCGTTGACCGCAAGGGCTATTTCTGGGCTGACAGGTTCAAGTCCGTCATCATTGAGACAGGCGAGGCTCTGCTTAATTGTCTGGCTTACATAGAGTTAAACCCGGTGCGGGCAGGAATTGTAGAAAAGCCAGAAGACTATCGCTGGTGCTCGCTAGGATACAGAGCAAGAAAAGGGACAGGCAAAACTTTTTTGACGCTTGATATCGGCCTTCCGTCCTATGCTAACAAATCAGAAAAAGAGCGCTTCAGGCTTTATCGGAAATTTGTTTACGGCAAAGGTGGGCTTGACGAGCCAGAAAGAGGGACAGGCAAAATCTTCCGGCAAAGAATCAATTTTTTTACAAAAGGTCTGGCTATTGGAAGCAAAGGTTTTGTAGAAAGTGCGGCCTTAAAGTTAAAAAGATTTCTCGGGCTCAAACGAGGAAGAAAAAGTAAAACGATAAAAGACTGGACAGATATGGCTTTTATCTGAGCTTAAAACTTACTTGACTTGTAATTTTTGGATAAAATTTCGGAAAGAAATCTTTTTAAATTTAAAAAATGAAAAATTTTGCCTGTCCCTAATTGTTCTTTGAGGTATTTTTGAGTATTTTGCGAGGCATGGTGGCTCTAGACAAGAAAAAATACGTAAAGACCAAGTTCTCAAAGGTCACTCGTCGGTACGATTTAGTAAACACTTTAGGGAGTCTAGGGGTTGATCACTGGTGGCGATATTTGTGTATCCGCGAGCTCAAGGCGTATCCTGGCCCTATTCTTGACCTTTGTGCAGGCACTCTCACGCTATCTAAAGAAATCGTTAGACAAAGGCCAAGACCCGTAGTTGCCCTAGATATCACCTATGAAATGCTATCTTATGGTAAACTTCGCCTGGCCAGACATCCGGCCCTGAGCTTTATTTTCCCTGTAGTCGGTGACGCTGAAAAACTTCCCTTTTCAGCTAACCAATTTTGGGGAGCATCGGTAGCTTTTGGTATAAGAAATCTGGCCGATCCTGAAAAGGGGTTAAAAGAAGTGCTTCGGACATTAAAACCAGGTGGGAAATTTGTTATTCTTGAATTCTCAAGGCCTACTTTACCTGGCTTCAGCCATCTTTATCGCCTTTACCTCAATAAATTCATGCCCCTTTTAGGAGGAAACCTTACCGGAGACCGCGAAGCTTACGAATATTTAGCTGATTCTATTGAAAAATTCCCTGCTCCCGAAGAATTTTCTCTTTTAATGAAAAATTGCGGTTTTAAAAAAGTAAAGTACTTTCAGTTAAGTTTTGGCATTGTAACAATTTATACCGGCCTTAAGCCCTAAGCCCTCTACGTGCCAAAAACTTTTTCATGAAATCTTTTATCCGCGTGTAAGCCTTTTTAAGTAGATCTTCAGGAGGCAAAAACACCACTCGAAAATGGGCTGTACCTGGCTTTTCGCCAAATCCGCTTCCATGAACCACAACTACCCCGGTTTCCGCAATGAGTTCTTTGACAAATTCCCTATCAGACACTTCAGGTATATCTATACGGGGAAAAGCATAGAATGCCCCTTTAGGTTTCACACAGGAGATTCCCGGAATGTCGTTTAACATCTCGTAGGTGAGATCGCGTCTTTTCTCTAGCTTTTCAATAACTTCTTTAAGATGACCTTGATTGCCATTTAAGGCCACGGGAATAGCATATTGTTTAGGATGTGAAGCGGAAAGACGAGCTCTTGCCAGTTTGTGAATGGCCTCTACGAAGTCTTTCACCACTTCCCAAGGACCCGAAACAATGCCCCACCCAATTCTAAAACCAGGAGCCAAATAACTCTTTGAAAGACCGTTAAAGGTAACCACAGGAACTTCTAGATCAAGAGACGCAATAGATATATGTTTAGCACCATCAAAAACAAGTTTATCGTAAATTTCGTCAGAAAATATTACCAGTTGGTGTCTTCTAGCTATATCTATAATGCCCCTTAAAGTTTCTTCAGAATAAACCGCCCCTGTAGGATTATTGGGGTTAATTATCACTATGGCTCTGGTTTTTTCATTAATTTTGGCCTCGATATCAGCAAGATCAGGCTGCCACTCATTTTCTTCATCGAGATAATATGGGTTAGGCTCTGCTCCCAATTTAGCTAAAATAGCCGTGTAAAGGGGATAACCAGGATAAGGAACTAAAACATTTTCACCTTCGTTTACGAGAGCTGTCAAAGCAAAATCGATAGCTTCACTAGCCCCAGAGGTTACGTAAATGTCAGAGGGTTCGATACCGGCTTTTCGGGCTTCTTTACGTATGGCACAAATGGCTTCGTCAACACCTTCAGAAGCAGAATAGCCGGTCAAATTTTCGCACATAGCCTGATAAGTAGCCTCTATGATAGGCTCTGGAGTGCGAAAGTCAAACTGAGCGGGATCTCCTATGTTTAGAAAAATTAATTCCTTACCCTTTTTGCGGGCCTCGTTGGCTACTAAAACTATATCTCTAACGGCGTATTCAATATTTTCCGTGCGTTTAGCGGGTTTTATAGGTTCAAAATCTCTTTTCATAGCCAAATCACCCTGATTTTAAGTGTCAAAATAAGATAATGACGCTCTTTAAAGCATGTGTCAATAATTAAACTATTAGCGTCATTATGAGATTACAGTTCGAAATAGGGACAGGCAATTTATGTTTAAAACTAGTCGCCTTTACTTATTTCTAGGGCTTCACACTAAGGGCTTTATCAATAAGTAACCTTGCAGATAAAAAAAGCCGCGGCTATTCCCACAAAATCGGCAAAAAGGGCTGCCCAAACCGCGTAACGCGGATCTTTTATTCCTACTGCTCCAAAATAAACAGCCAATACGTAAAAGGTGGTTTCGGTTGAACCTTGGATCGTCGAAGCAAGGTAAGAGGCAAAACTATCAGGGGCACGAGCTACAATTTCACTCATAAGACCAAAGGCCCCCGAACCAGAAAGAGGACGCAAAATAGCTACAGGCAAAACCTCAGCCGGGAAACCAATAGGATCAGTAATGGGCTTAAGCAGTTGAGCTAGATAGTTAAAGGCTCCAGAAGACTTGAACATAGCAATGGCTACCAAAATCATTACCAGAAATGGAATAATCCTTACTGCCACCTGAAAGCCTTCTTTGCCTCCTTCACAGGCCTTCTCATAAACAGGTACCCCTCGCCAGTAACCAAAGAAAAGTAACCCTAGCATCAAAAGAGGAACTATCCAAAAAGAAACTATTTCACGGAAAGTATCAGCTGTAGGAGACTCAAAAATTCGGTAAAGCAAAAGCCCACAAAATAACAACAGAGTAAAAATCAAAAAAAGCTTTTCCCCTTTAGGTATGACTGCTAAATCTCTGGGGTTTGACTGCTTGGTTTCGTCATTATTTACTTCTTCGGAGTCCACTCTAGGTGGAGGCTCTTCCCCACTCAAACGAGCCAAAAACTTAGCGGCTACAATTGCCGCTATGGTAGAACAGGTTGTAGCAAAAATAGTAGGAAAAATAATAGATGCTGGCTGTGAGGCTCCTGCAGCAGCACGCACGGCTATCACTCCTAACGGCAAAAGGGTGACATTTGATGTATTAATGGCCAGGAAAAGACACATGGCATTGGTGGCTCGTTCAGGGTGAGGGTTAAGTTTTTGAAGTTCCATCATGGCCTTAATACCAAGAGGAGTAGCAGCATTTCCCAGGCCCAACATGTTAGCAGAGATATTCATCACCATAGCACTCATAGCCGGATGAGTAGGGGGGACATTGGGAAAAAGTCGTACCAAGATACATTTTACTTTGCGAGAAATTATTTCCAGAAGGCCGGCCTCTTCGGCCACCTTCATGATCCCCAGCCAGAGGGTCATAGCTCCGATAAGGCCGATGGCCAATTTCACCGCCGTCTTAGCGGCATCAAAGGAAACTTTAGTAACAGCTTCCATGGAGTTATTGTAGGCGGCCGCCAAGACCGCCAACAAAATAAGATAGAACCAAATGCGGTTCATAATGGCCATTTTACGCACGGGAAAAGACCCTTTCAGGAAGCTGATTTATAAGGCTGGCCATATAAGCTGCGCCAAAGCCATTATCAATGTTTACCACTGCCACCCCAGCAGCACAGGAGTTTAGCATAGTAAGAAGGGGAGCAAGCCCCTGAAAGTTGGCCCCATAACCCGCACTTACCGGTACAGCTATTATGGGAACATCTATCAGTCCTGCTACCAGACTTGGTAAGGCCCCTTCCATACCAGCCACACAAATAATAACTCGGGCTTGGCGTAACTTGGGAAGCTCTGGCACAATACGGTGAACACCAGCAACACCCACGTCAACAATAACCTCTACTCTGTTGCCAAAGGCCTCCGCACAAATGCGGGCTTCTTCTACTACAGGAAGATCTGCTGTGCCTCCACAGGCAATGAGAATATAACCTTTAGGTTCTCTTTTTTCTGGCAAATGATAGATAAGCCTTGCTCGAGAAGAATAAGAAAGCTCTGGAAATTTTTTGAGAACCGCTTGGGCTTTTTGAGATTCCACTCTGGTAATAAGCAAAGAAAGTTTTTTAGCCAAAAAAGTCTCGGTAATCTTTATAAGTTCTTCTTCAGTTTTACCTGGGCCGTAAATCACTTCTGGAAAGTGCTTACGAATACCTCGGTGATGATCAAGTCTAGCAAAGCCTAAGTCTTCAAAAGGAGCTAGAGATAAAGCCTCTTCGGCTTCCTCTTGGGTCATTTTCCCTTGGGCCAGGGCTTCAAGAACTTTTCTTATTTTTTCTCGCATCATGGAAGCATCTTGTAAAAAAGGTCTTTAAAATAGTCAAGCTGACGCTTGTATTGGGCCTCAAGTTGCCCTTTAACCTTACCCCATTCTTCCTGAAACTGAGGAAGCATCTCTGGTTCTATTTTTACGGACTGGCCATATTGCTGTTTAAGGGCCTCTTCAATCTCTCCCATTTGACTCTTAAACTGTATTTTAAATTGCTCAAACAGTTGTTTTTGCTGTTGTAGATAAAGGGTGAGTAGCTTTTTTATCTCCGCTGTAAGTTCTTTTACCTGGGGAAAGTCTATAAAAATAACTTCAAGACCTTTTAAGGCTTTTTCTATGTCACTTAAGGCTAGTTCGTCTCGAGGAAATACTATGTTACGTACCAGGGTATCAACCGCAGCTCGCAAAACAACGGGCTTATCTTCAGAAGAAATAGCCGCTATGGCCTTCAAAAGGTTAAAGTCTTTTTCTTGAAGAAAACGGGCCGCAAGCCTTCGGCCTTCTTTTTCAAGTTTTTCTTTACGCAGTTCTTCCTTTGAAGCCTTGCCGATTTTGGCTGCCTTCTCAAGAGCTATTTCTAGAGCGCTTTTTATTTCGTCTCCCATAATGCCTCCCTTGCCATATAGATTTTTTAAAAAATAGTAATAAGCTGCGCCTCGTCAACAATGTAATCCGTTTACCAAAAGCCCCAAAATGCCTTAAAATTAAAATTATTATGAAATCGATCAAACAACACAAAAAAAAGCTGCGTAAAAACTTTCTGACCCTAAGAGATAGCCTCTCTGGTGAAACTAGAAAAAGTCTTTCTCAAAAAATTGCCTATCACTTACAGAAATCAATTTATTATGAAAAAGCTCAAAAAATACTTTTTTACGCCTCTTTTAAAAGTGAAGTTGAAACTTATGAGCTTATTCAAAAAGCGTTAACTGAAGGCAAAGAAGTTTACCTCCCCAAAACGTATATCTCCGAGCACAAATTAAGACTTTTTAAAATAAAAAGCCTTAAAGAACTTAAACCTGGAGCTTACGGTATACCAGAACCCCCAGAGAACAATCCAGAAATCATGCCCCACGAATTAGACTTAATTATCTTACCAGGTGTTGCCTTTGATCTTTCAGGTGGCCGTTTAGGCTACGGTGGCGGTTTTTACGACCGACTTTTGGCCAAAGCCCAGGATATCACCAAAATAGCCCTGGCCTTTGAGTGCCAACTTGTAAAAACGCTCCCCCTTGAAGCGCATGATCTAAGGGTTAATGCCATTGTTACCGAAAAGGGGTTAAAAGAAATCTTCTAATTTTTTACGGCCAGAAGCTAGATCTTCTAAACGAGAAAGACCATCACGGTCACCAAGGGCTACCAGAACATCACCTGGTTCGAATTTATAATCTGGAGGAGGATTAAAAACCATCTCGCCGGTTATCTTTTTTACAGCAAGAATGATGACCCCAGAAATCTGTCTAAGTTGGCTGTTTATTAAACTTTTTCCTACCAGGTCAGACCTTTCAAATATGCGGACTTCTTCCAATTGGAGTTCTAAATGTTCAGCAGGGGTCACTAACTCCAGAAAATCTGTCACCGCTGGCCTCAAAATGCTCATAGCCATACGCTTGGCTCCAATAAGATAGGGACACACAACTTTATCAGCTCCAGCCCTCTTTAACTTTTGCTCCACATGTTCCTCGTCAGCACGAGCAATAATATAAAGATTGGGGTTTAAACCGCGAGCCGTAAGAGTGATGTATACGTTGTCAGCATCTGAACGGAGCACAGAAATAAGGCCTTTGGCCCGTTCTATACCTGCTTTTTTAAGAACTTCTTCTTGAGTTGAATCTCCTTCTAAATAAAGAAAACCTGCCTTATCAATCTCTTCTATAACCTTGTGATTCTTTTCCACCACCACAAAAGGCACTTCTTTGGCTATCATGTGGCATATATGTTTACCAATACGCCCATAACCACAAATAATGTAATGGTCGTGCAGGGTCTCAAGCTTTGATTCCAGGCGCTTACGGCCCAAAAAATCTTGCAGCTGACCAGAAACAACGGCCTCGGTAATCATGGTAAATACATAGAAGGCCACCCCCACCCCAGCAAATATGAGGAAAGACGTAAAAATACGCCCTTCGTGAGAAAGGGGGTGGACTTCTGAGTAGCCCACCGTAGAAAGGGTAATTACCGTCATGTAAAAAGAATCAAATAGGTTCCAACCTTCTAAAAAGAAATAACCAAAAGTGCCGGTGAAAACTATTAGAAACAATAAAATTAAGGCTAACAGGAGTTTTTTAAGTATCATCTTCGGTTAAACGAGTGACCTCCTCCATAAATTGATAAAATTTTTTCAAATCTTCAATGTAATTATCCGTAAGGTGAATGTGAAGTACCGGGCGATTATCTTCACTTAAGGCCTGAAAGTCACCGTAGGCCTGAGCAAACTCGAGATCCCAAAAAGTAAAACCGAATTCTGGAATAATTTGATCTTCCCGCCGACCTTTACGGGTAAAAATAAAAAATCGCCCAGAACGTGGCCCACCTTTAAAGAGCTGGCCAATAGAATGAAGATATCGAGGACCAAAACCCATAATAGTGGAACACTGGCGTCTTCCGCGCAAAAGGGTTCTTAAATCAGTAAAAATTTCTTCTATCTCAGGATCGTAAGGTAAAAAGGGGAGAAAGGCGAAATATCCCCAGGGAGGTGTTTCGTAAAGTAGTTTTTTCATCACCGCCCTTAGCCTAGGATACTGGACTTTTAACCCCCCGGCGTATAAAAAACCCACGTCTAAATCATCATCCACATAAAATTCAATGGGAAAGTCTCCGGTTTTTACAAAGGTATCCAATACCTCTTTGGTTTTTTTCTTGGCCCGAATTACATCAGGCTCATCAAAGGGATTAAGCCCTAACCATACCCCACAGAGGGCTACAGCCAGCTCCCAGCGAAAACACTCAGCTCCTAATTCGTAACGGTCATCAAGAAAATATTGCTTCAAGGGAAAACCCGCTTCTTTAAGGTCACTAAAGAGGCGACGATAAAGATCCTGCCTACCCCTTAAACCAAGATAGACAAAAACCCGGTCAGGACCATAAACCGTAGGAGAACCTGGAGATTCCCCCACAATGGGAATAATTCCAGTAAACTCCTTACCAAGGCTTTCGGCTACTAATTGTTCTATCCACAGGGAGAAAGGCCTGAGTAGAGGATCGGCCATAATGGTAAGTTTATCATGACCTAAGAAGAAATGTTCGGCCATATACTCTGAGAGCCAGGCGGCGGGATTGAGCTCCCAGGGAATATCAGGAGAGCAAGCCTCTTGCATTTCTTGAGCTTTATCAAGAAATCGTTCCACCTCAAGCCCCATAAGGGCAGCCGGCAAAAGGCCAACGTATGTAAGCGCTGCATAACGCCCACCTATATCTTTCGGGTTCAAAAAAACTTTTAGAAAAGCCTTTTCTTCCCCTTCTTTGTGAAGAGGAGTACCTTCGTCGGTGATAGCCACGAAATGGCTTCCGGGATTATCGGTTATCTGGGATACCTTTTCCCAAAAATAGTGAAACTGGGTTAAGGTTTCTATAGTGGTGCCTGACTTGCTAGCAATAATGAAAAGGGTCTTTTTCAGGTCTTTTTCTTCGATTTTGGCTATTTCTTCAGGGTCAGTGGTATCAAGCACGTTAAAATTGGGCCATCCTTCTTCTGGACCAAAAATCTTGGTCAGAGCCAGGGGGAAAAGGCTCGATCCCCCCATACCACAAAGAACAATTTCAGAAAACTCCTCTTTTACTTTGGCAGCAAATTCTTTTATTTCTGGGAGTTTTGAGCGCATACGTTGAGGAGCATCCACCCAACCTAGGCGATTTTTAATGGCCTTTTGAAGGTCTTGGTCATCTGTAAAAACTGAAGGATCTTTAGCAAATATAGCGGAAATGATCTTTCTCTTTTCGTCTTCACTCAACTTAGTCGGACGCAAAAGTCTTGCTCTTTTTTGAGAATCCATTTCTTCCTCCTGGTATTTTTGTCTTTTAAGTTTTATACTCACCCTCAAAAGTATGGCAAGAACTATTTTGGCTAATCGAGGCATAATAATTTTTGCTCTAAAACTTTACCAAAACACTTGGCTTTTTTCTCAGTAAAAGTTATCTTTATCTCGATGCGAGAAAAAGTTAGTTCTACCAAGGAAGAAGGCAAAAAAAGGCGCTTTGTCATCATTAAAAAACAGCCCTTTTTTACCAATACTACCAGGATAGTCTGTCCTTTTTGCGGCAATGACGAAGACTTCTGGGAGCATGCTGAAGGAGTCACTATAAAAACCCATTACGTTCAGAACGAAGACGGAAGCTTCTCCCCCGTAAGCGACGATACCCAAATTTTTGGAGAAATTCGTTTTATATGCGGCAAATGTAATTCCGATTTAACAAAGTATCACAAACAATTCCTTGAGATGCTCTTTTAATGCGCAATCCCTGGGTAATTCTTTCCAACCGGGCCCTTCGCAAACTATACCATGAATTACAAGCAGGAGACGCCTTTATAGGAAGGCTTGCAGTAAAATACGGTGAGGAATTTATCTTCCTAGACCTTGAAGCCCGTGGGGTCAAAGCTTATCCATCTCTTTTGGCCCAACATCTGGCCCGCTCTAAATGCTTTCAGGCTCAGGTGTTTAGCCATTTCATGCTCCCTCATACCCGACTTATTAGAGACCGGCACGATCTTATTAAAACCGCTAACGAATACGGCTCTCTCGGTGTTAAAAAAGTTGTTTTAAAACAGGACCGTTTTAACTGTGGCCTAGGCATACATCTTTTCGAACACATAGAAGAAGTTATGAATCTGGCAAGCTTTGGAAATCTCCCCTATCCTTTTGTTTTACAGCCTTTTGCCGAAGAAATAACTGATGTGCGGGTAATCATCTTGGGTAATTATCTTGAAGCTTACTCACGGAAAAATCCTTATAACTTTCGCAATAACCTTTTTTTTGGCGGAGAAGCTAAACCTTACAAGCTAAATGATGAAGAGCTTTCGTTTTGTAAAAAGGTAATGAAAAGAGGCGATTTCCCTTACGCCCACATTGATCTTATGATACTGCCTGACGGACGTTTTTATCTTTCAGAGATAAACTTGCGAGGAGGCTTAAAAGGCGCCCAAATAACAGCAAAAGATTACGAGGCCAAAGTTGAAGAACTTCACCGAAATTTTCTCCAAAAATACCTAGAAAAAAATCCGCAAGCCAAAGTGTGGGAATAATTTAACTTTTAGTCTTTTGCCCTTCGGGTGGAAGTAATTCTTCTATAGACAGACCATATTTTTGTGAAATCTCAAGAAGGGTGGAAAAAAGCTCTTCACAAAGCAAACATACACCTATTTTTTCTCCAAGCTCACGGTAAAAGGCCTGTGTTTCTGGATACTTAATAACGATATCAAGAAGTGTTTTGTTTTCTAACTCAGACATCTTTTTAAAGCCTCTCCCAAATAAGGAATTATTTCTTTTATCTGTGTAGCAGGCATTGGTTTGGCCAATAGACCTGCCAAACGGTTGGCCTTGGCCGCCACCACACAAGCCTCTTTTATGCCCAAACCCTTAGCTAAGAGGGCTCCCACAAGACCTGTTAAAGTATCGCCTGTGCCGCCAATGGCCTCAAGGGCCTCAACTACCGGTTCTTCAATTTCGGCTTCAATGCGTCCGTCAATAACGACCAGGTCCTTATGACCTTTAACTAGCAAGGCTTTAGCGGCATTTTTATGGGCATAGGCCCGTTCTATAAACTCTTCTACTTTCTCCTCATCTGGAAAAAGAAAACCGCGAGTATAAAGGGGATGAGGGGCCTTTTCGTCAGCTAAAAAGGCAAGTTCACCAAGGTCTGGGGTGAAGAGGTCATAGGAAGGGGCAAGACCGGCCATTTTAGCCGCATACATAAAACCAGCATCAGCCACAAGGATTGGCCTTTGAGATATCTTTTCAACACCAAGAAACACTTTTCCCTGGCCATCAACATCAGGAAAAAGGTAATGAAAGACCAGCACTTTAAAGTTTCTTTTAGGCAAGTCTTCAGACAAAAAATCATAAAGTTTGCGGCTCCCCTCGCCTTTACCTGTATCTCCAACTAGGTAAACAAAGGGCGGGGAAAGGCCTAAAACCTTTAAAGCTTCAAGACAAGCGGCGATGAGAGCCGGGGTTCCGCGCGCTATTTCTACTTGGTGGCCTTTTAAACAAATGTTACCACCCTCCGATGTAGCTTCACTGTAAACCAGAGGAAAGTCAGCCGAAGGAACCGTACCTACGATGGCAAGCATCTTTTCTTGGCCTCCTCAAGGGCCAGCTGAAGGGTATAACCACAAAGAGTATGCCCGAACGCCCTTGGCTCTGGAGTCTGGTCTAAAGGTTTTCCCACCATAATAGAGGCCAGAAACGGCACATCCGGGCACCCACCTCCTGAAATATTCACTATGGCTTTATTTCTTTTATCAACAGTTATTTTCATGTTAGCTACGTGAATCATAATGTAATCTCCGAAGTCTTTTACGCGACACATATCAACCGGTTCAAGCAAAGGGTCCTCTACAGGTACCAGAGAAAGTGGCCTTAAATTGTTCTCTTCAAGAAAGCGAGAGATTTCCAGTTTGAGCATCAAGGGAAACTCAATAACCATGTCGCACCCTTGGCGCACTTCTGGCGGGGGAGCTTTAACTTTTACCGGAAAACCTGCTTTTTTAAGCAACTCCTCGGCTCTTATCACTTCACTGGTGTTTTCAAAAAGCAAAAAACCTTTTTCAACGTCTGCGTCTTTTTTCTTATCTGAAGATAATCGAAATTTTTTAAAAAATTTAAGCATAAATGGCTCTATTTAGCGATTATAAGTTTGTATTCGCCATTTTCTTCAACTATTTCTTTAACCTTCCAGCCTTTAGAAGCTACAGCCCGACTTACGTTTTCTCTAGCCGCTTCGGTATCTACCAGGACCACCAGCTCACCTTCCTTCATTTTTTCAATAGCTTCAAGGGTTAGTAAAACAGGCTGAGGACAGGAAAGCCCTCTGGCATCTACTGTATTCATAAACTCCCTCCCCTATTTTCTTCTCATAATAAGGCCTACGGCCACGCAAAAGATTAAACCAATGATTACCCCAGCCATACTATGAGGGCTAATTCCTTTAGGAGTAGCGGCCATGGCAAAGTTATGAGCAAAAGCCGCTCCAATAAGCATACCCAGGGCAAAAATGGCCGCATCGGTATCACCTTCACCTGAAAGGAATAATTGCCGCCCGGGACATCCTCCTGCCAGGGCAAAGGCTAAACCCGCCAGTACCATACCGGCAAAATTCCAGAAGGCCTGGGTATGAGCAGCTGGCTGCCCGGTAAACCCCGGATGAAATTGGCCTAAGATTAAGTTTACCAAAAGGGCGGTACTGAAAAAGGCAAGAACTCCGAAAAAGAGATGACCCTGGCGGAAAAGAATGAGGTCCCTAAAGGCACCCATGGTGCAAAAACGGCTTCTCTGGGCAAGAATCCCTATTAAGAGGCCTGCTCCTATGGAAATAAAGACAGGGGCAAACATGGTACCTGGGCCTTTAATACTGTAAAAAAGAACACCACTTTTGGGTTCACCAGGAATAGGCGGAAAAACAAGCCTTAAAAGCAAAAGACCGGCCATGACGACGGGAAAGACTAAGCCGGCTCCCCAGCCTAAACGCTGAGTGCGTCCTAAATCAAAACCTTGCTTAAAAAAGAATATCCCTATAGAAATACCGGTTACCAGGCCAATAAGACCAAAGATGGCGTTCAGGTCTCCACCGGCGAGTCTCAAAATAGTTCTCCAGGGGCAGCCCAGAAACACAAGAGCGCCTATCATAGCGAAAAAACCGAGGAAAAACCTGATAATAGGGGCCGAACCACCTCTAGGCCTGAACTCTTTAAATAGCATGGCCGCTAAGAAAGAACCCAAGACAAAAGAAGGGATTTCTGGACGAAGGTATTGAACCACTGCTGCCCTATGAAGACCTAAAGAACCGGCAATATCCCTTAAAAAACAGGCCACACAGACACCCATGTTGCCAGGATTACCAAACTTCTGAAGCAGAGGTGCAAGAACCCCTATAACCACTCCTACGGAAATTATGCCCAAAGTGGTAGCAAAAAAGTTTCTTTTCATAAAGCCTCCTGGAAACTTAGAAATTCAAGTGCTTAATATCAATAAGTTATCTATAAGACAAATTGTTTTTTTCTATAATTTAGTCCGTTTTTATTGGTCAAATATAATTTGCCTGTCCCCAAAATATGGGATTAAAATGGTCTAAAATTCTTAAGGATTTAAAAGTGTTCGACCTTAAAAAACTGGAAGTTTTCGTTAAGGTTATTGAAACCGGGAGTTTTTCTAAAGCGGCAGAGCTTTGCCATCTTACCCAACCTACGGTATCAGGGCATATTAAACAGCTTGAAGAGTATTACGAAGTCCCCCTTATAGACCGTCATACCCGTGAAGTAAAACCTACACCTGCGGGGCTTCTACTTCATAGATATGCCAAACACATTTTACGTTTGTGGGAAGAGTTTGAAAGGGAAATGCACTCTTACAAAGGCGGACAAAAAGGGAAACTAAGGATCGGTGGCAGCACGATACCCGGCCAATACATTCTGCCCTTTGTTCTCTGCCGTTTTAACCAAAAGTTCCCTAAAATTAAGATCAATCTTCAAATTGCTGATACTAAAGTCGTAGCCGAAGGGGTAGTTAAAGGCGAACTGGAATTGGGTATAATCGGGGCCAAAGTTATGCCCCATCAACTACACTTTGAGCCCGTCTGTAATGACGAAATAATCCTTGTTATTCATAAAGATTATCCTCACGAAATAGCCCAAAAAAAACAAATTACCGTGGAAGAGATACCTGATATTCCTCTAATTATCAGGGAAAAAGGCTCTGGTACTTGGCTTACCACGCAAAATACGCTCAAAAAGCTAGGGCTTTCTCCACAGCGCTTAAATGTTGTGGCTGAACTTGGTTCAACAGAAGCCGTCCGCCAGGCAGTTAAGGCCAAACTGGGAGCTTCTTTTATTTCAGAAATAGCCGTTAAAGAAGACCTTGAACGAGGAATTTTCAAAAAGATAGAGGTAAAAAACCTGGTTATAAAAAGACACTTTTACTTGATTTATCCATCTAAAAAAAACCTGGCCCCTCTTGCCGAAATCTTTATAGATTTTTTAAAGGAATCTTCTTCCTCTATGGAACAAGATTAACCTTTTAACTTTCTTGTTCGGGCTTTTCAGGTGGCGTTTTTTCAAAGATTTCCCAGAGAGGGATTTTTAGGTTAATTGTTTTCAATTCAAGGGTTTCGTCCCAGTTTGTAATTTCAGGGGCGTGGTACCTACCATTTTCCAGGCGATAAACCTCGGCGTATTCCCGCTCGGGATAAACAATCACATATTCTTGCACGCCAAAGCGCTCGTAAAGCCTTAATTTCTCCCGGCGATCTTTTATTTCCGTATGAGGTGAAATTACTTCAATAACTACGTCAGGGGCTCCGGCAACATGGGTTTCTTTTAATTTATCACGGTCACAGACTACGAAGACATCAGGCTGAACGACATTTCTTTCGTCAAAAACAACATCTGTAGGTGCAATGCCCGTATAGCACGGATTTTCAGGATGGGTTTTTAGTTTAACATAAAGATTACCTACAATATTCTGGTGTTTTATTGATGGTGCTGGGCTCATGTTATAGGCCTGGCCGTCAATAATTTCCCAGCGCTCATCATCAGGCCAGGAAAGATAGTCCTGATAAGTAAAGCCTTCTTCTTTCTTGGAAGCAGGATACGCCATAAGCACCTCCTTTTTGTTGATTATAACATGGCCTTTGTCCAGTGCATTTATTGGTTTGCCTGTCCCCAAAACTCTGCTATAAATTTTTTCATGCTTGATAGTCTTGATAAAAAAATAATAGCCGCCTTAAGTGAAGGATTACCTCTTACTCTTAGGCCTTACGAGGATCTTGCCAAAAATTTGGACATTTCAGAAGAAGAACTTTTTTCGCGAATTAAAAAACTCAAAGAAAAAGGAGTTATAAGGCGCCTTGGAGGCACCATTAGGCACGACCAGGCTGGCATTAAAGGAAACGTTATGGTGGCCTGGATTGTCCCCAGCAACCGCCTCGATGAAGTGGGGCAAAAATGTGCCCGCTATCCTTTTATTACCCACTGCTACGTAAGAGAAACAGCGCCTGATTGGCCTTACAACTTCTATACCATGGTCCACGCTGAAAACGAAACAGAATGCCTAAAACTCGTTGAAAACCTTGCCGAAGAACTAAACCTTAAAGATTATGAACTTCTTTTTACCAAAAAAGAAATCGTGCGCCGTATGCGCCGCTATTTTTCTGAAGAAATCTAAAGGGGGTTAAAATGGCTGGTATCCTATCACAAAAATTTTTTGAAAAAGCCAAAGAATTAATACCTGGAGGAGTTAATTCGCCGGTTAGGGCCTGCAAGTCTGTTGGGGTAGATCCAGTATTTTTTAGCGCCGGCACTGGCCCATTTTTAATTGACGTTGAAGGCAAAGAATACATAGACTACGTGGCTTCTTGGGGGCCACTTATCCTGGGGCATGCCCATCCAGAAGTGGTCTCTGCCATCCAGGCTGCGGCGGAAAACGGCACAAGCTTTGGCGCTCCCACCTGGGGAGAAGTGGAACTTGCCGAGCTTATTTGCCAAATATTCCCTTCTATAGAAAAAGTTAGGCTCGTAAATTCCGGCACCGAAGCCACTATGAGTGCCGTGCGCCTGGCTCGCGGGTTTACCAACCGCAAAAAAATCATAAAGTTTGACGGCTGTTACCACGGCCACGCGGATTCTTTTTTGGTAAAAGCCGGCTCAGGAATAGCCACCCTGGGTATTCCTGGAAGCCCCGGCGTGCCCGAAGAAATCGTTAAAAACACCATCTCGCTTCCCTACAATGACCTTGACGCCGTAAAAGAGGCCTTTGCCAAAATGGGAGAAGAAATTGCCTGCGTAATTGTTGAGCCCATTGCCGGAAACATGGGCGTCATTCCCCCAGAGCCTGGCTTTCTTGAGGGCTTGAGAGAGCTTACTAAAAAATATGGCTCTTTACTTATTTTTGATGAGGTTATAACCGGCTTCAGAGTGAGCCTGGCCGGAGCCCAGGGGCTTTACGGCGTAGAACCTGACCTCACCTGCCTCGGCAAAATTATAGGTGGTGGCCTTCCAGTAGGAGCTTACGGTGGTAAAGCCGAAATCATGGCCCATATTGCTCCTGAAGGCCCGGTTTATCAAGCAGGCACCCTTTCAGGAAACCCTATCGCCGTAGCCGCAGGCATAGCCACTTTAAAAGTCTTGATGCGCCCTGGTGTTTACGAATACCTTGAAGCCCTTTCTGAAAAATTGGCCAATGGTCTTGCTGAAGCAGCTAAAGAAGCCGGAGCCAAGGTCACCTTTAACCGCGTAGGCTCCATGATGACCTGCTTTTTCCGAGAAGGAGAAGTCAAAAACTTTGCTGACGCCGCCGGCTCTGACACTGAGCGTTATGGCCAGTTTTGGCGAGAGATGCTTGCTCGCGGAGTGTATTTAGCACCTTCTCAGTTTGAGGCCGCTTTTGTTTCTCTGGCTCATACTGAAGAGGAGATAGACCATACGATAGAAGCGGCCCGCGAGGCCTTTGCTATAGTGGCCTAACCTTCGCTATAGTGGCCTAATTTTTAAGATATAATTCTATATTTTTAAGGATTTCTTTGTCAGAAACTACCTTTTGCTGGGCTAATTTTAGAGCCAGCTCAGGATCTTTAATTTTGTAAACTAATTCAAGAGAATCTGTTTGGCCTTTTAAAAAGGCTTCAAGGGCACGGTAGCTTTCGTCTAATTTTTGACAGATGGCAGGCTCGTTTTTTAAGTCTATGCATTCTTTTTTGAACTCTTGATAAAAACTATGGGCATTGGCAAGCTCTGCGCCTATTAAAGCTTTTGGGTCGTTGGGAGATAACCATAAGGCAAGGATTTCAAGCCAATTTCTACCTTTGATTTTTAAAGAGACATAATCCGGAGTAAAGTATTTATCTGTTTCAGGGGCGGCACTAGTAAAAGCTTTTTCACATTCGGGCAATTTGCAGAAAGGAAAGTGGGCTTTGCCCGAAAGAGTTACTAAAGGTTCTCTACCTTTTAAAGAAAATTCTTTGACTTCTGTTTCAAGACCTTCTTTTTTGAACTGCCAGCCCCCGTCAGCTTGTATCTCTAACACTTCGCCGATTTTGATTTTTTCAAGGCTTGGCTTAAGTTCTTGGACACGATAAGGATCAAACTGTTTTAAAAGGCGATAAACTGGGACTTCTAAAATTACTCTTCCTTGAGCCTTTTCTGGTATCTGACCTTGAACATCTTTTACCGAAACAGTGGCTAAGCGAATCCTAAAAAGGGGATAATCCATAAAAGAAACTACTCCATTTTCAATAGTGACACTATTTTTAAGCCAGGAGACTTTGACCTTTTCAGGCTTTATAGAAATCCCTAGCTCCCCTTTTATTAATGCCTGCTTAATTTCTTCGGCTTTCTTGTTTTCCTGGTACTTAATATAGGCTCCCGCGGCCAATACAAGTGCCAGAAATAACCCCGCTCCTATACATATCACTTTTCCAATCTTTGACATAATTACCTCCTTTTTGTTTTGAATATGGTCTTATTTAAAAAGTTCCTTTTGTTTCGGCATTTTCTCTTTTATCTCCCACGGCGCGCAGAATTCAAAGGGAAGGTCAGGGTTTTTGCAACCGCAAATTTTTACGGTAAGGCCAAAAGCCCGACCTATTTCCTTAAAAAGCGCGTAACCCTTTTCTCTGATTTCTTTTCGGACAAGTTTGGTGGTAGCTGAAGTAATTACCTGGCACCAAGGCTCACCCTGATAGACCGAAAATATTTTTTGCCAGAAAGCGTAAGGTAATTCTTTTTCCATCTGCTCCATCACCTTTGGCCGAAGCACGAGATAACTAACAGAAACTTCTTTTACACCAGCCATAGCAAGGCGCCTCATAAGAGACTCAACCATTTCTTCCCGGTCAGTTAGGCCAGGAATTACGGGGTCTATGCGCACTGCAGGTTCAAGACCAAGCTTTGCCGCTTTTTCAATCAACCTGAGACGCAGATAAAGCGGAGCCGTCCGCGGTTCAAAAATCAGGCGATAATCCGAACTCAAGCTTACCAGGCCAAATCTCGGCTTAACTAGGCCCTTATGCTCATTGAAAAGACTAAAAAATTTTTCAGGTATGCGCCCTTTGGTAAGAAACGACACCGCAACGCCTGATTTAAGAAGTATTTTCATGCATTCAAAAGATATTTGTAAAATTGCTTCGTTAGGCTGAAAGGCGTCACTTGCGGTAGAAAAGGCTACAGCCTTTGGCTTTCGGCCACGCTTAAGTCGTGAGACTATCTCTTTTTCAAGCTTTTCCGGAAGATTTTCATAAAGCTGAACCTCATTTTTGGGAGTCTCCGGAAAAACCCTGGCGTAGCAATAAGCACAGCGATGAAGACAGCCTCTAGTAACATTCACTGATGGTATATCTTTCAAACACCCAAAGGCTGGATTTTTAAGCACCTGAGACCTACGCTTTACTTTTACAACTTTCATAAATTATTTCGCCTGTCCCTAATTTTAACTTGTGAAATATTTAGATTTTGACATATCATTTTTAGTTATGAAAAAAGCTCCTTTAAATTTTTTATTTAAAAAAGTAACCTTTCCCATTTCAGGGGTAAAAACCTGGATATTTTTACCACCTCTGGTGGCATTTTTCTTGGCCTATTTTGGCAGTATGGCTGGAGTAACCGGGGCCTTTCTCCTTTTACCTTTTCAGATGAGCGTTCTCGGCTATACAACTCCTGGAGTTTCGGCTACTAACTTTTTTTATAATCTTTTTGCCATTCCAGGGAGCCTTTGGCGCTATACCAAGCAAGGGCGACTTAACTGGCCGCTTAGCCTCTGTATATCTCTTGGAAGTGCTTCTGGAATAGTTCTCGGCTATTTTTTGCGAATCAAATTTTTGACAGATCCTAGTAAGTTTAAGCCCTTTGCCGGATTTGTTCTACTTTATCTTGCCTTTCGGTTAGGAAAAGATTTAGTTTACGGCAAAAATAAGCCAACACCTTCTAAGAAAGAAGTAATTGTTTATCTAAAATTATCTTTAAAAGAAATTTCCTTTTCCTTTGATCAGCAGGTCTATTCTTTTTCTCCAAGCAAAGTCTTTGGTGTTTCTTTTCTAGTTGGAATTGCTGGTGGAGCTTACGGTATTGGCGGCGGAGCTATTATGTCTCCCTATTGTGTAAGTATGTTAGGCCTCCCCGTTCACACAGTAGCAGGTGCCTCTCTTTTGGGAACTTTTATATCATCTGTTATTGGTGTAACCATTTATACCCTCGGCTTAGGAGCTAAGGGTATTTCTACAAAACCTGATTATTTACTCGGTGTCTTATTTGGCCTTGGAGGTCTGGCTGGAGGTATTCTGGGGGCGCGTACTCAAAAATTTATTCCCGAACGACCTATAAAATTGGGCCTCTTTCTGGTGGTGCTGTTGGTTTCCTTGCGATACCTCCTGAGCTGGTTCTAAAAACTTTATCCGCCTATTTGATAAATGCTAATTTTATGTTAAGAGAAATTAAATCATCCTGTATGCCCAGCCCTGTCGTATAAGTCACCTTAATTCCTGCTTGGTCAGGAATTAAGGAATAAAAGTTATTGATAACTCGTAACAATTAAAGACCTGTGGAGGCTTTAGTCTTTAAGAGCTAAAGCTTTAGTAAAAGCAGGTAGAAGTATGGTCCAATTTAAGAAAGGAGGGTTTTATGCCTAAGTGGAATCCAGAAAGAAGACTATTAGACCATGAACATACCAAGTTCTGGCAACATCGTTTACAGGATGTAGACGAACCTAACCTAATGAAAGAAGTTTTTCCTTATGACGACGTCCCCTATGTAGATTTTGACCACAAATACGTTATGCCCATGCCAGCCAAAGACTTCTGGATTACGGATACCACCTTTCGTGATGGCCAACAGGCACGCCCCCCTTATACTGTTGACCAGATCGTCAAACTATTTGATTTTTTACACAAGCTAGGGGGGCCAAACGGAGTTATTCGGCAGACAGAGTTTTTCCTCTATACCAAAAAAGACAAAGACGCCGTTATTAAATGCCTGGAACGGGGGTATCGCTTTCCAGAAGTTACCGCCTGGATTAGGGCTAAAGCTGAAGACTTAAAGCTCGTAAAAGAAATGGGTATAAGGGAAACGGGTATTCTTACTTCCTGTTCCGATTATCATATTTTTCTTAAGCTAAAAAAAGATCGCCGGCAGGCACTTAATGACTACCTAGCCATTGTTAAAGCTGCTCTCGAAGAGGGGATAGTGCCACGCTGTCACTTTGAAGACGTGACCCGCGCTGATATCTACGGTTTTGTTATCCCCTTTGCCATTGAACTTATGAAGCTCCGGGAAGAATCAGGTATTGATATCAAAATAAGGCTTTGTGATACCCTAGGCGTGGGGGTCCCTTATCCCGGAGCGGCACTTCCTCGCAGTGTCCCAAAGCTTGTACGAGCCTTTATTGAAGAGGCCGGGGTGCCAGGCGAACTCCTCGAATGGCACGGACACAACGATTTTTACAAGGCCGTGATTAACGCCACCACCGCCTGGCTCTATGGCTGTGCGGCTATCAATACAACTCTCCTCGGCTACGGTGAGAGAACCGGAAACACTCCACTTGAGGCCATGATATTTGAGTATATCTCATTGAGGGGCACTCATAACGGCGTTGATACCACGGTTATTACCGATGTGGCCGAGTTTTACCGCCGCGAACTAGGAGACAGGATTCCACCAAATCAACCCTTTGTGGGTTCTGAATTTAACGCTACCAAGGCGGGAATTCACATTGACGGACTCCTCAAAAACGAAGAGATTTATAACTCCTTCAATACTCGTAAACTTCTTAAAAGGCCTATCGGTATCATTATCACTGATAAGAGCGGAACAGCTGGTATTGCCTACTGGATTAATACTCACTTTGGCCTTGAGGGCGATAAGCGTATTGATAAAAAGCATCCAGGTGTGGCCAAGATTTACAAAAAAATTATCAAGCAATATGAGGCTGGCCGGATAACTCCTATTTCTAACGAAGAGATGATGCACTTGGTAAGACGTTATATCCCTGAACTCTTTGTCTCTGAGCTTGACCGCATGAAACAAAAGGCCTCAAAGCTTCTGGTAGAGCTGGTGGAAAAGCTGGTGGAACGGCCTGAAATCCGTTCTCTTGATCCCGAAAAAATTGTCCCTCTTTTAAGAGAAGTCCTCGAAGAGCATCCTTATATCCAGTTCATTTACGTTATCAACCAAGATGGCAAACGGATAACTCCTCTGGTAACCCACTTGGAAGACAGGTATCGCTACGAACACCTGTTAAAATATGAAGACTATTCAGACCGTGATTGGTTCATAAAACCTTTTAAGACCGGAAAAATTTATGTCTCTGATTTTTACTCTTCTAAAGTTACCGGGGCACTTTGTCTAACGGTTTCTGGGCCCATTCGTAACGAATATGAAGAAATAGTCGGTATCCTTGGTATGGACATTCGTTTTGAAGATCTGGTGAAAATGGAAGAGGAAGAAGGAGAGGAATAAATAATTAGAGGGCGGCAAGTCCGACTTGCCGCCCTGTTTTTTTTATTCAGGTATTCTTAGTTCGTAGCAGCCCCTTTCAATAGCCTGATACATTACCTTAAAGATTTGAGTATTGTCTTTTATGTCTCCATCATATTTGGCCTTTAAGGCTCTGGCGCACACTCCCTGGGCATAGATCGGTACCAGACTATTGGTATGATGATGCCAGCCTTCACAATTTAGCCCCCAGCATTGTTCTTTTATAACTTCGTCGCCGGTTACATTTAAAGGCTGGAGATGTCCGGTTTCGTGATCAGCCACTACAACCACCAAAGTATTGTCCCAATTGCTTCCATTATTGGGGTCATTAACCCAATCAATAACTGCTTTGACAGCATTATCAAAATCAATTATTTCTTCAAGCATTCTGGTCATGTTGTTAGCGTGGCTAGCCCAATCAATGGCTCCGCCTTCAATCATTACAAAAAAGCCGTCTTCGTCCTGTTCAAGCACTTCAAGAGCAGCTCTGGTCATGGTTTCAAGAGAGGGAACATTGGTTATAAAGGCCTGGCCACCGACTTTCCAGTCATCAGAAGGATCTCCATCATCTATGTTGCGAGAAGCCTGTAAAGTATTAGCTACCTGAGCCAATCCGAATACCCGTCTAGGCATAGGGCCTCCGTGAAAGAGTCCGTCACCATCGGCTAAATCCTCAAAATCTTCTTTTTTATCGACAAAAACTCTACCTCTTACTCCGTTTACTACTTTTTCATATAAAGCTTCACCGTCTTCATCATCGATATAGGGTCCTTTATTGCGAGACCAGTAATAAAAGTTAGGCTCTTCGCGTAGATTGCCGTTGTCATCGTAATAAGGATGTCCGGCTCCCATAATTACATCCAAGTTAGAAAAAATCATTTGACGAGCTATTTCCCCATAATTTTTACGGTACTGGGTTTTGGCAATAAAAGCAGCGGGAGTGGCATGGGAGAAAGGAACACTGGTTACTACGCCGGTGGCCATACCTTTGGCCTCGGCAAAATCAACAATGGTGGGATAATATTTGACCGTAAAAGGTTCATCAGCAGGATATCCTTCAGGCTTAGGAACTACATTCAATGCATATTTTACTGTTTTGTGGCCACTGGCTAGTGCGCTACCAGCAGCTGCCGAATCTGTAGCCCCCTCATCTACATAAGCAGGAACTGGTTGTATTTCCCACGGAGTACGACCTCCTAGCGCGGGATCATAACTACCAAGTTCGTTAGGATCATCCCAGTATTCTCCACTAAGTCCACCTTCTCCTGTAGAATTTCTCATAAAAGTAGTCATATAACCAAAGTACCTAAGGCTTTCCATATTGGTTTTGCTTACATTCAAGTATCTACGTAAGGCATCAACGTGCCAATAGCCCATCCCGTCTCCTATCAAAAGTATGACGTACTTAGCTTTTTTGACCTTAACCTGCGGTTTGTGAAAAAAGACTCGGTCAGGATAAGTAAAGGCATGGGCTGACAAAACCTGAATAAATAACAGACAAAAACATAACGAAATAATGAAACGTAATTTTTTAAACATGACCCCCCTCCTTGTTTTAAGTTATTTAACGTTATTAACCTTAGATTTGGCTTTAAGGCCTAAAAAACCCAAAATACTTAGAGCAAGACCTACCAAGATAATGCTGGCTGGTTCGGGAACATTTACCGGAGAAGAAAAGGTAATAGTGTAATTCACGTCTCCACCAACAACAGGGCCATCCCAGTATGCCAACCAGGGATCCATTGCTTGAGGTGCAAGTTGAGTATCGTAAGGATAATCTGGAAAGATTTCTTCACCAAAGAGGTTATAGGGATCGTAATCGTAGGCAGAGATTCCCAGGTAATAGACACCAGGAGCCAGGACATCTTCAATACGGGCATTTAGATTGTAACCACCGTCATCGTTTGCCCAGATTCCATAACCATTTTCATCAAAAAGGAAAAGCTGAAAGTCGAAATAGTTATTACTACTGG
Organism: Thermodesulfatator indicus DSM 15286; assembly: GCF_000217795.1. Lineage (NCBI taxonomy): Bacteria > Pseudomonadati > Thermodesulfobacteriota > Thermodesulfobacteria > Thermodesulfobacteriales > Thermodesulfatatoraceae > Thermodesulfatator > Thermodesulfatator indicus. The sequence continues at coordinate 69,634 of NC_015681.1, forward strand.
TTTCTGCTCCAAAAGGGCCGCCATTCCACCAGAATACGTAAAGATCTGCTCCGGCGTAGTCATTGAAAGGATCGGGCCATTCCAAGTAGCCGTTAATCTGAACAGTGCTCTCTGCTACGGGCATGGCTGTGTCAAGCGTCTTTCCTGCATCGCCAATTTCTTGAAACAAAGCTGCACGGCTAGTTCCTGCTAGCCAAAAGAGAAAACAAAAACAAAAAATCCATTTTTTAAACATACCCCCCTCCTTAATTAGGTTTTGACTTAAACTAACGAAAGAGGGTTACAGAGTTTTGCCTGAGTTTTAAAAAAAATGTGACATCAAAAATAGTTTCTTTTATCAAATAAATGTTGAGAGACTACATAGTTGTCCTAGCAATCTCACAAAGTCACTTCACCTATATCGAAGTAAGGGAAGAGGATTTCCCAAGATTATTCGCTTACACTAGCTAATTTTTAGAGATTGTTTTATTTTTTAAAATAGTTACACTTACAAATACATCAAACTTATAATCGTTGCTTTATGTCTCTTTTAATTTTTCAGCGCTTAGCAGAACAGCGTATTCAAGAGGCTATAAACAGGGGTGAGCTTGAAAATCTCCCTGGTAAAGGGAAACCCCTTGAACTTGAAGATTTAAGTCATGTACCCCAAGAGTTAAGACTGGCTTATAAAGTACTTAAAAATGCTGGTTTTTTGCCACCTGAGGCCGAACTCCTTAAAGAGATTCGTACGGTGGAAGATCTTATTGAACACATGGAAGATGAAGAGCACAAACTAAGACAAATCAAAAAGCTCAATTATTTGATTCTTAAACTTAATCAATTTCGCCCCAAACCAATGCACCTTGAGAAAGAACAACGCTATTATGAAAAAATTGTAGAAAAAATAGAAGTCTTTGGAAGTAAAAAAGCTAGAGCTAAACAGCTTGAAAAGTTAGAAGAGGGGCAAATTCCCAAAATAGACTATAAACGCATTGAACAACAAACTATTCTTTCTACTGTTGCCCGCCTAGCCAACGCCATTTCTCCTAAGAGAAGGCCTTAAGTTTTGGACTAGTGGAAACCTTGATTTCCTCTTAAGCGAGAATCAATGTTGATTTCTTTTTGAATTTTTCAACAACTAAGTTAACTTCTAATTTCATGCCTGTATTCAAACGCCATCATTTTGAAAGGCTTTTCAAGCTGGCTCAGGAAGGACGTATTGCTCCCCTTTATTTGTTTTTAGGTAACCCACAAACTGGAGAAGAGCTTGCGCGTCGTTTATTTGAGTTTCTAAAAAAGCAAGGATTTCAAGCTGAAAAGCTTAAAGCTTCAGAAACTAATCAGTTAAGAGAAAAATTATTTAGCCCCTTTCTTTTTGGAAGAAGAGTTTTTTTTCTAGAAGTAACCAAAGACACCTTAAACTTTTTTGATGAAAAGACTCTTTCTTTTTTAGAACAAAATAAAACCCGCTTAAGCCTTATTATTTCCATTAATGCCCTTGATGAAAAACACCCCCTTTATAAATATGCCCAAGAAAGGGCTGTAATAATGCCCCTTTCTGACAAAAAATCAAAAGACCTTCTTTCTTATGAAATACCAGAGCTGTTGGCTTCTTTTGGCAAAAAAATGGATCGCGCGGCAGCTGAATCCCTTTTGGCTTTAGTAGGTGAAGACCTAGGAGCCATTAGGCAAGAAATAGAAAAATTGTCCCTTTTCGTAGGGGAAAGACCGGTTATTACCCTGGCTGACGTTAAAGAAGTGGTCTCCCCTCGCCCTGAACAAGCTCCTTATATTTTGACCCAGACCCTATTTCAAGAAGGCCCTGAAGCGGCTCTTAAATTTCTACAAAATCTCTTAATTCAGGGAATACATCCCTTAGTGATACTGGCTACTTTTACAAAATTTTTTAAAAGGCTCTATCTTTTAAGAGAAGTTTTTGAGGCCAATCCAGACCTGGCTTCCATCAAAAACTTTAAAGTTTTTCAAGAAAAATATAAAAAAACATCAAAAGAAGTTTTCCCAGACAAGGAACCTAAAGATTTAAAAGGTTATCACCCATACGCCATTTTTATGATGAGAAAACCCGCAAGCCTTCTAGTTTTAGATGACTTTTCTTTTATATTTGAAGAGCTGGCCAAAATAGACCTGGCTCTAAAAACCGGAGCCTTACCAGAAGAAAATTTTTATTCATTCTTCGTAAAATTAAAGCTTAAAATCAAAAAACGCTTGAAATCTAAAACTCCTCACCGATAATTTCTCTAATTTTGGGCCATTTCTTTTCTATTTCCTCGGCACTCTTAAAATTAATTTCAAGACACATAGAATCCTTTTCTAAAAAAGGAGTAAACTTGATTTTTGCTCCTAGTTCATGCAAACGACTGGAAATCTTCTTGATTTTTGCTTCTCTAGCCGAATAAACAGGCATTAATTCTTTGGCCAATTGCTTAAAAAGTTTTTCTGTTTTTTGATGAGGAGAAAGTCTTTCTTCATTTAAAAGAGATGTTACAGAAATTTCTTCGATTATTTGTTTAAAACTTTGCGCCTTTTTACGACTTAGATCTTCTAACATCTCCCAGAATAAACGTTGCCTGCTACTTGAAAGCTTAAGCTTACTCAAAATCTCTAAAAATTTTTTTTGATTTACTTTATCAAGCCCTGCTAGCTTAACCGCCACCTTAGGATTCAAGCGATTCTCTATCAAAAAATTCCAGGCCATATCTCCTAAAGAAGCTATGGCTTTTAAAACCTCAAAATGATGATAATGAGGAGCAAAGCCGAGGCGTGGCAAAACCTCTTTTATTATTCTTTCATCGGTTAGATAGGTATGATATTTTCTTACTACTAAAGCCTTTTCTACCAGGTTCAGGCCGCGTGAAGTAAGATTTTCTTCAATCACTAGGTCCAAACAAAAAGTATCACCCGTCTCATAGGGAAGAACATTGCAAGTGACCTTTTCAATTTTTAATTCTCTGGCTGCCTCAAGCCGGCCTCGGCCAGAAACTATTTGGAGCCCTCTTGGACTTGGCCTTAAAATCGGAGGGTTAATAATGCCTATACGCTTTATGGATTCGATTAAGAAAACTACCCGAGGAGGATAGGATATGGCAAATGTTTCATCTTCGAAAAGGACTTCTTGCAAGCTAACAGATTTAAGGTCAATTTTCAAAAAACAATTCCTTTCCTGTTATTCGACGATAAGCTTCAAGATAACGTTTTTGTGTCTTTTCAATAATATCAGGAGGCAATTTGGGAGCCGGGGGCTCTTTCTTCCAGCCAATCTCTTCAAGCCAGTCACGCAAAAATTGCTTGTCAAAACTTTTTTGTGGGCGTCCTGGCTCGTATTCTTCCTTGGGCCAAAAGCGAGAAGAATCAGGGGTTAAAACTTCGTCTATAAGAATCAACTCGCCGCCCAAAAGACCAAATTCAAACTTAGTATCAGCAATGATAATGCCTCTTTCTTCTGCATAGGAAGCTGCCTTTTGGTAAATGGCCAGAGAAAGCTCCTTAACTTTTTCCGCCAGTTCTTTTCCAATAAATTTTGCACATTCGTCAAAAGTTATATTTATGTCGTGCCCCTCTTCGGCTTTAGTAGAAGGAGTAAAAATAGGCTCTGGGAGTTTTTCGGCCTCTTTAAGACCAGGCGGAAGCTTAATACCGCAAATACAAGCGGTTTTCAAATATTCCTTAAGACCTGAACCTGCCAGATAACCTCTTACAATGCATTCAACTGGTAAAGGTTTAGCTTTTTTGATTAACATGGAACGACCACGTAATTTGTCGGAAAAAGGCTGACATTCCTGAGGATAATACTCAACATCAGCGCTAATAAGATGATTAGAAAGTAAATCTTTTAAAAAATCAAACCAGAAAACAGAAATCTGGGTAAGAATAATGCCCTTTCCCGGAATGGGATCGGGCATTATTACATCAAAAGCGGAAATACGGTCAGTAGCTACTAAAAGGAGTTTGTCCCCCAGGTCATAAATATCACGAACCTTACCTCGCTTAAAGAGCTTTAGACCTGAGAAATTAGTTTCAAAGAGAGCTTTCACTAAGCCGCCGCCTTTTTAGCTAGTTTACGCGTACGCTTCTTAAAACGAGAAGCCAACTTGCGATAACGTTCATATTTTTCTAAATCGCCAGCCTCTTTGGCTTTAGCTGCCAGTTCTTTGAACTTGGCAATCTTGGCCTTTAACTCTCGCATACTTCCGCCGACTTTACGCGGCTCTTCTTCGATGCCATAAACCTTTTTGAGAGCAGAGATAAGCTCCTCTTTATTCATGCCGTGGACGCCTTGAATCTCAGGAATCTGAAGAGCAATCTCACGAAGTTCTTTAACCGTCATTTTTTCAAGTTTCTTTTCCAGTTTGGGCAATTCAGCCATGTTTCCCCTCCTTTTCGAAGTCAAGGCTAATGTAACAAAAAATTTGGTTTATTCAACTATTTTACCATAAAGCGACAAGTAAAATGAGGTTAGATTTGACTGTGTATATTGTCGCCTATTTAAATAACCTAAATAAGGTCATTAAACAGATGATAATTGCATCGTCATTGCGAGCGGAGCGAAGCAATCTCAAAATTGCTCCTGATATTACTTCGTCGGTCCTCGCGGACCTCCTCGTAATAACAGAGAAAGAGTCAGTTAGCCTCGTCCACTGCGGAACCTTTGTGATAACGCTTTGTCGTATAAAAAACGCTCGGATTAATATCAACAACAAATAACATTTGCGACTTTTTCTGTCCCCTATTATGTTACCAAATTATGACAGAATTTTGGCAAATTTTTGACAAAACACTTTTATTTGAAGAGCTGGGAAAGCTTTTACTAGCTGCTACTCTTGGAGCAATTATTGGCTATGAACGTGAAAAACACGGCCAGGCCGCAGGTTTCCGTACTAATATCATTGTGGCTACATCTTCTTGTCTTTTAATGATTCTTTCTTTTCTTATAGTTGAGCGCTTCGGCGGAGAACCTTCCACTATTTCTTTAAGGCTTGATCCAGCACGTATCCCGTCTTATGCCGTAGCCGGAATGGGTTTTTTGGGAGCCGGCGCTATTATCAAAGGAAAAGGTTCTGTCCGAGGACTTACTACCGCTGCTAGCCTCTGGCTAGTTAATGCTATCGGGCTCACCGTAGGCGCTGGTGCCTATTTGCTGGCTATAATTACTACTGTAATAAGTATTATCTTTCTTTATGTATTTCGTTTGATTTTTAGGCCTTCTTTTGTAAGGGAAACTTATCGAATTTTAACTATTACCTGCACTTGCCCTGTTGAACAATTGGAAAAAATTAAAGCTATTCTAGTAAATTATAATGTCGAAATACAAAACGCTGATTTTTTCTATGATATAGAAAAAACCATTTATACCATTAAACTTCGCCTACGCATGACTGACGATATCTCGGTTGAAAAGCTAGTAGAAAATATCTTAGTTCTTGAAAACATAAAAAGTATTATCTGGGAAGAGGCTCCCGTACCCTAAGAAAGCTTGGCCTTTATGTGCGCTGCCAGCTCTTCAGCATAGATTTTTATCTTTTCTTCGTCTAACCCCTCTACCATCACCCGATATTTAGGCTCAGTTCCAGATGGTCTTATAAGAACGCGACCTTCTTCACCCAGTTCTTTTTCTATCTTAACTATCAGCTCATTGAGACCGGGAATTTCGTCTTTTGGTACCCGTTCCCTTACTTTAACATTTACTAAAATTTGCGGATACTTTTCTACCAGATTAGCAAGCTCTGAAAGGGGTTTTCCTGCCTTTTTCATAATAGACAGTACCTGAAGAGCAGCAAGAATTCCGTCTCCGGTAGTAGAGTGGTCTAGAAAAATAATATGACCGGATTGTTCACCTCCCAGGTTATAACCTTTACTCCTCATGGCTTCTACTACAAAGCGGTCTCCTACCTTCGTACGGAGAAGACGCAAGCCCATTTTTTCTAAAGCCTTCTCAAGACCCATATTACTCATTACGGTAGCTACTACCGCATCTCCCTTAAGCCTTCCTTCTTTTTTCATCTCTAGGGCGCAAAGGGCAAGGATTTGGTCTCCGTCAATTATGTTTCCTTTTTCATCAACCACAATCAACCGATCAGCATCCCCATCAAGGGCAAGCCCCAAGTGAGCGTTATTATCTCTCACTAGGCGGGAAAGGTTTTCAGGGCAAAGGGCACCACAGTTTTCATTTATATTAAGTCCGTTTGGGGAAACGCCTATTTTTACGACCTCAGCACCCAGTTCTTCAAAAACAGAAGGAGCTACTTTATAAGCAGCACCATTAGCGCAATCAAGGACAATCTTTATACCTTCTAAATTTTCTTCACGGGGAAATGTGTTTTTTAAGTGCACAATATAGCGGCCAGGAGCATCTTCAATGCGGTAAGCCTTTCCGATTTCTTCATTCTCTACTCTAAAAGAAGCAATAGTATCGTTTAACACCATGTCTTCTATTTTTTCTTCGAGTTCGTCAGAAAGTTTAAAACCATCTGAACCAAAAATCTTAATACCGTTGTCATAATAAGGATTATGGGAAGCAGAGATAACAATTCCGGCATCGCAGCGCATATCTACCGTGAGGAAGGCAATAGCTGGGGTAGGCAAAGGGCCTACAAAAATAGCCTCAGCCCCCATAGAACACAGCCCCGAAGCAATAGCTGTTTCTAAAAGATAGCCAGAAAGACGAGTATCTTTACCTATCAAAATTTTTTGCCGACCATGATGGTTTTTGAAGATATACCCCACGGCTCGGCCTACTTGCAAAGCCACTTCAGGAGTCATAGGCCACTTGTTTGCCTTTCCACGTATTCCATCTGTCCCGAAAAGTCTTCCCATATCTTCCACCATCCCGGGTAAAAATTTATTCAATGATAACTTCTATTTTGCGTGGTTCAATTTTTAATAGTTTAACTTTCGGTGGCAATATTATTTTTACTTCGACTACATGTTTACCTTTTTCTAGATTTTTAACATCAACTATCGCTTTTATTTTCTTTTCAGCAGTAAAGGCCCCAATGACATTCTCAGGTCCTTGGAGAATTATGTTAACTTTACTGGGGGTTACTTTTACAGGTCCTTTTTTATTTCCTACAACCCTTATAGGAAAATCTTTTAACTCTCGGGTAACAATTTTTTCTACTATTTTTACGATTACTTCAACTGTTTTACGGTCAGTTTTTATCAATGGTGGCAAGTCCAATAAAACTTCTCGATGGATTTCGCCGGTTAAACTTGAAATATCAACAGGTTTAGTAGGTATTTCTCTAATACGAAAAACAAGCGACCGAGGACCTCTAATTTTTATCTTAGAGGGCGAAACTTCTATCTTTTCTATCTTCCAGCCAGGCGGAGGAGCCCCATAAATTACAGGCTTAACTTTAACGGTTCTTTTGGCCTCTTTTTCTAAAACAACTTCCACTTGACTAGGACTAATCTCTTTAACACTTAAGCCAGCTGGCAAATTTAATTTAGAGGGCCTTATTCTTATAATATGACGGCCAGCTTCAAAGTTTTTGAGATTTAAAGTAATAACTAACGGATTTTTCTCAAGATTTCTTAAAATACTCCTGGGGCCTGAGACTTTTACATAGATAAACGCAGGAGGTTCTTTTACCAGCACCAGGCCTTGGGGAATATTAACGAGTTTGAGTTGGGCTGTAATTTCTTTGTCAACCTTGTCTTCAAGAACAACAAAAAACCACAGAAGAATGGCGAAAGCGAGAGAAAGAATTTTTAAAAAGAGATTTTGACTAAAAAATCTGAACGGGTTCATTTAAAAATCTTTCTCCGCCACCATTTATTTTGACCTGATTCAAAACCAAGCAGGTTTAGCAAAAGCTGTCTCAAGTTAGAAGGCTGAATATCTCTATTTATCTTGCCCCCAAGAGCTACTGAAATGCTTCCTGTCTCTTCGGAAACTACAATAGCCACTGCATCACTAACTTCAGAAATACCTATAGCCGCCCTATGTCTGGTCCCCAGACGACGACTAATTTTAGGATTAGTAGACAAAGGTAAAATAGCTCCAGCCACTGCTATTCGGCCTTCTCTAATAATAACAGCTCCGTCATGGAGGGGAGAATTTTTCTGAAAAATCGATATTAAAAGATCTCTAGTAACTCTGGCCTCAATAGGGGTTCCACTTTCAATAAACTCCCCAAGCCCGGTATTCCTTTCTATAACTATTAATGCCCCAATTTTTTTTTCAGAAAGAGTGGCTACTGCCTTTACTATTTCTTCAATAATTTGGCTATATTCGGTCCGAGCTTTAATAAACGGTGTCTGCCCCATCTGGATAAGGGCCCGTCTAATATCGTCCTGAAAAACTATAATCACTACCAAAAAAATCGAAGAAAGAAACGTTCCTAAAAGCCAGTGAAGAGTGAGCAACTGGAGATTGGCGGCCACAAAATACATCATCACCAACATGGCCAGCCCAGCTGCCATTTGAATAGCTCGAGTTCCACGGATCAACAAAAGAATACGGTAAAAAAGATAAGCTACAATGAGTATGTCAACGATGTCTTGCCAGCGGAGGAGATGATAATACTGCCTGAGGAGGTCTTTCACCTAACCTCCCTTATGGCTTCAATAACTTTAATAACATCGCGAGCCATGGCTACGTTGTGAACTCTTATTAAATCCACTTTCTTTAAAGAGAGATAAGCAACTGTAGCCATGGTGCCGGCATCTCTTTCTCGGGCCTCTTTGTTTACTATATGACCAATAAATGATTTTCTTGAAGGTCCTATTAGGATGGGTAGTCTATATTTTTTAAAAAAGTCTATTTCTTTGATGATTTTTAAATTATCTTCAAACCTTTTACCAAAGCCCAAACCAGGATCAATTATAATTTTTTCCCGCGCGATACCAGCTCCTTCGGCAAAAGCCACCCTTTCCTCAAAAAAGGAGCTGATTTCCGAAAGGACGTCTTCATAATATGGATCAAGCTGCATAGTCTGGGGGTTCCCCTTCATATGCATAAGAATTACCGGCACCCCGTTTTTGGCCACTACTTCGGCCATACGAGGATCAAAACGTAGAGCACTAATGTCATTAACTACATCCGCGCCAGCTTTAAGGGCTTTTTCGGCTACTCCGGCCTTATATGTGTCAATAGAAATAGGAATATCCCAATATTTCCTAATAGCCTCGATTATCGGGATAGTTCTCTTGATCTCTTCTTCTTCAGGAACTGGCTTAGCAAAAGGTCTAGTAGATTCGCCGCCAATATCAATTATATCAACTCCAGCCTCTATCATTTCTTCGGCCCGCTTAAGGGCTTGTTTGGGATTTAAGTAGAGCCCCCCATCAGAAAAGGAATCCGGGGTAACGTTCAAAACACCTACCAAATAAGTTTTTTTACCCCATTCAAAAACCTTGTTTCTAACTTTAAGAGGCTTAAGCATTAGTAGTTAGGCTGCCCCTTCAGCCGGTCTTTCCTGAGAAAGACCGAGAATATTATCAATGTCTTTGGCATCAAGAGTTTCTTTTTCAAGCAAGGCGTTTGCCAGACGATGAAGCAACTCAATGTTATCTTCCAGCAATTTTTTGGCCTTGTTATAGCAAGAAAGTACTATCTCTCGAATTTCATTATCAATAGCCAGAGCTGTAGCCTCACTATAATTTTTAATCTGAGAAAGCTCTTTACCTAAAAAGACGGGCTCATGACGCTGGCCAAAGGCTACAGGGCCAAGTTTTTCACTCATCCCCCACTCACAAACCATGCGGCGGGCAATTTCGGTAGCTCTCTCGATATCGTTTCCAGCCCCGGTAGTAAACTCATTAAAAATCAACTCTTCGGCAGCTCTACCACCTAAAAGGACCATCAACCTTTTGAGAAGATAGTCCTTAGAATAAGTATGCCTCTCATCTAAGGGAAGTTGCTGGGTTATCCCTAGCGCCTGGCCGCGAGGGATGATACTTACTTTGTGAACAGGATCAGTCCCCGGCAAAAGTTTGGCCACCATGGTGTGTCCAGCCTCATGATAAGCAGTGATTCTCTTTTCTTCATCACTTATAACAGCAGTTTTTCGCTCACGCCCCATAAGAAGTTTGTCTTTAGCCTCTTCGAAGTCTTCCATGGTGACTTTATCCTTTCCCTTGCGTGCGGCAATAAGAGCAGCTTCGTTTACCAGGTTCTGAAGGTCTGCTCCAGTAAAACCAGGTGTTCCCTTAGCAATGATTTCGAGATTTACATCATCACCTAATGGCACTTTTTTGGTGTGGACTTTAAGTATCTTTTCTCTTCCTTTTACGTCTGGAGGTGGCACAACCACTTGGCGATCAAAGCGCCCAGGCCTTAAAAGAGCAGGGTCTAAAATGTCGGGTCGGTTAGTAGCCGCCACCACAATAATGCCTTCATTACCTTCAAACCCGTCCATCTCTACTAAAAGCTGGTTTAAAGTCTGCTCACGTTCATCATGGCCACCACCAAGGCCTGCTCCACGATGACGACCAACAGCGTCTATCTCGTCTATAAAGATGATACACGGGGCATTTTTCTTAGCCTGGGTAAAAAGGTCTCTAACACGGGCAGCGCCAACTCCCACAAACATTTCCACAAAGTCTGAGCCGCTGATACTAAAGAAAGGCACTCCCGCTTCACCAGCGATAGCTTTGGCCAAAAGGGTTTTACCTGTTCCTGGAGGGCCTACCAGAAGGACTCCTTTGGGAATTCGACCACCAAGCTTGGTAAACTTGTGAGGATCCTTCAAAAATTCGATAACTTCTGCAAGTTCTTCTTTAGCTTCATCAACACCAGCCACATCATCAAAGGTAACTTTCACCTCTTCGCCAGAAACCATACGAGCCCGACTTCTACCAAAAGAAAAAGCTCGGCCACTTCCTGCCTGCATTTGGCGCATGAAAAATATCCATACCCCCACTAACAAGAGCATAGGTAGCCAGGAAATAAGAAAAGAAAGATACCACGGGTTTTTGTCTTCAGGTTTTACATTTATACGCACCCCTGCTTTGCGTAACATAGGGATTAATTCCGTTTCGCCATCGGGAACATAGGTTACAAAAGTCTCTTTTTTGTCAGCTACGACCCCGTGGATCTCTTTCCCTTTAATAGTAACTTCTGTTATCTGTCCTTTTTGGACCATAGAGATAAAATCAGTATAGGATATCTCCGTAGCCCTTTTATGAGGAGTACTAACAAAATTGAAAAGGAGTATCATGGCCAGGGCGATCAATAGCCAAATTGTCAGATTACGATAAAAGCTTCGCAATTCTTTCACCTCTAAATTTTTTGAATGAAATTTTTTTAAATTTTAAATCTTTATGAACATTTTGCAATTGGGGAATCGTTATCAATACTTTTATCGGAAAAATAATATAATTTTTTCATGATTGCACAATTAAATATATTTTGCTAAAACCAATTTGAGAACAAGGAGAAGGCCATGCCTAGAAAAATTTTACTAATAGAAGATGACGACAACCTAAGGAGTCAACTGGCAGAATATTTATCCTTAAAGGGCGGCTTCCAGGTCGAAGAAGCCGAAGACGGCTTAAAGGGCTTAGAAAAGCTAAAAAAAGAACCCTTTGATCTGGTAATCACCGATATAACCATGCCATATATTAGCGGGATCGGTATTATAACCGTCTTAAAAAGAGAAAATCCTGATATCCCAGTAGTAGCCATAACTGGTTATGGGGCTGAAGTAGAAAGTCTCGCCCAGGAAAAAGAAGCTGACGCTGTACTTCCCAAACCCATCGAAACTGAAAAGATGATAAAACTCCTCGAGGAGCTCCTCTCAAAAGGAGGCAAAGATGGCTCTTAAAGCTTATATTCTGATAAACACCCAAATAGGTAAAACTTCTGAAGTAGCTGAAACGCTTAAAAATATGCCAGAAGTAAAGAGATTAGACATTATTATGGGCCCTTATGATATAATTGCGGAAGTAGAAACCAAAGATCACGACGAACTCTCTGACATGGTAATCAGAAAATTACAGAGAATCGATTATATCCAACACACTATGACCTGCCCGGTTATAAAAGTTGAAAGCTAAATTGTTGAGTGGGTGAGTGGTTAAGTGGGTGAGTGGTTGAGTAGTTAAAAGCTCATATTTAAATTTTCATTCAGTTAACAAGAGACCTTAGCAAAATCTTTTATTTAGAGACTGCTTCGTCGGCCCTGCGGGCCTCCTCGCAGTGACGAGCGAGGGGTTGCTCCTCGCCGTGACAGTAGGGACCGTCTCCTCGCCGTGACAGTAGGGGGAGTGCTCCTTGCAGTGACGGGCTGGTTGATGGCTGGTGGTGCTAAAGACTGCTCGCTGCGCTCGCAGTGACACCAGAAGTGAGTCATTGCGAGGGGCGAAGCCCCGAAGCAATCTCTCGTAAGCAGGACAAGCCACCCTCTATCATCGCGAGGCGATGTAGTCGCCGTGACGATCTCGGAGATTCCCTTTGCTACGCTCGGGACAGGAGCTCGCAGTGACACCGGGAGAGAGTCATTGTATGGTTTTAATTTAACCCTGTCATTGTATGGTTTTAAGTAAAGGGCAAAAGCATTAAAGTAAAAAAAGTTGGTAGGGAGGGACAGGCTGTTGAGTCATGGAACGTTTGCTTTTTAGCAAACTGTTCGATCGCAAGATTAGCCGTCCTTCCCTGTGTTTGAACAGTATCCGGGACGTTTCCAATTACGGAAACTGTCCGTATACAAGGCTAAACCTGGAAGGACCTCCCTACCAACAATCTTTATTTTATCTCAAAGAAAGGAGAATTGAAGACCTATGAAAAATTTATCTTTTCTTGGGGTGGATGTGGCCAAGGATACATTGGTTATTTTTGATGGCCAGAAGGTTTACGAGTTTCAAAATGAAAGGGGTTTAAAGAAATTTAAGAGGAAGTTTTTTAAGAAGAAAGAAGACAGGAAGAAAAGGGTGGTGATATACGAGCCCACAGGGCCATATTCGGCATTTCTGGAGGAGTTCTGTGCTACGAATATGATAAAAGTAGTATCCCTTAACCCCAGAAAAGTCCCCCGTTTAAGAGAAGTATTAGGTCATAGAGCAAAAACAGATAATCTTGATGCGAAACTGTTATACGAATATCACAAGATAGTTAGCGAAGAAGAGATCAAAGAAATAGAATATAACGAAAATTTAGAGAAATTATCTTTATTGTTAAGTGAGTATCAATTATATCAAAATATAGAAAACAAGTTATCTAATTTTCTAGAGTATTTAGATAGAGTACCAGTAGATAGTAAAGAAAGCAAAAAACACATACAGAAAAACTTAGAAGAAACAAGGCAGAGGCTTCAGAAGATAAAGAAAGAGATGGAGGAATTAGTAAATAAAGATGACGACATAAACAGAGGGGTTAGAGAAATAGAGAAAGTTAAAGGAATAGGGAAGATGATAGCGACATATTGTTACATCTTTTTTCGGAAGAGGCGGATAAGAAACCGGCGGGAGGTAGTAGCTCTAGCAGGATTGGACCCGGAAGTAAAGGAATCTGGTAAGAGGAAGCTGGTAACTAGGATAAGCAAGAAAGGGGATAATAGGTTAAGGAGTTTGCTTTTTATGGGGGCGCTTAGTGCCATAAGATGTAAAGAAGGGGGACTAAAAGAGTATTACGAAAGTTTGATAAAGAGAGGAAAACCGAAGAAAGTGGCCATAATAGCCTGTGCCAGAAAATTATTGATATTTGCTTTCTATAATTACAAAAAATGGCAAATGGAAGCTCAAAGTGCTTGACAAAAACCACAGTATCTTGCGAGCTCCTGTCCCCTCCCTGAGCAATTCGTTACCGCAAAAGTCCTCTGGCTAACGTTCGGACAAGCAAAACAATGTTTATTTTATAGTTTATTTTATAGTTTATTTTATAAAAATCTCTTCTAAGAGAGAGACGTACCTTGTGGTTGCCCCTAAAAACTTTTTAAAACTTTCAAAGGCAGCCTCACCGGTTTTTTGGGTTAGTTTTTCGTCAGTAAAAAACCCCTTTATAGCCTGGGCTAATTCATCTGGTGTTTTAACTATCTGCGCCCCGCCAGCTGTAACTAAGGCCTTGGCCTCATAAGAAAAGTTTTCCATATAAGGACCAAAGAGTACAGGTTTTTTAAAAACCGCTGGTTCAAAGGGATTTTGCCCGCCCTTAGGACAAAGGCTTCCTCCCACAAAAGCAGCTTTAGAAAGGGCGTAAATGCCAAAAAGTGGGCCTATTTCATCAACTATCGTTACCAAAGAGTCATTTACTGGCTTGCTATAAAGCCTAAAAGAAAGTCCCCTTTGGCTTAACTCATTTTTTATCCCGGGAATAAACGTAAGATGCCGTGGCACCAAAATGAAATGCACCTTAGGCAAAGTTTTTTGTAATAAAGAAAGAACTTCTCCTATGATTTTCTCTTCTCCTTTACGGATACTTCCAAACACAAAAAGAGGTTTTTGTGGGAGCCTGGATACTATTTTTTTCAGGTCCAGCTTTTTATGCCTTTCCCAAAGGAGGTCGTATTTGGCATTTCCTTCTATAGAAACCTTTTCAGGAGGAGCTCCTAAGGCAAGATATCTTTCCTTTTCCTCTGGCCCAATAACAGCAATATGTTCAAACTTAAAAAAAAGTTCCTTAAGAAGGGGCCTAATAAGCTTATATTTTTTAAAACTGCGGGATGAAAGCCTACCATTCAATATAAGTAGTTTGGTTCCGCTGGCATGGGCTTCACAAATTAAGTTTGGCCAGAGTTCGGTTTCTACTATGGCAAAAACTTTAGGGCTTACTGAAAGTAGTGCTTTTTTAACAAAGCTTGGAGTATCAAAAGGAGCCCAAGAAATGAAAACCGGAAAGTCTTCCAATAAATCTTTGGCTTTTTTAATACCAGTGGAAGTATGAAGAGTTAATAAGATTTTTACCTCAGGATGATATCTTAAAAAGTTTGAAATGATACTTGCGGCCACATTGGCCTCACCGACAGAAGCCGCATGGATCCAGATATCTGCTTTAGGGAGTTCTCCTTTTCGTTCTTTGGGTATGCCTTTAGCTAGAAAAAAAGGTGTCAGTAACTGCCCTATTAACCGGTAAGCCTTAAGCATTTACGAATGATAACGCTGCCTTTGGGTTTCAAAAAGGGCAATTGCTCCAGCTACCGCTGCGTTAAGCGAATCTATCGGCCCGCGCATGGGAATAGAAGCCAGAAAATCACATTTTTCCTTAATAGAAGGACGAAGACCCTTTTCCTCGCTTCCCACTACCCAGACTAGTGGAAGCTTGAGGTCTAATTGGTAAATAGTATTTTTGGTCCTGGCCTCAAGGCCAGCTATCCAAAAATTTCTTTCTTTTAATTCTTCTAAAGTGCGGCCTAGGTTTTTGGCCTGGTGCACTAAAAGATGAGAAATGGCCCCAGCGGAAGCTTTTACCACTGTGCCTGTAATACCTGCGGCTCTTCTTTCGGGAATGATTAAGCCGTGAGCCCCAGCAGCTACAGCACTTCTTATCAAAGAACCAAGGTTTTGGGGATCTGTTAGCCCATCTACAGCCACTATTAAACCAAGTTCTTGGCTTTTTTTAGCTTTTTCAAGAATATCTTCAAGATCAACATAGTCAAAATCTTTTACTACAGCAACAACACCTTGAGTTTTAACCTCCGGAGGCAATCCTAAGCCTGTTAGTTCCTTTTTGATTTTTACGGAAATGTCCTTCTTACGCGCCCTTTCTACTATTTGATAAACCCGCCCCTTTAGCTCCTTTTTTTGGATATAAATCTCTTTTATTTTGGAAGGGTTAGTGCGAAGGAGTTCAAGAACAGGATTTATTCCCCAAATAACTTCTGGCATTTTAAAAAAACCTCATAATAAGGTCACTTCGGCGGAACGTGCGCTGTCTTTCTGCCTTCAAAATAGAATACAACCTATCGAGAGCCTCTTCTAAAACATCATTAACGATCAAATAGTCAAAGGCCTGGGCCTTGGCTATTTCTTCTTTGGCCACTGAAAGCCTGAGCTCAAGTTCTTTAGGGTCTTCAGTGCCTCGTTTTTTAAGTCGCTTTTCAAGTTCTTCAAAAGAGGGTGGTAAAATAAAGACTAAAACAGCTTCTCTACCGAGCTTTTCTCTAACCTGAAAAGCCCCTTGAACATCTATGTCAAGCAAAACATCTTTCCCTGAAGAGATAGCCTCTTTTACCTGTTCAAGGGAGGTGCCATAGAAGTTTCCGTGTACCTCAGCCCACTCGAGAAAGGCACCTTCATTTATCATCTTTTTAAAAGTCTCTTTATCTACAAAAAAATAATCAACACCATTTCTTTCATTAGGGCGAGGTGATCTGGTGGTGTAAGAGACTGAAAAAGAAATCTCTGAGTCAAGAGAAAGTAAACGGCGACAAAGGGTAGTTTTGCCGGCCCCAGAAGGGGCCGAGACTACTAAGACCAAACCTTTTCTCATAATTATTTGCCGGAATTTTTGCTTTCACATTCTTCTTCGTCATCATGGCCAGCCTTGAGAAGATCAGAGGCAAGACGCTGAGAAATGGTTTCCGCCTGAATGGCTGAAAGGATAACATGGTTGCTGTCAGTAATAATGATAGAACGGGTTCTGCGACCCTGGGTAGCATCAATAAGACGCTTTGACTCACGGGCTTCTTCACGAAGCCTTTTCATTGGAGCAGAATTTGGATTCACAATAGCAATAATACGTTCAGCCACCACCGAGTTACCAAAGCCGATGTTTAAAAGACGACACTTGCAGCTCATAACTAATCCTCCAAAATTTTCTAAATTTCGCCAAAGATGTTAATCAAAACGCCAATAAATGTCAATATATGAAAAATTTACTTGTTTTCTAAAGTTATTCAATATTTTGAATTTGTTCCCTCATCTTCTCTAAGGTACATTTGACCTCTACAGCCAACTGGGAAATTTCGGCATTAGCGGCCTTATTGGAAAGGGTATTTATTTCACGAAACATCTCCTGAATCAAAAAATCAAGTTTGCGGCCATGAGGCCCTGGCTCTTCTATTGCCTTTTCAAACTGTCCTATATGACTTTTAAGACGATCTAGTTCTTCGGTAAAATCTGTCCTATCAGCAAGTATTACCACTTCTTGATGAAGACGTAAGGGGTCAAGTTCTTTATCTGATAAAAGTTTTTTTATGCGGTCTTCAAGACGTTTTTTAGCCGTTAAAAAAGCGCTTTCTCGTCTTTTTTCTATTTCTTCCACCAAAAGCTTAAGCTTTGAAAGCTGGTCTCTAAGAACTCCTTCCAAAAACTTCCCCTCTTCTTCCCTCATGGTGGCCAGATGGTCAAGGGCCTCGATTAAAGCCGGAGATAATTCCTCCCAAAGGGCCTCAAGGTCTTCTTCTGCTTCTACAGCCTGAAAAACTTCGCGCATACGAAGCAAATCTTTAATTTCAATGTCTCCGGCCAAGCCTAGAACCACTTTTAAATACCTCAGACTTTCGACATACTGGCGCGCGAGAGTCTCATTGAAACTCAAACTTTGGGCCGTGGGAGGACTTCCCACGAGCTGGACGTAAATATCAAATCTTCCCCGCGAGAATCTTTCTCGGAGGGTTCTTCTTATCCTTTCTTCAAGGACCTGATAACGCCTAGGAAGTCTTACTACTATTTCTAGAAATCTGTGATTTACACTTTTTATCTCTACCCGGAGCGACCAGGTATCTCTAACTTCCTCGGCTCGGCCAAAGCCGGTCATACTTTTTAAACTCATTAAATTCCTCCTTTTGTCTCTTTTAGGCCTCCAATTTTAATGGTAAATAAGCACTATGCGATATCTCCGTGCTAAAAGACCTGACCCTACACGTCTTATAGAAGAAAAAATAGAAACTGCCAAAGAAATTTTTATCATCTGGGGAGACGATTTACGCCAGGATCCTGAAATCGCTCCCCTTCTTTCTCCATACGTAAAAGCCATAGAGGCTTCCAATCAGGCTATGGAAGAGGCTGGCACTTTCCATGAATGTTATGTTTGTACGGTCATTGACGGCAAAGGCTGCTGCAAAATAGGCCTAGAAAACGAGTGTACAGTTTTAATTTTGCTTTTAAACTTACTTTTAGGGCAAAAATTCCCTGAGGAAAGAGAAGTCCCTGGCAGGTGTTTTTTTGTAGGGCCAAGGGGGTGTAAAATTTTAGCTCGCCCTATGCTTTGTAGGGATTATTTTTGTTTAAGACATTTAAATATGCTTTCTGATAAAGAAATGGCCCACATTACCCAGGTTTTAAATGATGAACTAACTTTATTGCATAGATTGACTTCTCTTATGCGCCAAAGGCTTGAAGAGTGGACAGGAAAATTTTTGTTAGAATATGACCTTACCGGTTATTAAACATAAGAAAGGAGGCTTTATGAAAAAACTTAATTTGTTGTTAATTTTGATGGTAGGATTGTTTGTTGTCTCTTGTGCCAAAAAAGAAATACCAACTGGAGTAGAAGAAGCACCTCCACCTGCAGTAAAAAAAGAATCTGCTCCGCAGACAAAGCCGGCCGAAGAAGCCAAAGTTCCCTCTCAAGAAACTCCTAAGCTTTCAGAACCCCCTATATTTGAAGAAGTAGGCCTTGAACCCCAAAATCCGGAATGGATAGACGCCCACCGTGAAGAACTTTTACTTTATGGCCGCAGCACCAGACCTTTTAAGGCCATCTTTTTTGACTTTGATTCCTATTATATTCGTGATGACATGAAAGATCGTTTGCAAGAGAACGCCCGGTTTCTCTTAGAAAATCCAGAAATAAAAGTAGAACTTCAGGGCAACTGTGACGAACGCGGCTCAAGCGAATATAACTTGGCTCTTGGAGAAAAAAGGGCCCTTGCCGTGAAACGCTATCTTATAAACCTGGGTGTTTCTCCAGAAAGGCTTATCACCGTAAGTTTTGGCGAAGAGCGGCCTCTTGATCCCAGGCATAACGAAGAGGCATGGGCGCTTAACCGCCGAGTTGACTTTGTGGTAATCAAAAAATAACCAACAATAAGGAGGTTTTATGAAAAGGCTGGCAATTTTAATAGTTTTTGGGATTTTACTTTTGAGTACAAATAGCTGGGCCACTGAAGCCAAAATTGGCGTGGTTGATATCCAGACAGTAGTCAGAAACTCTCAGGCCGGGCAAGAGGCTCTTAAAAAACTTCAGGCCAAGTTTGAAACTTTAAAAGCCAAACTCCAAAAAAAAGAAAGCGAATTACGTAAATTTAAAACAGAACTTGAAAAGAAAGCGCCTCTCCTCTCCCCAGAGGCACGCAAAGAAAAAGAACGGGAATACCAAAAAATGCTAAGAGAATATCAGGCCGCCAGAGAAGATGCCCAGTTTGAAATGAAGCAAGAAGAAGAAAAGGCCTTAAAACCCATAATGCAGGATTTAGATAAAATAATAAAAGACATGGCTAAAAAAGAAGGTTACGACCTTATCCTTGAAAAAAGGATGCCCGGGCTTTATTGGGCTTCAGAAAAAATAGACATTACCAAACATTTGATTGAACTTTACAACAAGTACTGGACCACCAAGAAAAAGTAATGATTTTAGCAGGAGACATAGGCGGGACTAAGGCCCTACTGGCCATCTACGAAACAACTGGTCCCGCCAGGCCCAAAAAATTACGTCTCCTTTATACAAAAAATTTTTCAAGTATTACTGAGCTCTTAAAAACCTACGTTTCAGAGTTCTCATTTAAGCCTAAGTATCTCGCTTTAGCTGTAGCTGGCCCGGTAATCAAAGGCTGGGTAAATATGGTAAACGTGGGCTGGCGCTTCTCAGCCAATCAACTGGCTAAAAAGTTCGGTTGTTCAGAGGTTTTTCTTTTGAATGACCTTGAGGCCATGGCCTATTCACTTCCTTTTATTTCTAGAAAACACTTATACTCAATAAAAGCCGGGCACCAGGATAAAAAAGGAAATATAGCAGTCATCGCTGCTGGCACCGGCCTTGGCGAAGCTCTATTAATAAGGAAAGAAGATTCAATTTTTCCTGTAGCCACCGAAGGTGGGCACGCTGATTTTGCTCCGTGGGACGAACTTACCTACCGTTTGCATGCTTATCTTGCTAAAAAATTTGGTCACGTGAGCTGGGAAAGGGTAGTCTCCGGCCCAGGAATTGAAAACATATACTTTTTTCTCTGCCAAGAAAAAGGCATTACTCCTCGTCTATCTTCTGCTAAAGAAATAGGCCCAGCAGGCTTAGAAGCTAAAGATCCTCTAGCAGAAAAGACCCTGGAAATATTTTTTTACGCTTACGGTGCTGAAGCCGGAAATCTGGCCTTAAAAAGTCTGGCTACTGGCGGAGTTTTTATAGGAGGCGGGATTGCCCCAAAACTTTTTCCCTTTTTTGAAAGGGGAATTTTTCAAAAGGCTTTTTTAGCTAAAGGAAGACACCAAGAATTACTAGAAGGAATGCCCATCTGGCTGGTGAAACACCCTTATCCCGCCTTACAAGGAGCAGCCCTATTTGCCCGTCACCGATTGGCAAAAGGTCAAAGGAAAGAGCATGAATTTTCTAGCTAGCATCCTTTTATGGTTAGCCTATCTCCTTTTGGCCGCTCACTTTTGGCGACACGCCCAGATAGAATTAGCCTTGATCCTGGCCGTTTTACCCTCTTTATTAGTACTAAAAAGATGGCCAATCAGACTAATTCTAAGCCTGGGACTTCTGGCCGGATTGGGGCTTTGGGTTAAGACATTTTATTATTTAAAGAATTTTTACGCAGTGCATAATATTCCTTTTTTAAAAGCTGGTTTTATTTTGGGAGGGGTGGTTGTTTTAACTTTATTAGCATCGCTGTTTAATTTATACCAGGCTCTTAAGTCCAGATCTTCTCAATCCTAGATGTCTCAAGAACAAAAAGCCTTTAAAAAAATAGCCTCTGGAGCCCGAGCAGTAACCATTGCGGTATTGTTAAGCCGCCTCTTGGGTCTTATCCGCGAACAGGTACTAGCAGGTTTTTTTGGTGCCGGGCTCCAGATGGACGCCTACGTAGTGGCCTACCGGATACCCAATCTTTTAAGGGATCTCCTGGCTGAAGGAGCCCTGGCTACGGCTTTTGTTACGGTCTTCACCCAACACAAAGAGAAATATGGTCTCGAGAAGACCTGGCGTCTGGCCGGCAAGGCTTTAGGCACAGTATTAGTCCTGGTAATATTTCTTGTCCTTTTGGGAGAGCTGTTTGCTCCCTATTTGGTTGGTCTTCTTGCCCCGGGATTTAAGGTCAACCCCGAAAAACTCCAACTTGCCACTTTTCTTACTCGCATCATGTTCCCTTTCCTGGCTTTAATAAGTACTTCAGCGGTAATAGCTGGTATGCTAAACTCCCTTGGCACTTTCTTTTTACCAGCGGCTTCCTCAGCAGTCTTCAACCTAATTTCCATATTAACAGGGGTCTCTCTCTATTTTGTCTTTGTAAAAGCAGGGGTTACTCCTATAACCGCTATGGCAATTGGTGTAATAGCTGGGGGCATAGCCCAGGTAGGCATTCAAACACCGGCTATCTGGAAAAAGGGGTTTCGTTTCAAACTCTCCTTCGCTCCAAAAGACCCTTATGTAAAAGAAATTTTTAAGCTAATGGCTCCGGCAGTGATTGGGCTATCAGCGGTACAATTAAATATTTTTATCAACACTTATTTTGCCTCTCTTTGTGAGGAAGGTTCCCTTTCCTGGCTTTCGTATGCCTTTAGGCTAATGTATGTGCCTCTAGGGCTTTTTGGAGTAGCACTCGCTACAGCTATTCTTCCGGTGGTTTCAGCTCAAGCGGCTCGTAAAGATTTTTTCAGCCTTCGTTCTACTTACGCCTCTGCAATACTTATGGCCCAAGCCCTAGCCCTTCCTTCAGCCGTTGGGCTAATTATTCTAGCCAAACCTATTGTGAGGATAATTTTTGAAAGGGGTCAGTTTGGCCCGGCTGATACCATAGCCACGGCTACGGCCCTTTCTTTATTTTCTATTTCGCTTCCTGCTTATGCCCTTACCAAAGTCACCGCGCCTGTTTTTTATGCGCTTCACAAGCCAAAGATACCTATGCTTTCAAGTTTTCTCTCAGTAGCTGTTAACCTTCTTACAGTTACCACTTTGGTCAAAACTTGGGGCTTCAAAGCTGTAGCCTTGGGAATGAGTCTCGGTATCGTGGCCCAGGCCATCTTTCAAGTAGTTGTTCTTACCAAAAAGCTTGAGGGAATAGAATTTACTAAAGTAGTAAGTGGTTTAGCCCGTATTTTATTGGCTACTTTTGGGCTAGGGCTTATCGCTTTCTATGGGGACAAATATTTAAAAAGCTTTTCTGGCCTTGATTTTACTTTTGGTCTCCTGGGCCTGATAGTTTTTTGTGCCGTTTTTTATTTTGGACTGATAAGGCTAATAGGCCCGAGAGAAGGTCTCTATCTCTTTCGCTTTCGCACTAAGAAGTGACCGCCTGATAACCCAGATCAAAGGCCTTAAGGTTAGGCTCTAAAAATTGAGGTTTAACTGCCTTTTTTATGGCCTCAATCATATCTTCGTTATCAAAAGGCAAAATACCTGTTCCTATTAAAGCCCCAAGGGTAACTACGTTTAAAGCACGACTGGTACCTGCCTCTTTAGCCAGTTTTTCGCCAGGGAAAAGATATACCTTTTCAAAGGCCCTTTTTAATTTTTCAAAAAGAGGAGAGAGCTCTGGATATTCTGCCAGGCCGTCTTTTACTATTTGAGGAACAACTGGATCTGTACTCGAGATGATAACCGTATTTTTACTAGCTCGAGGAAGAGCCCTCAACGTCTCTACTGGTTCAAGGCCTACTAATACATCGGCCTCTCCTTTAGCAATAAGAGGACTTTTTATCCCACCTAAAACAATATTGGTCTCAACCACGCCGCCTCGCTGGGCCATACCGTGAACCTCAGACATGGTCACAGGAATATCAGCTCTAAGGCAGGCTTCCCCCAAAATTTTAGAGAAAAGAAGTATGCCTTGCCCTCCTACGCCTACCGTTAAAATGCGAAGTTTCTTCATAAGTCCTCCCGCAACTACTTTTTCTTAGCCAAGCGGGCCCGGTAAAGCACACAAGGGGCCTTGGCAATAATCACCGAAAGTTCATTTTTTTCAAGTATAGGGCGCACTGCCTCTTTGGCCTTTTCTTTTTGATACGGGTTTATAGTGACTACATTCTTAACTCCTAAGGCTCTCACTACTTCTTCAATATCTATTCTAGGACGGTCCTCAAGGACTTTGGGACGTAATTCCTGAGAAGGAACCGGCTGATGACCAGTCATAGCTGTGGTCTCGTTATCAAGAACAACTAAAGTAAATTTGTGTTTATTGAAAACAGCGCTGGCTAAGGGTGAAAGCCCCGCATGGAAAAAGGTAGAATCACCTATAAAAGAGACTATACGGTGGTCAGTAGCTACAGAAAAACCACAAGGAGCCCCTACACTTGAACCCATGCAAATGAGATAATCAGCCATTTGAATGGGAGGCAAAATCCCCAGGGTGTAACAGCCGATATCTGTAGGAAAGATAGTATTTTCAAGGATGCCTAGTTCTTTTAAAACATCTTTAATAACGTTGTAAGTCTCACGGTGAGGGCAGCCAGGGCAAAGAGTGGGAGGTCTTGGCGGAAGCTCCGGCACCCAGGAAATATCAGGTGTTTCAGGCTTAGGCAAGTCAAGAGAAAAAGCTCTAGCTATGGCCAGTTTGACCTGGCCAGGATCAAACTCAAGATACCTGGGAAGATGCCCGGTATGTTTGCCTAAGATAGCAACCTTTATACCCTCTTCCTGAGCCACTACTTTGACGGCTTCTTCAAGATAAGGTTCAAGTTCTTCTACCACTAAAACTTTTTCCACTTGCTTCAAGAAGTCTGCTATCAGCTTGACTGGCCAAGGGTGTGTAAAACCAAGGTTTAATACTTTGATTTGTTCAAAGAGATTGAGGTCTTGAAAAGCGTCTTCAACATAGTTGGCGGCAACACTACTGGTGATTATACCCAGAGGACCTTTTCCGTAGGTACGATTCCAGGAAGAAGACTCTGCCAGCCTTTGAGCTTCTTTCATCTTCTCAAGGAGCACCTGGTGCCTAACTCTTGCTACCGCAGGGATAGGCACCCAGCGATGTGTATCTTTTTCAAACTTACCTTTGATAGGCTGGTCATAAGAAGGCAGTGTTCCTACTTCTACAACCCCTCGCGCGTGAGAAACCCTAGTAGTAGTGCGCAAAAGCACGGGAAGCTCAAGCTTTTCTGAAAGCTCAAAGGCAAAGCGTGTCATCTGATAGGCTTCTTCAGGGGTAGCTGGCTCAAGCAAAGGAAGGCCTGATAGCCTGGCGTAATAGCGGCTGTCCTGCTCATTTTGGCTTGAGTGACAGGAAGGATCATCTGCCACCACAATGACCATACCACCGCGCACACCGATATAGGCAAGGGTCATTAACGGATCAGAGGCCACGTTCAACCCTACATGTTTCATACAGGTAAGGCTTCTTAAACCGGTAGCAGCTGCAGCAGCCGCTACTTCCATGGCCACTTTCTCATTAGTAGAAAATTCGAAGTAAAGACCAGGAAGTTCATGCTGGATCTGAAACAGATTGTTACCTATCTCAGAAGAAGGAGTCCCAGGATAAGCGGCTCCTACTCTAAGACCCGCTTCTAAGGCTCCTCTGGCAATAGCTTCATTCCCTAATAACAAAAGTTTTTGACCGGCTCTCGCCTCTATTAATGGATGCATAGAAGACCTCCCGCCACTGGTTAGAAAGGTATTACCTGTTAAGGAGAAAAATATCAAGCTAATTTCAGATAAATCTGGCCTTGCGCCAGCCTTCTTCCTTAAGACGGGCCATGCGGGCGTTGGCCCAATTTCTAAGTTCTTTAAAGTACCTTTGAGGGTCTTCTTTAAGAATGGCCACAATGGCTTCTTTTTCTTCTTTGATATCTTCTAATTCTCCTGGATAAAGCTCTTTCCAGGTGGCATAACCCTCGTCAAAAAGAAAAGCAGGCGTTACCTCCTCGGCAGAAATACCAAGCTTGGCTAGCGCCATAAAACGGGCAAGATCCATGTCATACTCTATAAGCCAGCCGTTATCCAAGATCATAGTGGTCTCGTCAAACTCCACTTTAGAAGAACAAAGCGGGCAATAGAGGCCCAAAATTACTTCTTGGGGCATGATATTATCTCTCATATTAAAACTGGCCTCTTTTTGCCCGCATTTACAGCGTATTTTAAGTTCTATACACATAAAAATCCTCTAGCTTTCTTTTTTCATGGTACCCTGTTCACCACATTTAGGGCATTTACGCGGTTTACAACGGCCTTCTTTAGTGGCTCCACACTTTTCACAACGGAAAACCGCCATAACTACACCTCCTTTCTTTTGCAATCTGCACAAATACCACGGAAAATGATCTCACATTCTCTTATCTCAAATTGCTTTTGATATTCCTCAGGAAGATTTATCTGAAAATCTTCAAAAATATCATAGACTTGATGGCATCTTTCACAAATAAAATGATGGTGAGGAGAAGGGTTCGGATCAAAACGTTTTTTACCCGGTTCTATGCTCAGCTCTCGTATCAAACCCTTTTCTTTTAAGGCTTCTAAGGTGTTATAAACCGTGGCAAAAGACATGCTGGGGAACTTTCCCTCCACGTGACGATAAATATCTTCAGCCGAAGGATGAGAGGTATTACCGTCTAAAAATTCTAAAATGGCCAAACGCTGCGGAGTCATCTTAAGCCCTAACTTACGATAGTATTCAATCTTTTCTTTGGTCACCGCTATCACCTCATAAAAATTTTTTGTTTAGATCGTTTATAAATTAATAAAAAATTTGTTTTTTGCAAGTTTGTTACACAAATTTTATGAGCGGCTAAAAATAAAAATCACTGATTATGATATTTTGAATATTTAAATTATTATTTTTTTAGTTTTTGCATCATATTTCGGCAGAAATAAAATTTAAATTCCCTCTGAATACTACAACCGTATTTACGGTGGTTGTTAATATTAACCTCCATGCCCCAAAGGGGCACAACGAAGGCATGAAAACATTGAAAAGAGAGGAGCCATGGATATTTTGTTGCTTCAAAAAGTCTTTAAAAAGGAGGTATATACCCATGGCTCCTGAAAAAGAAAATAACCAGGTTTTAAGAATTATTCATCCCATTTGTTGTGGCCTTGACGTTCATAAGCGTTTCGTCTCAGCATGTATCCTAAAGACTCTTCCTGATGGTTCTATAGAAGTCGAAGTTCGAGAATTTGAAACTTTTACCGACGATCTTATAGCCCTGAGAGAATGGCTGATCGAAAAAGATTGTCCCATTGTAGCCATGGAAAGCACAGGTGTTTACTGGCAGCCTATACACAATATTTTAGAAGGCTATGTGGAAGTGATCTTAGTCAATGCCAGGCATATCAAAAATGTCCCTGGACGAAAGACGGATGTCTCAGACAGCCGCTGGTTAGCAGAATTACTTCGTGTAGGTCTGCTACGGGCAAGTTATATTCCCCCAAAACAAGTTCGTTTCTGGAGAGAGCTAGTACGACTTAGACAGAAACATGTCAAAACGCTTGCTGATTATAAGAAAAGAGTTCAAAAGCTTTTTGAATCAGCAAATATTAAGCTAGACAATGTAGTTTCAGATTTGTTTGGGGAAACAGGTCGTCAAATCATGAGATTACTTTTAGAGACCCCCAAGCCTAGCCTTGAAGAAGTTAGGGCTTGTGCTAAAGGGAAACTTAAGAAGAAAGTAGAAGAGCTCTATCGCTCTATTTGTGGCTTTTTCGAAGAGCATCATCGTTTTCTTTTGCATTCGCTCTTAAGTATAATAGAGACTCTGGAAAAAGAGATAGGGATTATGGATATAAGGATCAAGGAAGTAATGAGACACCATGAAGATTTAATAGAGAGATTAAAAGGGATACCAGGAGTAAGTGAAGTTTCAGCGCGAGCTATTTTGGCAGAAGTAGGGCCGGATCTGAGAAGTTTTCCAAATGAGAGGGCGCTAGCCAGTTGGGCAGGAGTTTGTCCAGGGAATAACGAAAGTGGAGGAAAGAGGATTAGCGGCAAGAGCCCGGTAAAGAAACATCCTTTAAGAAGCGTTTTGATAGAGGTGTCTTGGGCGGCCACGAGGAAGAAAGGGACATATTATGCGGCAAAATATAGGCAACTTCGTGCTCGTCGAGGGCCTAAGAAAGCCATAGGGGCCATAGCGCATAAGATATTGAAAGCGGTGTATTTTATCATCAAAGAGGGTCAGGAATACAGGGAATTAGGGGCAAATCATCTGAAGCAGATAAATAGGGAGAGATTATTGACAAAAATAAAAGAAGAAGCAGAAAGACTTGGGTATAAAGTGGTAGCGGCATAAAACAGCGAGGTAAGGTCGTAGCCCCCACTGAAGCCAAAGAGCGCGATATTAACCTGACCGACCACCAGCAGGCACAACAAATTGTAGGCTTTGACCACGCACAGGAATCTCTCTTGAACTAGAGTTGGTGGTTATTGGTCGATGTTTTCACAGGAATGGGGTCACTAAATAGGCGACAATTGAGTCATTGTGTGGCGGGGCCTTATATGCCCACTACCTATACAAGCCTGGTTGTAGTATTAAGCGGGATCCCTATCGCCAGGCGCCGGTGGCGCCGTGGCTATCTACTCTCTGTTTTTTTAATTTTGCAAAAGTCTCAATTAAATTAAACTTTAAAGTTAGAAGCTAGTTCTTTAAGACGATTAGCTAAGGCTATCATTTCTTGAGAAAGTTCTCGACTTTTATTGCCCTTTTCTGCCGTATCTTTAATAGCCCGTGACATTTTTTCTATTTTTTCTCTTATTTGCTCTGCACTTTCAGCAGACATATTGGCCGCCTGGCTTATCTCTCCCATCATGGCAGTCTGTTCTTCTACAGCACTGGCTATCATATTTGATATATCATTTATTCGACTTATAACTTCAGTAATCTCTTGGATAGCTTTTACTGAAGCGCGAGCATCTGTCTGAATGGCTTGAATTTTTCTGGATATCTTTTCTGTAGCTTTAGTAGTTTGCCGTGAAAGCTCTTTTACCTCACCAGCTACTACGGCAAAGCCTTTACCAGCCTCTCCAGCCCGGGCTGCCTCAATCGTGGCGTTTAAGGCTAAAAGGTTAGTTTGTTCGGCAATACTCTGGATAAGACTTATAACCTCTCCTATTTCTTCAGAAGAAACACCTAGTTTATTAACTATATCGTTAGTTTCCTTGGCCTTAGTCTCTGCCTCACTGGCAATACGGGCTGCCTCAGAAGTATTGCGAGAGATCTCGGTGATGGCTTCTACCATCTGCTCAGAAGCCGCAGAAACTGCTCGCACACTATTATTTATAGCCTTTTCTGCCTCTTTTACTTCCTCTCCTTCTTGGGCCAATCTTACGGCCTTTTCGGCTACTTCTTCTCCGGCTCGGTAAATTTCTTGAGAAGACGAATATACTTGATCTGAAGACGTAACAACGTTTCTCAAGGTCTCTCTCAAACGTTCGGTCATTTCTTCAAGGGCGGCTAGTAATCTTCCTATTTCGTCTTTACTAGTTTTGGGAAACTTAACGGTAAAATCCCCTTCTGCTACCCTCATAACTAAAGCTACAGCCTTATCAATGGGAGCAATAATCTTGGTCCTTGCCATCCACCAGATAGCGGCCAGTAAAAACATGGTAAAACTCAATATGGCTATCTGATAAATCTTTAATCTATTGAGGTTACTGATAGCCTTTTCTTCAAATTTTTTGGTTAGGGTATTGGCCAAAGAAAGAATTTTTAAATTGTGATCAAGGAGATAATTAAGGTCTGTTTTATTACCGGTAATAAGATAACGATCAAAAGCTTTTTTGAAATCTTGCCAACAAGAGTGAAGGTCTTCCCAAGCCGCCAATATTTTAGGATCAGTAATAGGCTCCAAGCCTTTGTTTCTATCTCCGTTTTTAAGAATTTGGAGACTATTTTCAAAGAGATTGGCTGTGTTCCTAGCTGATGCAAAATCTTTAGATAAAATTTCTTTGGTCATTTTTTGCACCAGCATCCTTTGGCGCCCAGCAAGGTTAATATACTGGGCATCTCCAGCATTTTTTTGTAAAACCATAAATACCATGCCGGCATTTAGGATACTCAATAGGAACATTACAAGAATGATGGCCTGGATACGAGCCTTAATAGTGTCAAACTTCATACCCGACCTCCTTATCTATTTTTATATTTTTTCGACGAGAAGAGATTTTTCTTTAATCATTTGTGATGAACTCAAATCTCTTCAACGCTTCACCCTTCGTATGACTTTCTAACGTTGTCACGGTGAGCCTTAAGCGAAACAGTCTCTTGAATAAAGTATTTCGCAAGGTCTCTAGTAATATCTATGGTTGTATTTCTACGTCTTTGGTTTATGTTTGAGCGCCATGAGTATAGAACTCAAAAAAGAATTGTTCCCCTCTGGCCTGCGGGTGGTAACAGAAAACATTGCAGATTTTCCTACAGTTTCTTTAGGCCTGTGGTTAAGCATTGGTAGCCGAGACGAAGAAGATTATCAAAACGGGCTTACGCATTTTATAGAACACCTGTTCTTCAAAGGTACCCATCGGCGCACGGCTTTAGAGATTGCTAAAGAGCTTGACCGTTTGGGAGGCTACTCCAACGCCTTCACGGCCAAAGAATACACATGTCTTCACGGAAAGGTGTTGCCTGAAGACTTGCCTCGTTTTTTAGACCTCTTGGCCGATATCTTCTTAAATCCACTTTTTTCGCCCGAAGACATTGAACGCGAAAAACAAATCATCCTTCAAGAAATAAAGATGCTTGAAGATTCCCCTGAAGAACTGGTTCATGAACTATTCAGCACCCTACTTTGGGGAAAACATCCTCTTGCTCGCCCAATTCTTGGCCAGTGGGAAGTTATTTCTCGCGTATCCAAAAATGATGTTCTTGAATTTTACGAAAAATATTACAAAGCCTCTAACCTGGTAATAGCCGCCGCGGGGAAGGTAGAACATGAAGAACTGGTAAACCTTGTCCAAAACAACTTTGGCAAACTTGCTCCTGGAGAAACTAAAAAGCGCCTCCGGCCTAAACCCATTTCCAGATGTGACGTTCAGAGGCGAGAGCTTGAACAGGTACACCTGGTTCTGGGCGTAGCCACACCAGGAACAAGAGATGAAAGTCGCTACGCCGCTCTATTTTTTAACACCCTGCTTGGTGGCAACATGAGTTCGCGTCTTTTTCAAGAAGTCCGCGAAAAGCGCGGGCTAGCTTACGCCATTTATTCTTATCTTTCTCTTTACGAAGATGTCGGCCAGCTTGGCATTTACGCAGCGGTGGAAAAGGAAAAGCTTAAAGAGACCCTTTCTGTTATCAAGAACGAACTTGATGCTTTGATGGAAAATCAAATTAGCCAGGAAGAATTTGAAGCTGCCTTTGATAACCTGAAATGCGCCCTTTTACTTTCAGCAGATAACCCCGATAGCCGCATGACCCGCTTGGCCAGAAATGAATTCATCTTTGGCCGTTATATTCCTTACGAAGAAACCGTTGAGAAAATAAAGGCCCTTACCCCTCAAGATATCACCGCCTTTGCCAGAAAGGTTTTTGGAGTAAAACCAACCCTTGCCCTTCTCGGGCCGATTGGTAAAGACGAAGGGCTTTCTCTTTACGAAGAAATATTCTGTTAATTGTTATATAGACTGCTTCGCCTGTCCTGAGCACAGCGAAGGGATCTCTCCTAACAGGCCTCCTCGCAGTGACAGAATGGTAGATGGCCGATAGTAGATAGCCGGTGGTGAAACAGCGGGATCCCTGGCGAAATTTTAGAAAAAGATCAAAATCTGGCCCCCAAATTGGGGGCCCTAAAATTATTTTTTAATCACTCCGGCTATCAAGTCCTGCACGGCCATGTCAGACTTCATCTTGGCCGGGATATTTTCAATCACGTGGACTCCCATGTTAGTGAGGCTTTCTTTTAATTTCTTAGAAATTTGAGGCGTTAAAAGATGAGTAATCACCTGCTCTTTAAGCCATAAGTCCATGGGAGCATCATCAGGTTTGGGAACCACGTCTTTCACTTTGACGACACCTTTTTCTACGTCGTAAATGGCAAACATAGAGGCCTCATCGGCTTTATCAGTTACCAGTGGACCTTCCACCGGAACAGCCACCCGCATAAAACGCCCTTCTTCAATGTCTTTCAAGAGTTCTTCAGTGGCGGCTACCACGTTTCTGACCAGCTCCTCAAAGGCCTCAGCGGTTTTGGACTCTGGAAAAGCCGCAATCATGGGTTTACCTGAATCGCCTGCGGCTACTACTCTTGGGTCAACGGGAATGCGACCTAAAAATTTAATACCAAGCTCTTCGGCTAAACGCTCACCTCCACCGCGCTTGAAAAGGTCAACTTCCTTGCCGCAATGAGGGCAAATAAAACCACTCATGTTCTCCACCAGCCCCAGGATGCGCATCTTCACCTTTTTGCAAAAATTGTAAGACTTTTTTACGTCAATCAAGGAAACTTCCTGGGGTGTAGTTACCAAAAGGGCATAAGCATCAGGAATAGTCTGAGCAATAGTCATGGGTTCGTCACCTGTGCCAGGAGGGGCGTCTATGACCAGATAATCAAGTTTTCCCCAGTCAATATCGCCGATGAACTGTTTGATGGCAGAAATCTTTAATGGCCCACGCCAGATGATGGCTGAATCTTCTTCAGGAAGTAAAGGCTCAATAGAGAGAAACTTGAGGTTTGGCGAATAAACCACCGGGCCGATACGGCCATCAGGACGGCGAGGAAGATGAGCCCGCCTTAAACCAAGCATTTTGGGAACATTTGGACCGTGAAGGTCAACATCTAAGAGGCCGACCATAAAGTCCTGTAAAGAAAGGCCTACCGCCAGGTTAACCGCCACCGAACTTTTTCCTACCCCGCCCTTGCCGGACATAACCATGATTTTGTGACGGATCCTGGTAAGCTGCTCTTTGACACGGCGGTCTTGTTGTTCAATTATGGCACTTTTATCCATTCCAGGCATACCTTTAGCTACGTTTTCCATATCATTTCCTCCTAAAAACTTTCCGCTAAAACTAACAGGTGCTAGCTGTTTGGGCAAATTAATTAAGCTCTTACGTAGCGAAAACCGTTATCCTGCCATTCTACCAGCGCCCTTATTCCCGCGGAAACTATATGGCAGTTAGCCGGGACCTTTTCTTCAGGCACATTGAAGGCCTTCATAGCGTTGCGGCAGAAATGAACCTCCCCGCCTAAAGAGATGAATTCTTCCATGAGTTTTGTGATTTCTTCATCAAGTTCTAGAAGCACCGTAATGCCCTGGGCATTTACCAGGACACGCGCCAGAAGTTCCTCACCATCGGCCTTGGTTTTAAAGAAATTTACACCCATTTTTAAGGCTATCTTGTAACGAGTTGAGTCAGGCACGTGAATTACCAGTTTAAGCGACATAATAAGGCCTCCTTGACCTTTTGTTTGGCATAATGCTTACTAAAGCATTTAAAGCACTAACTCATAAATATCAACACTAAGGTTCTCGCTTAAGTGAAAATCTTGGGTCAATAAAAGTTTTCAGATACTCTATCACCATCTTAGCGGGAAAAGTAGGAAACGCCTTTTTAAGGGCCAGCAAACAGGAAGTACAGGCTGTGGCCAGGTAACGGGGCTTACTCTTTTCAATCTCTTTAAAAAGGGGCCGCCTTATTTGCTCGGCCTTTTTGGAGAAAAGATAACCAAAAGCCCCTGCCTGGCCGCAACAGCCTTCATAGTA
The DNA here is from genome assembly GCF_000217795.1 of Thermodesulfatator indicus DSM 15286. Classification (NCBI taxonomy): domain Bacteria; kingdom Pseudomonadati; phylum Thermodesulfobacteriota; class Thermodesulfobacteria; order Thermodesulfobacteriales; family Thermodesulfatatoraceae; genus Thermodesulfatator; species Thermodesulfatator indicus. The sequence continues at coordinate 102,288 of NC_015681.1, forward strand.
GAGAAGGCCTAAATCTCGCCACCAAGGGAAGGTGTCTAAATTTTTCAAATGACAGGGCACCTGAAAAAAAATGTCTTCTTTAGGCACACTAAACTCTAAATCCTGATTTTTAGCCAGATAGGCCATGGCGTCCAGAGTTTTGGCTGATATCCCATCGTCTCCGGTGAACGCGGGATAAATTTTTTTAAGAGTAAAAAGGCAGGAAGCACAAAGGGTTATAATAAGCTCAGCCTGCTTAAAGGCCTTAAGGTTTGTTTCTAAGTGTTCTTTAAAGGCCTTCTCATCACCTGCCGCCAGGAAAGGAAGCCCGCAACAGGTTTGTTCTTGAGGCACAAACAGGTCAGCAGGCCGTGGACATAAACTTATTAAGTGCTTTATGGCCTGTGGATAAAGAAGCTCACCACCACAGCCGAGAAAAATAGCTATTTTCTTTCCCTTTAAAGAAACTAGTTCTTTTTTAATAGAAAACCTTTCCGAGGCTATTGGCTTTAATTTATCAGCCGCGGCCAGCAAATATCGCGTAGGTATGGGATGAGCTAACTTGGCCTTAACCAGTGTTTCCAGAAGGGGAACATTATTAGGGCAGGTCTTCTCACAGGCACCGCACAAAAGACAGCTAGCCCAAAAACTAAAAGAGGCCTTCTTCTCCTCGAGGGCCATTAGCCTTCCCCTGGGAGAAAAGGTCTCGCGTCTGGTGGCCTTAAACACAGGACAGGCCACCAGGCATTTACCACAACGGGCACAAAGCTCAGTTGGTTTCATCTTTGGCCACAAATTGGTCAAGCCACCAGGAGGCCCAATCTGTTTCGGTAATGGCCTCTGCAAGTTTACGGCCAATATCGGTACGAAGCCTTCTTTTGGCGTAAACCAGCCAGCGGCGGGCGTAAGGGTTTCCCAGGTCATGCTGCTCCTTGAGCATAACCATGAGGTCTAGCTGGTCGGCATCATGGACTAGTTGGGCCTCAAGGGTCTTGGCCTCGCGGTATTCTCTTAAAAGCTCCTGCCATTCTTCCTCCCAAGGAAGACCAGAGAAGGCATCGTTAGCCGCGGCCTCTTCGTCAACTCTGTCATAGAGTTTGTTTACCGAATTGAGGTCCCCGGTGCGTGCCTCTAAAAAATCATGCAAAATGGCCATCTTAAGCAGTTTAGTTTCGTCAACTTCTGGAACGAGCTTGGCAAGCATCATAGCGGCCAAGGAAACACCAAAGGAATGGGCCGCTATGTTCTCTTTGCCTGTCCCCAAATAGGCATATCCCGTGCGTTCAAGGCGTTTCAACATAGCTCCTTCAAAGAGGAGCTTGGCTAACCTGTGCCAAAACATATTTCCTCCTAATCGGTTGCTGAAAAATTCTATTTTGGAGATCTTTACAAAATGCTATACTTTAGAGACTGCTTCGCCCATACGGGCTCGCAGTGACACCCTAAAGGAGTCATGGCGAGGCTGCGTCAACAGCCGAAGCAATCCCTGTCACGAGGCACCAATGCCGCCGTGGTGATCTATTTATGTTTTTTAAATTTTACAGACGTCTCTCTATTCTGAATAGTAAACTCAATATATTCAAGAGGGAAATAAATTAGCGAGGTGCTTATGACTTTACGTGAACGATATACCGGTTGCCTTTTGGGGCTGGCCGTGGGAGACGCCTTAGGGGCTCCTCTTGAGTTCCAGGCAAGAGACCTCTTTGAGCCTGTCACGGACATGATTGGCGGAGGCCCACATTTCCTTGAACCCGGACAGTGGACAGACGATACCTCCATGGCCCTTTGTCTGGCCGAAAGCCTTATTGAAAAAGGCGGCTTTGACCCTCACGACCAGATGGAACGTTACTGCCGTTGGTACGAGGAAGGATATTTGAGCAGCACAGGGGTGTGCTTTGACATAGGAAATACGGTTAAAAAGGCCCTTGAAAAGTTTCGCCAAACCGGAAACCCCTTTGCCGGCTCAAAAGACCCCTGGTCTGCTGGTAACGGCTGCATTATGCGGCTGGCTCCAGTGCCTATGTTTTTCTACCCGGACATAGAAAAGGCCGAATGGTACGCCCAGGAAAGCGCCAGAACCACCCACGGAGCCCAAGAATGCCTGGACGCCGCGCGTCTTTTTGCTCGAATGCTGATAAGAGCTCTTGCCGGGAAGCCCAAAGAAGAAATCCTTCTTGCTGATAGCGAAAATTTTGAAGCCAGTCCCAAAATTCTTGATATAGCCAGAGGTGCCTATTTTGAAAAAGAAGAATACGAAATAAGAGGCACGGGATACGTGGTAGAAAGCCTTGAAGCCGCTCTCTGGTGTTTCTGGCAAAGTGAGTCCTTTGAAGAGGCTGTTTTAATGGCCATTAATCTTGGTGATGACGCAGATACCACCGGTGCCGTGTGCGGGCAGATTGCTGGTGCCTATTACGGCGAGAAGGCCATCCCTGAAAGATGGCTTAAAAAGCTTACCATGGCCGAAAAAATCAGAAATACAGCCTTAAAACTCCTTGAAGCTGCTACAAGAAGAAGTGAAAAGTGAAAAGTGAAAGGTGAAAGGTGAGAAGGCGTGTAAGGCCAACGAGGTAATCTCCTGAGAGGCGAAGCCGTCTCAAACAGCTAAGCAAGTCTCCTCACTCCTTACTTTCTTCTGGTAAGCCTAGGAGGCAGGCGGCTATCATCTTTTCTACCGGGTCTTTGGTCTTCACGTTTGCCAAAAGGCTCTTTAGTTCTTCTGTGGTCAGAGGGTTTTCTCGCAAGTATGTTTTCAGGTCTTTTAGGAGAAAAGGGCCTCTTTTCTGGGTCGTTTTTATGAATTCCTGAAGTTTTGGCACCAGAAGCTCAAGGCACAGGCGGGAGAAGTGATAGAGGTCAAGGTTTTCTTCGCGGTAGTTTTCAATCAAATAAAGAAGGCGCGCCACCACGGCCCTTCTTTCGTGGCCCCTATCCCTGCGGTGGTAATACCTTAAAATTTCTTGGAAGACCTTTAAAGCCCGCTTATGTCTGGCCGGCAATAGTAAAAATTCTGCCCTTTTGAGGTCTTCAAGAAAGCTCTGCAAAAGCTCATCAGCCCCTTTTAACCAGGGGATAGAAGCCTCGTCAGGGGTTAAATTCTCTCGTAGTTTCTGACAAATTTCTGAAATATCAGTTATCGGTTCTTTCCCTTTTTCAAGGAAAACCCATGAAGGCGCGGTATTAGCCTTCTTTGAACCTTTGAGACACAAAAAGCACCACGGCCTTTTGGCCTTTACCGCGCTAACCAACGAACCCTTTATCTTGAGGCCCTTTATCTCTCTAAAAGTCTTTTCAGGTACTAATGGGTTTTCACCTTCCATAAGTTTTTTGACCGGTTGAAAGGCATCAGCCAGCCCGTCCCAAAAACTGGCCTCAAATTCCTTTCTTTTTTGTTCAAAAAGCTCAAGCATCATGCGCCCGGTAATCTTTTCTTCCTGATAGCCCTGGGCGTATTCCAGAAACTCTTCAGGGATGTTGATATTGCTTCCCAGTATGTTTTCCACTAGCAGGTGGCGCTCAACAAGACGCCTGTCAGTGGAAACACAGAATTCTTGCGAGTCATTTGGCCAGTAAATTTCAACTTCTTCGTGAGGGCTATCAAGGCGCTCAATACGGCCGATGCGTTGCTCAGCAAGCCTTATAACCGAAGGTAGATCAAAAAACACCACCGCTCCTGCCTGCTGAAGGTTTACACCTTCAGCCACCGCGTCAGAACAAAGGGCAAGCACATTCTTGGCCGGCGACCCCAGAGAAAAGAAGCGCTTAAGGAGGCGTCTTTCCTTTGGCCTTCCCCCGGTAACGAAAAGTATCTTTATCTCCGGGTCAAGCCTCTTTACAAGGCCTTCCAGATAGGCCAGCGTGATTAAACGGCTGTCATAAGCCAGAATAAGTTTGTGTTTTTTGAAAAGCTCAAGTACAAAGCGGGCCTTGGTTTCTTCGCGAGCAGGGGATATTTCCCGACAAAGACTGGCTATCCGGCCATAGATTTTCATCTCCTGGTCAAGGGCCTCAAGAAAGGCCTCTTTGCTTTTAAGCCAGAGAGGCGCTTCAGCAGTCTCCGGCAAAGGCCTGAAAAGCTCCTTGGCTTTAAGCTTCCAGTCAGCCAGGGCACTTAGAATGTCGCCAGTGGCGTGCTTGAACTTGCCGCTAAGCCCAAAGGCCCTTTGGGCGGCTTCAGTGCCTTCAATGTGCTCCACGAGAGCCACTCTTGAGGAGCGCAGCATGGCCTTGACATTAAACCGGGCCAGGGCCGGGGCTGCAGAAAGCCTTTTACTTAAAAAATTAGCGTCAAAGGCGTTTTCGTTTTGCCAGAGATCAAAGATAGTTTTTCGCAACCAGACAAGGCCTTTGAGTTCCCGCGAAAGCTCGTCAATCTTAAGAGCTAACTCGCGGTCGCGTTGGGTTTCTCCTGTAGGGTAAAGTTTGCTAATTTCTTTCGGGAAACGGCAGAGACGCCCAAATTTGTCACGATATTCCTCTGGTTTTTCTTCAATGAGACGGTTTAACTCCTGTTTGGTGCGCCGCACGGTAAAGAGCTGAACATAACGCCTAAGCTTTTCCAGCTGATCACGAGAAAATTTCCCGGTGGTTTCAATCTCACGTCTTAGTTTCTGATAGGTCTCAAGGCCCTCTTCAGAAAGGTTATCAAGGCCAAGGACTTCCATTAAACGCAGGAGGTCTTCCACGCCGCGATTTATGGGCGTGGCGGTCATGAGGATTACGTGTTCAGCCAGGCTGTTTAACTGGATACTCTGCGAACGCCTGGAAGTACGGGAAAGGTAATTATGGGCTTCGTCGATGAGGAGGATATTGGCCCGCCTAATCTTTTCAAGGGCACGGCTTCTGGCCTCACCGTGTGACACACTTAATAGCCCCTGAGAAATGGCCTCTGGCACAAAGGGAATGTCTTCGCTTAAAGCCTCTTCTTCCCACTGGTCTTTAACACCAGGTGGGCAGATTACGTAGCTTGAAAGGCGTCTTAACTCCTGCCGGGAAAGAAACCTGAAACTTAGCGCCGTAAGCACCGCAAGCCCTACTTTGGTCTTCCCGGCGCCGGTGGGGTCAGCAATGAGCACACTTCCGTGGTTATCAAGCACCCATAGGGCCTGAGCCACGGCCTGCCGCTGGGAAGGCCAAAGCTTTAGCCTGGCAAGCACCCGGCTTAAACCCTCGTGCTGAGTAAGCCATTCGTCGCCCATTATCTGGCAAATGGCATAGGCCAGCACCTCCTGCCAGCTTACGTAGCGCAAAAGCTGCTCTAGAAGGGCTATTATCTCCTCCTGGTAATCCTGACTGTCTTTAACAAAGTTTGAGACAATAAGCTTTAAGTCTTCGTAGCGTGGGTCTGTGGCTGAGAGGCGAATATTGGCCTCTTTTTGAAAAACAAAGCCAGCCCGGGAAAAATTGCTTGAGCCCAAAATAGCATGGGTATCTCCCAGATAGACCTTGGCGTGAAGCTCTCGGCCCAGGCGAAAGACAATATTTCTCGCCTTTAACTCTTCGAGAAAATTGAGAAGAGCACCACTAAGGGTTACAGAGATACCCTTTTCAAGCCAGTATTCCTTTATCTCCTGAGAGAGGTTAACTTTGGGCCAGGGAGCCTTTAACTGCTCTTCAGGGAGATCAAGCTCGTGGCCTAACACCACGGTAATCTTGCGGTTAGGGAAATGACCCTCGCCAAAGAACGAAATAAGGTATTCAAGAGAAGAATAGCCGGTAACGATGGTATAGCGACTTGAAGAGAGAATATCTTCACGGACAATGTTTTCTATTTTTTGATAAGGAGTATTCAAGGGAAAAAATTCTACCGATGGCCAGACACGCTCTTCAACGCGCTCAAAAATAGAAATCTGTTTTAGTTTTTCCATGTTGTAAAGAGATCTTTGCCGGAGGTTTTACTTAAAAGCTGCTTCGCCCGTACGACAAATAAGGTTTCCATAAATTTTTACCTGGTTCACAATCTCTCTTTACCTTACAATGCCTTAGCAAAGAGGCCAATAGCTGAGAATTTCCCGTTATTAGCCCTGAGATATCAAAAGTGCATTTTAAGGAAAACGAGATTTAAATTATAAAACATGAGTTACAAATGGAATCCTGAAGAATATCGCATTAGCTCTTCGAATCAAAAAAGATGGGGTCAAGAACTACTTTCAAAAATTGATTTTAAAGGCGATGAAAAAGTTTTAGATATTGGTTGCGGAGACGGAGAAATAACAGCCCTTATTGCCCAGAGAGTTCCCAAAGGATTTGTTGTAGGAATTGATAGCTCAAAAGATATGATAAACATGGCTAAGAAAAATTTTTTGTCAAAAGAATATCCAAATCTCAGTTTTTTGGTAAAAGATGTAAGAGAAATCACTTTTGAGAAGGAATTTGATATCGTATTTTCAAATGCTTGTCTACATTGGGTAATAGATCACCTTTCTGTCCTTAAAAGAATAAAAACAAGTTTAAAACCTTCTGGAAAAATCTTTTTTCAAATGGGTGGTAAGGGAAATGCAGAAGAAATTATAAAGGTCTTAGAAAATATTATAAGACAACCAAAGTGGTCTAAATTTTTTAAAAATTTCTCATTTCCTTATGGTTTTTATAGCCCTAAAGAATACAGTAAATGGCTAAAGATAGCTGGCTTTAAACCAAAAAGGATTGAGCTATTAACAAAAGATATGATTCATCAAGACGAGAAAACTTTTGCTTCATGGCTCCTCTCTACCTGGCTTCCTTACCTCCAAAGAATTCCTGAAAATAATAGAGAAGAGTTTATAAGCGAGGTGATAAAAAGATATCTTGAAAAACACCCTCAAGACAAAAACGGGTGTATTCATGTTCAAATGGTAAGATTAGAAGTCGAAGCCGAAATACACTAAAAGGCCATAAAAACATGTAACCACCATAATCCTGCTTAAACATTGGTGGCTTAGCCACCTGCCATCGACCAACTGCCATTTAGCAAGTTAAGTGAGAAGTGAAAAGTTTTAGTACTATCAGCTATCCACCATTAGCCATTTACCATTTAGTTACTGCGAGCCCGACAGGGCGAAGCAGTCTCTTAAGTAACATTTTGCAGAGGTCTCGTCTCTAATAAAATTAAATAGGTATTTCTTGACAAAGTGTGAAAAGATAAGTATTTATTTCACAATTTTGCTCCTAGCGGAACTTGAGGGAAGACACAATGGCATATGAACATTGGAAAAAATTCGTTGTTGGGTCTTTGGTAGGTGCTGTTGCATTTGCAAGTGCTTACATCTTGCCTGCTAAAAAGGCAAGGGCTGAAGACAGGATATTTGCTGCGGTTAGCTTTCCGTTAAGCAGGGATTTCCTTAAAGGTGCAAGGGTTGAAGGCGGCTTTGCGCATCTTGATGACAACACAGGTTACAGTGCTGAACTATTCGTAGCACCTTTTCAGAAAACAATCGGAGTAGGTGCTGACTTATACGCTGGAACAGAAGACCTTGGCGGCTCTTTAGGTGCAGAACTTGGCTACAACATACCAAACCATAGCATTCAAGAAGCACTAAGGGCAAGAATTGAAGCTCTCAAAGGAGCAACAAACCTCGGCGTTAGATTACCTTTAGACGGCATTAAGCCAAAGCTTTCCGGGTTAGAACTTACCATAGGTGGTGGCACTCAAAAATGGGTTGAAGATAAAAAAGAAGACCCTGCTACTACAAGCAGCAGCAATTCTGCTACTCCTACTGGCCCACCTATTAGTGGCGATTTTTAAACTCTCTCTCCTTTAATCCCTCCTTATTTCACTTCCTTTTAATCTCTTTTAATTTCATCTCTTTCGAATAATAAAAAACATTTAAATTAAAGTGGCTTGCCTGCATAGGTATGGCAACCTTAAGAAACCTGTGGGCAAGTTTATTTCTCGTGCTCTTCCTGTTTGGCTTGGCCAACGGAGCCGGTGTAGAATATTATCGTGACCTCAGTTACACTTACCAAGTATACAGGACGGATAGCACTTACACAAACATACAAGGCTCTGATCTCCTGGCTCAAGGAACGAGTTCTTATAAAAATACTCCCGGCATCCCTCAACACTGGTGGGCTTTTGTAGGAACGGATGTAGGAAATAACTATGGTTACGGTATAATATTCTTTGAACCAAACGACGAAAACCATCTATTACTAAAAACTTGGATTGACTTTAAACCTGTTGATTATAACACCACCGTAAACGCCGACTTCCCTAAACACTACCGCCAATCTGATCCCACACACCAATACGAACTCCCCGCAGGTGCCAAATGCCAAGCAACATACATCTCTCACAACTATAACGATGCCACCAAAACACTCTCCGTCACCATACAAAACAACCTAAACCCATTACAAACCATCAGCGGCATCCCAATAAAATACAACGGCGTCGAGCTCCACAAAGCAAGCTACTTGCCCCCCGCTCTGGCCGAAACCCTCAAAAAAAACTACTACACCAAATACTTCGCATACCTAAAACTAACCTCAACCACAGGCTCACCCTACAAAGACCTCTACATCTTACCCCAAGAGCTCCAAAAAGACAGCTCCGGCAAACTCAAAACCTACTCCTACCCAAACAACCTATACCCTAACCCAACCACCCTAAAATCCGAACTAGACGACTCCGACACCCTCTCAAACGGCGACTACCTCTACTACAACGGCAGAGAATACCCCAGCTGGTATAACTCAAACCCTCTCTACTATTACTACTCATTCATCGGCGCACTAAGTTCTGCCAACAAAATCGACACCTCAAATTACAACATCCCTTCCATAGGAGCCATGGAAGCTTACCCCTATATGACCCTAAAACCCGGCCAAAACACCCTAACCTTCAACCTCACCCCAATCTACAACACACTCCAAAAAGCAGGAATATTTGGCACCTGGACCGCAACACTCTACCTAATCCCTATTGACGGAAAATGCGACCTAAACGAAAATAACCAGCTCAACACCAACGACGCCATAACAACCACCCACGCACTCACCTACCAACTAAACGCCATCAACATCATCCCCGACACAACAAACATAGGCACAGAACTAGTAGACACCCACGCCATGCACAGATTCCGCCACTGCCGCTGGAACACGCTTTCCCACGAACTAGAACTCTCCGACCACACAACTATCCCCTTACCCACCATCACTCCTAAAATAACACTAATAGAAAAAATCAACGGCATAACAATCACCAAAAAAACCATCCCAATAAACCCTGTCTTCTGAAAGAAACGAAGTCCAGGGGTATACTACCTATGTGGCTCTCTCTTACCCTTGAGGGAAAAATCCTGGCCCCCTAACACTCCAACAAATATTTCTTGACAAAGTGTGAAAAGATAAGTATTTATTTCACAATTTTGCTCCTAGCGGAACCTGAGGGAAGACGCAATGGCATATGAGCATTGGAAAAAATTCGTTGTTGGGTCTTTGGTAGGTGCTGTTGCATTTGCAAGTGCTTACATCTTGCCTGCTAAAAAGGCGAGGGCTGAAGACAGGATATTTGCTGCGGTTAGCTTTCCGTTAAGCAGGGATTTCCTTAAAGGTGCAAGGGTTGAAGGCGGCTTTGCGCATCTTGATGACAACACAGGTTACAGTGCTGAACTATTCGTAGCACCTTTTCAGAAAACAATCGGTGTAGGTGCTGACTTATACGCTGGAACAGAAGACCTTGGCGGCTCTTTAGGTGCAGAACTTGGCTACAACATACCAAACCACAGCATTCAAGAAGCACTAAGGGCAAGAATTGAAGCTCTCAAAGGAGCAACAAACCTCGGCGTTAGATTACCTTTAGACGGCATTAAGCCAAAGCTTTCCGGGTTAGAGCTTACCATAGGCGGTGGCACTCAAAAATGGGTTGAAGACAAAAAAGAAGACCCTGCTACTACTACAAGCAGCAGTAACACTTCCACCCCTACTACCCCTCCTGGTGGGCTTGATTAAACTTTCTTTCCTTTAATCCCTCCTTGTTTCACTTCCTTTTAATCTCTTTTAATTTCATCTCTTTTGAATAATAAAAAACATTTAAATTAAAACAGCTTGCCTGCATAGTTATGGCAACCTTAAGAAACCTGTGGGCAAGTTTATTTCTCGTGCTCTTCCTATTTGGCTTGGCCAACGGAGCAGGTATGGAATTTTATTTTGAACCTGATTACACTTATCAAGTATATAGGACGGATAGCACTTACACAGACATACAAAGCTCTGATCTCCTGGCTCAAGGAACGAGTTCTTATCAAGATAGCCTTCCTTCCGGCATTACCCAACACTGGATGGCTTCTATAGGAACGGATGTAGGAAGTAACTATGGTTACGGTAGAATATTCTTTGAACCAAACGATGAAAACCATCTATTACTAAAAAGTTGGATAAACTTTGACCCTAATGCTTACAATGGCTATCCTGATCAAACCTATACCGTAAACGCCGACTTCCCCAAACACTACCGCCAATCTGATCCCACACACCATTACGAACTCCCCGCAGGAGCCAAATGCCAAGCAACATACATCTCTGACAACTATAACGATGCCACCAAAACACTCTCCGTCACCATACAAAACAACCTAAACCCATTACAAACCATCAGCGGCATCCCAATAAAATACAACGGTGTCGAGCTCCACAAAGCAAGCTACTTGCCCCCTGCTCTGGCCGAAACCCTCAAAAAAAACTACTACACCAAATACTTCGCATACCTAAAACTAACCTCAACCACAGGCTCACCCTACAAAGACCTCTACATCTTACCCCAAGAGCTCCAAAAAGACAGCTCCGGCAAACTCAAAACCTACTCCTACCCAAACAACCTATACCCTAACCCAACCACCCTAAAATCCGAACTAGACGACTCCGACACCCTCTCAAACGGCGACTACCTCTACTACAACGGCAGAGAATACCCCAGCTGGTATAACTCAAACCCTCTCTACTATTACTACTCATTCGTCGGCGCACTAAGTTCTGCCAGCAAAATCGACACCTCAAATTACAACATCCCTTCCATAGGAGCCATGAAAGCTTACCCCTATATAACCCTAAAACCCGGCCAAAACACCCTAACCTTCAACCTCACCCCAATCTACAACACACTCCAAAAAGCAGGAATATTTGGCACCTGGACCGCAACACTCTACCTAATCCCTATTGACGGAAAATGCGACCTAAACGAAAATAACCAGCTCAACACCAACGACGCCATAACAACCACCCACGCACTCACCTACCAACTAAACGCCATCAACATCATCCCCGACATAACAAACACAAGCACAGAAATAGTAGATACCAACGCCATGCACAGATTCCGCCACTGCCGCTGGAACACGCTCTCCCACGAACTAGAACTCTCCGACCACACAACTATCCCCTTACCCACCATCACTCCTAAAATAACACTAATAGAAAAAATCAACGGCATAACAATCACCAAAAAAACCATCCCAATAAACCCCGTCTTCTGAAAGAAACGAAGTCCAGGGGTATACTACCTATGTGGCTCTCTCTTACCCTTGAGGGAAAAATCCTGGCCCCCTAACACTCCAACAAATATTTCTTGACAAAGTGTGAAAAGATAAGTATTTATTTCACAATTTTGCTCCTCGTGGAACCTGAGGGAAGACGCAATGGCATATGAGCATTGGAAAAAATTCGTTGTTGGGTCTTTGGTAGGTGCTGTTGCATTTGCAAGTGCTTACATGTTGCCTGCTAAAAAGGCGAGGGCTGAAGACAGGGTATTTGCTGCGGTTAGCTTTCCCTTAAGCAGGGGTTTCCTTAAAGGTGCAAGGGTTGAAGGCGGCTTTGCGCATCTTGATGACAACACAGGTTACAGTGCTGAACTATTCGTAGCACCTTTTCAGAAAACAATCGGTGTAGGTGCTGACTTATACGCTGGAACAGAAGACCTTGGCGGCTCTTTAGGTGCAGAACTTGGCTACAACATACCAAATCACAGCATTCAAGAAGCACTAAGGGCAAGAATTGAAGCTCTCAAAGGAGCAACAAACCTCGGCGTTAGATTACCTTTAGACGGCATTAAGCCAAAGCTTTCCGGGTTAGAGCTTACCATAGGTGGTGGCACTCAAAAATGGGTTGAAGACAAAAAAGAAGACCCTGCTGCTACTACAAACAGCAGCAACTCTGCTACTCCTACTGGCCCACCTATTGGTTGGGATGATTAAACTCTCTTTCCTTTAATCCCTCCTTGTTTCACTTCTTTTTAATCTCTTTTAATTTTATCTCTCTCGAATAATAATGAGGTATAATGAGGTCACTAAATAGGCGGCAATTGAGTCATTGCGAGCGCAGCGAAGCAATCCCTGAGACTGCTTCGATCTCTAATGAGGCCTTGCTGTGACAGCGAGGGTTGCTTTGCTTTAGCGATTATGTCAGCGGCGATACTTTGTCGTGTAAAAAACGCTCGGATTAATATAGGAACTGATGTAGGGGGTAACACTGGTTACGGTAGAATTTAGGTATAAATTCAAAGTTAGGTTAAAATAATAAGCTAAATTGCCAAAGGAGTTTTTATGCCAGGAAATACTTTGGGCCAGGCCTTTAGGATTACCACTTTTGGTGAGTCACACGGAAGGGCCCTAGGCGTAGTAATAGATGGCTGTCCGCCAGGGCTTGAACTTGACGAAGCTTACATCCAGGAAGAACTTGATAAACGTCGCCCTGGAAAGGCCTTAGGTGAGACACCTCGCAAGGAAAAAGACCGTGTTCACCTGCTTTCAGGTGTTTTTGAAGGTCGCACCACCGGTACACCCATTGCCCTCCTAATTTATAACGAAGACGCCCGCTCTAGCGCCTACGAAACCATAAAAGACATTTTTAGACCAGGCCACGGAGACTGTACTTATTTCTGGAAATACGGATTGCGTGACTGGCGTGGAGGAGGACGCTCAAGCGGGAGAGAAACCGCTGCCCGCGTAGCCGCAGGGGCCGTAGCCAAACGATTGCTTGAAACCTGGAACATAGAAGTCCACGCCTATACTGTGGCCTTAGGCGGGGTTAAGGCCAGTAAAAGAGACCTATCTTTTATTTACCAAAATCGCCTTTTTTGCCCGGACCCAGAAGCTCTCTCCAAAATGGAAGAACGTATAAAAGAAATTAGAGCCAAGGGAGACTCTATAGGCGGCGTTGTGGAAATTGTGGCTCAGGGAGTGCCTGCAGGTTTAGGCGAGCCTGTTTTTGACAAACTAGATGCAGACTTGGCTAAGGCCCTTATGAGTATCGGCGCGGTAAAAGGCGTAGAAATTGGCGCCGGTTTTGCCGCGGCTGAACTCCTGGGCTCAGAAAATAATGACGAAATTACGCCACACGGTTTTAAAACCAATAACGCCGGAGGAATTCTTGCCGGCATCTCAAACGGAGATGAAATCATCTGCCGCGTGGCGGTAAAGCCCATACCCAGTATTAGCAAAGAACAGGAAACCGTAGATGAAAGATTAAACCCGAGAAAAATAAAAATTGGTGGCCGCCATGATGCCTCAGCTATCCCTCGCATTGTGCCTGTCTGCCAGGCCATGGTACGCCTGGTCCTGGCTGACCACCTACTACGGCAGCTAAGCCTCTCCCCTTTTACCAAATGGACTAAATACCCTTTCTCTGAAAAATAAAGACTAAAACCGATTTGGCCGAAAATAAATACAAATGAAAAAACAATACGTATATATTGCCCTTCTGTTAACTATTTTGATTTTGGGAGGACTTTTGGTATTCGGCCCTACCAAAATCATTTTCAAAAATAGGGCCCCCTCAAAAGAAGAAATTCCCTCTATGCTAAAGGCCCTCCCGTTTGAAAATAAAAAACCAAGGCCTCAGAAATACGAAAAACTTATGGCCAGTCTTAAAGATAACGAAATATTCATCGAAAAATTGATCTTTTCTCCTAAAAACGCTCCCCGAGGAACTTATGTATATTTTGACCTGGTAATCCGTTTTAAAGAAAAAAAGACAGCTAAAAAGTTCAAAGAAGCCAAAGACCTTTTGGAACACGAAATGATTTCTAGGCTAAGCCAGTGGGATTGGCTTGATTTTCAAAACGCTGACGGGCTCCAACTAATTAAGAATGATCTTTTGCGTTATCTCCAACAGAAACACGGCTCACAAATAGCAAGTGTCTATTTTATCCGTTTTAAAATTGGCAAACAAAAGGGGTTGTAGGAAATTCATACACTAAAAGGCTTGATACCAGCAGCGATTTCCGAAAGCCCTTCCCTGTCAATAATTTTTACCTGTTTCCCTCGACTTTCTATAAGGCCAAGTTTTTGTAGTTTGCTGAACATACGGGAAAGAGTTTCAGGGGAAGTACCCAAAAAACTGGCTAGCTGGGTTTTGTTCATACCGAGGTCAAACTCCTCTGCCCCTGTTTGCTCATGCCGATAAAGCAAATAAGAGGCAAGCCTTTCAGAAACTTCTTTCAAGGCCAGAGCTTCTACCATGGCCACTAGTTGGCGTAATCTTTGCGACAAAACACCCAGTATATTCAAAGCCAGAGAGGGATCCTTTTTAATCAAATCAAGAAACTCCTGGCGGGAAAAATATAAAAGTTCTCCGTTGGTTAAGGCCATAGCGTGGGCCGGAAAGTCAAATCCAGCAAAGACCGGGACTTCGCCAAAGGGCTCTCCCGGACCGAAAAGATGAATAATTTGCTCTTTGCCGCTGGGAGATTCTTTATAAATTTTCACCTGGCCCTTATAAACAATGTAAAAACCCCGGGCCGGATCACCTTCTTGAAATATAAATTCGCCTTTGCGCATTTTTTTAACGTGAGCAATACGGCTAACAGCCTCTAAATATTTGTCAGAAAGGCCTTTAAAAAAGAAGGTCCGGGCCAGGAATTCTTTTTTATTTTCCATGGCTTGCAAAACTCCTTTCTCCGCCTATCATAACCAGAATATGAGTAACCTGAAAAGTGAAAGCCCTTTAATTCTTGCTATAGAAACAGCAAGCCCTTGCGGTGGAGTAGCCATAGTAGGAAAAGAATTACTTGGCGAAATAACGCTGGCCAGCCAGGAAACCCACTCGCGCCGTCTGATGCTGGCCATTGATTACCTTTTAAAACAACTAAAACTTGATTTGAAGGACTTAGCGGCTATTGGTATTGGGCTTGGCCCTGGAAGTTTTACTGGCTTGCGCATAGGGCTGGCCACAGCTAAAGGGCTTCACTTGGCCAGCGGACTCCCCTTGATTGGCATTTCAACCCTTGAAGCCTTAGCGTATTCTCTCATCATATCAGAGAAACCTGTCTGTGCTCTCCTTGATGCCCGAAGAAACCAGGTCTATACCGCTATTTATCAACCAAAAGATGAAGGCCTTGAAGAAATTATGCCCCCTGCCCTTCTTACCCCTGAAAAGCTCGCCAAGCGCATAAAAGAGCCGACTTATTTTGTAGGCGATGGAGCCAAGGTTTATAATGCTTTGTTTCAAGAAATGCTAGGAGACAAGTTTTTACTAGCTCCGCCTAATTTGCGTCACCTAAGAGCGGCCAATGTAGCCTTTTTAGCGAGAAAGCGCTATTTGGACGGAGAAATTGATGACCCCTTTAAATTATTACCTATTTATTTAAGGCCTTCAGAGGCGGAACTCAAAAAAGTAAAGCTAGGAGCTTCAAAGCCATGATACGCTGGCTGGCCCGCCGGTTATTAACCCTTATCGTCACCTTTTGGGGAATCACTATTATTTCGTTTCTGGTAATAAGGCTTGCCCCTGGAGAACCCATAAGCCCTATGGCCGATTTTAACCCTAAGTTCACGCCCGAGATGCGCGAGAGGCTTCGTGCTCAATACGGCCTTGATAAACCCTTGTACGTTCAGTACTTCCGCTGGGTAAAAGGTCTTTTAACCCTTGACCTTGGCCGTTCTTTTGCCCCTGACCGCCGCCCAGTCTGGGATAAAATAAAAGAGCGACTGCCGATAACCATTCTCATAAACGTCCTTTCCATGGTGATAATCTTTGCCGTGGCCTTACCTATAGGTGTAGCCTCAGCTGTTAGGGAGGGTAGCCTTTTTGACCGGGCTACTACGGTTTTTGTCTTCATAGGCTACGCCATGCCGGGCTTCTGGCTAGCTCTCCTTCTCATGTGGCTTTTCGGCATCAAGTGGCCTATTTTACCTATCTCTGGCGTCCACTCCCTTATGGGCTATGAAAGCATGAGCACTTTTGAAAAAATCCTTGATTGGGCGAGACACTTGGTTTTGCCGGTGCTGGTATCGGCCTTTGGCGGCCTGGCCGGGCTCTCGCGTTTTATGCGCTCTTCTATGATAGAAGTTCTGCGTCAGGATTTTATTGTCACCGCGAGAGCTAAAGGCCTTCCCGAAAGGGTGGTCATATATAAACACGCCCTTAGAAACGCCCTTCTTCCCGTAATCACTCTGCTGGGCCTTTCGGTGCCAGGTTTGGTGGGTGGAAGCGTAATCTTTGAATCTATTTTTAGCATTCCAGGGGTTGGCCAGCTCATGTGGCAGGCGGTTATGGCCAGAGACTACCCGGTGATTATGGGCAGTCTGGTAATCGTTTCGGTGCTCACTCTCCTTGGCAACTTGATTGCTGACATTTGCTACGCCTTAGCTGACCCAAGAATCAGGTTAGGGAAGACTTAAATGTTTAGGGAACTCTTGCGTAATCCATTAGGGCTTGCTGGTGGATTGGTAGTCTTGCTCTTGATAATAGTGGCGGTGTTTGCGCCTTACCTTGCTCCCTATGACCCTCTAGCCATTAACGTAGAGGCCGTGCTAAGCCCTCCAAGTTTTGCTCACCCGTGTGGGACGGACCTTTTGGGACGCGATGTTTTATCACGTCTTGTTTACGGAGCAAGGGTTTCCTTAGAAGTGGGAGTCATCGCTGTGGGTATTTCTCTGGCCATTGGGGTGGTACTTGGGGCTCTTGCTGGCTACTACGGTGGTTTTGTAGATAACATAATTTCACGCTTTATAGACATAATGCTTTGTTTTCCATCTATTTTTCTAATACTGGCTGTTATTGCCTACCTTGAGCCGTCAATCGTAAACATCATGATAGTCATAGGGCTTACCAGCTGGATGGGAGTAGCGAGACTTGTGCGTGCCGAGTTTTTGAGCCTAAAAGAAAGAGAGTTCGTCCTGGCGGAGAAGGCCTTGGGAGCTAATAACTGGCGTATCATCTTTTTTCATATTTTGCCCAATGCCTTGCCCCCAATTTTGGTATCCGCTACTTTAGGAGTGGGAAGTGCCATTCTCGTAGAATCAGCCCTTTCTTTTTTGGGCCTTGGCGTCCAGCCGCCCATGCCTTCCTGGGGGAACATGTTAACCGAGGGTAAGGAAACCCTTGACATTGCCTGGTGGCTTTCGGTTTTCCCGGGAATGGCCATTTTAATCACCGTGCTTGCCTTTAACCTCCTTGGTGAAGCTATTCAGGAAGCAACTGATCCTCGCCGCCAGAAACGCTAATTCAGGGAGATTGACTCCACTTTTGCTGAACTTATCTTTTTGGTAGAAAAACTAAAAGGAGGTGATAACCATGCCTGAGCTCGTACCTTTCAGACCACTTCGTGAGCTCAAGCGTGAAATGGATAGACTCTGGACGGAATTCTTCGGTAAAGAGACTTTACCTGAAGTATTTGAAGCTGAATGGGTGCCAGCCCTTGATGTTTCAGAAACTCAAGATGCCGTTATTGTAAGGGCTGATGTCCCAGGAATTGACCCGAATGAACTGGAAATTACAGTTTCTGGAAATACGTTAACTATTCGCGGTGAAAAGAAACAGGAACGTGAAGAAAAAGGCGAAAACTTTTACCGGATTGAACGCAGCTACGGAAGCTTTGTGCGGAGTATCCAACTCCCTGCTGATGTAGATACCGATAAAGTAGAAGCCACTTATAAAAACGGTGTACTGAAGATAGTCTTACCCAAAAAGGCCGAAGCTAAAGGTAAACAAATCCCCGTCAAAGTAGAAAAATAGGCAAACCTCCCGCCTGGCCCGCCAAAAGGCGGGCCTTTCTTATAAAGCCCTCTTGACGAATGCCTATTTTCTTGACAATTTGAAAGGGCCGCGGGAGTGGCGGAATTGGTAGACGCTCCGGACTTAGGATCCGGTGGGGCTATTCCCCGTGGGGGTTCAAGTCCCCCCTCCCGCACCAAGCTTTTTAAATCCCCTCTTGTTAAAATGGACTAGTTTAAATTATGTAAGCTATTTCTTCTGAGTTTCAATAAAGGAGGGCATTATGCAACCAGGTCTTATTCCTCAAAAAGATGGAAGCGTGGCTATAAGTTTTGAACTACCTCAAGCCCAAGTTTCTGCAGAGATCTTACAAGTACTTGCTGAACTAGCCCGCGAAGGGGCCATTATTCATCCCACTACTGCCCAAAAAATAATGATTTTGAGGCTTGACGAAGAAAAAGCTCTCGACGCCTTAAAGCGTCTAGAAAAAGCTGGAGCTTTCATCCGCAAGGCTGGCAAAAGTCTTCAGCCCCGCACCTGTGTAGGATTACCTTTTTGTAAAATTGCCCTTAAAGAAACTTTCCCTCTTTCAGAAGCTATATGGGAGGCCTTCCCCGCAGAAGAACTTCCACATAAATTCAAAGTAGCCGTTGCTGGCTGTCCGGCTTGTTGTTGCTGGGCCAACACTGTGGACCTTGGTTTTGTGGGCGTACGAGAAGGATACAAAATTTTGGTGGGTGGAAAAGGCGGCTATAAACCCAAAGCAGCTACTTATTTGACCACGGTTTCTTCAAAAGAAGAAGCCATTTCTATTATGAGAGGTGTGCTTAACTTTTTTAAAGAAAAAGGTGAAGAGAAAAAACGTTTTGCCGTTCTACTAGAAAAAGAAGGGATAGATAGCCTTAAAAAGTATCTCAATTTGTCGTAATAAGAAGGCCCAAAATTAGATAAGTCTCTGATAACCTTGTAGTTTCATAAGTTCTTCATAAAGCTTGCGCAGTTTAATAAAGGCTTCGTGCTCACCCCCTTGGTCGGGGTGTAGCTCTCTTGCTTTACGCCTAAAGAGAGTTGAAAGTTCGTCTTTATTTAAGCGAATAATTTTTTCAGGCGAAAGGCCAAATAGGCCTGCGGCTTCATGGGCTACATGATATAAGTCAGCCCGACGTTTTTCGAGTAGTCTGGCTTCACGTTCTTCAAAAAAGCGGCGTTCTTGAGCTAACCGATCAAAATACATAATCACGTAACGGGAAAGATATTCTTTTAATACCTGGTTTGGCTCAAGCCCCATAAGGTACTTTTCGTCTTCCAGCAAAAGACATAATTCACAAAGAAAGGCCTCATCTATCTTTTCCATTGCTTGGGCCTCAGGCATATAACGGCTTAAACGATTGGGAAAGTGCTTGGCTAGACCAAAAGATGTGTAAATATAGGCTAATGTCTCCCGAGGACGCAATTTTTCTTCAGCAACCATGATGTATTGTTCTATTTCGTCTCGACTTTTCTGATAAAGAACATTTAAAAAGCCGAGAGGCCGCTTTAATAAGAAATCAACTTCAGTTCCGCCAAATTTTAAAAAAAGAAGCCTCCGACAATCAAATATGTGGTATTTCTGCTGAAGTGCTAATTGTTCACGAGCAGAAAGACGATTTCTTTTAACAACCTGGTGCGCCGAAAAATTTTCTATTACGCGGCGGATATGAGGATCTACAAAAGGCCAAAATATCTTTTCTAGTTCCCACTGGTCAGTTTTAACTCCTTTTTCCGCAAGGCTTTCGATTATTTCTTCTTTAATATAAAAGCTATTGCCACCAGGATAGACAATAAAACGAGAAGGATCTCTTCCTAAAGCTATTAAATCACGACTTCGCCAAAGCCCATCAGCAAAATATGATTCTCGCAGAAAAAAATAAGTGTATTTTCCTCTTTTTTGCCGCGCTAAGTACATAAATTAAATATAGCACCTGAATACACAAAATCTATAAACTCAGACATAAAAGCCCAAAAGATTGTCTGTGTTTTATGTTCCGACAACAAATAGACCGTTATAAAATCCCAAAAGTATAAATTGGGATTGCTTCGGCTGCTCTCGCTGCCTCGCATGACTGCTACATTGTCACTGCAAGCCCTTACCATATTTGTCACTGCGAGGAGCCGGAGTGAGATCCCTTCGCTAGCGCTCGGAACAGGCGAAGCAGTCTCTTCCGCCATCCTCCATCTACCACCAGCCATCGGCCATCTACCATTTACTCACGGCGAGCCTGGAGGGCGAAGCAGTCTCTTAAAAAAGCATTTTGCCAAGATGTTAATAACAAAAACGAGGTGAAAAAGACGTGATAGATGTAAGGGGGGAAGGCCCCCCTTGATTTAACGGCAGCCGCAACCAGTTAAGCGGCTTATAGGAATGTGTTTTCTTTCTTTGAATTCCTGCTGTTTACCTTTATTCCAGTTCTGTACTGGGCGAAAATAACCCACTACCCGAGAATAGACTTCAACTGGTACGGCTTTTACCTTAACCTTAGGCATAACGGTTTTATTTTCCATTCTTTTACTCCTCCTCTAATTTATTTTGCGATAAGCTTTATCTGCCAAAGTAGCAAGATCTAATTCGTTTAGTTCTACTTCACGTCCAAAAAGGGCAAGCTCCTTTTCGGTATGAGGATACGGACACACTACGTGTTTCCCGGGAATATAGCCGTGCACCGGACAAACTGAAAAGGTAGGCGTAATAGAGAAATAAGGGAGTTTAAAACGATTGACAATAGTGCGTACCAACTGCTTTACGATATTGGTATCAGGAATCTCCTCACCAATAAAGAGGTGAACTACTGTTCCCCCGGTAAAAAGGGTTTGCAGGTCGTCCTGATGGGTAAGGATTTCAAAGATATCATCGGTATAGTTTACCGGAAGATGGACTGAGTTAGTGTAATAAGGAACTTCGTCAGTACCAGCGGTGATGATACGGCTAAATTTCTTTTTATCAATTTTTGCCAATCGGTAACTTGCCCCCTCTGCTGGGGTAGCCTCAAGGTTATACAGATTTCCTGTCTCTTCCTGAAATTCAAATATCTTTTCACGCATGAAAAGGAGCACTTTCTTGGCCCATTCTTTGCCAACTTCAGTGTAGATAGGCTCACCTACAAAGTTCAAACAGGCTTCGTTCATACCAATGATACCAATAGTGGAAAAGTGATTTGTCCAGTAGGCACCAGTTTGTTCTTTAACCCCGGCGAGATAAACTTTTGAATAGGGATAAAGTCCTTTTTCCGTAAAGTCTTCAATTACTTTGCGTTTAATCTCTAGAGAGACTTTTGCAAGCTCCATAAGACGAATAAGCCGGTCAAAGAAGTCTTCCTCACAGGTAGCCAGATAGGCAATGCGAGGCATATTAAGGGTAACCACCCCAATTGAACCAGTAAGGGGGGCTGAACCAAAAAGACCACCTAACCGTTTGCGAAGTTCGCGATTATCAAGACGCAAGCGACAACACATAGAACGGGCATCGTTAGGGTCCATGTCAGAGTTAACAAAGTTGGCAAAATAAGGAATGCCGTATTTCCTCGTCATCTCCCAAAGGGGTTCAAGTTTTTCGTTATCCCAATCAAAATCAGCGGAGATATTGTAAGTTGGAATGGGGAAGGTAAAGATACGGCCTTTGGCATCGCCTTCCATCATGAGCTCACAAAAGGCCTGATTAATCATGTCCATTTCTTCCTGAAAATCAGCATAAGTTTCCTCTTTTAATGCTCCGCCAATAACTACTGCCTGGTCTTTAAGGGTTTCAGGAACCTTCAAGTCCATGGTGAGATTCGTAAAAGGCGTCTGAAAACCCACCCTCGTTGGTACGTTTACATTGAAAAGGAATTCCTGAAGGGCTTGTTTTACCTCGCGGTAAGAAAGATTATCGTAGCGCACAAAAGGAGCCAACAAGGTATCAAAATTAGAAAAGGCCTGAGCGCCAGCAGCTTCTCCTTGAAGGGTATAGAAAAAATTGACTATCTGACCAAGGGCGGTACGAAAGTGTTTGGCAGGAGTTGATTCTACTTTGCCTGGCACTCCGCCAAAGCCCCTGAGTAAGAGATCGTAAAGGTCCCATCCTACGCAGTAAGGACCTAGGATACCAAGGTCATGGACATGAAAATCTCCTTCACGATGACCTTCACCAATCTCAGCTGGGTAAAGCTTGGTAAGCCAATAACGGGCAACAACTGAAGAAGAAATGTGAAAATTAAGCCCCTGAAGGGAATAATTCATATTTGAGTTTTCCTGAACACGCCAGTCTTCCTGGGTGAGATAGTCTTCAATAAGGTTTATGCCGTCAACAATGGCCTTACCAATTTCACGGGCTTGTTTGCGTTTTTCACGGTAGAGGATATAAGCCTTGGCAATATCTCCGTGGCCGTGGGCAATGAGAGTGTCTTCTATTAAATCCTGAATTTGTTCTACGTGCGGAACGTTTCCAAACTTAAAAAAATTGCGGTAAAGCTTTAAAGCTACCTCATCGGCGATTTCTTCTGCTATTTTACGGTCATCTTTACCAACGGCTTTTACCGCTTTAAAAACTGCACTGGCAATACGACGCCTATCAAAAGGCACAAAACTCCCATCACGCTTTCTAACTAAAGGTTCCATCTCTACCCCCTTGTTTTTGTGGAACTAAATGGCAAGCTAACCCATTTTGTTGTGGTTGTCAATTGCTACATACACAACATGTTGTATCAATTGGGCTTTAAACCTTTTACGCTAGCCTGGGTACTTAAGATACATTTTTTAAGTATCACCCTTAAAACAGTCAAAAACTTGTAAAAAAAACAGAAAACAATCTTATTTTTACCGAGAAATTTCCCTTTGAGACAGGATTATAGGTTTAAAAAATGGCATTGGGGGTCACCCCCAAGCCCCCGTTATCTTGCTCCCTATACAAACGCGGTTGTAGGGTTAATTTAGTTCGGGCAAGAACATTCTAATCCGATACACAGATAGCGTAAATTGCGCCACATAAGATCCCAGAAACTAACTTTTTTAGATATTTCTTCTTGGGTAAGAATAGCACCTGAGGATAGATAAAAGATTTGGGCTCCGGTTTCATGGGCTATTACTTCGGCAAATTTACGATACCGAGGTTCATCATAATAAATAGCTTTTAAGCCTTCTTTTTTCATGATTTTGATAAGCTGATAGAGGGTTTTAGGGGTAGGTTCAGCTTCTGGGGAAAGACCAGCCAAGGCAACAAAATGCAAGCCGTAATTTTTTTCCCAATAACCAAAGGCCTTGTGACCAGCTAAAGGAACTATTTTTTTAGAACAAGAACTCAAACTTTTCACATAGGCTTCGTGTAAGGCTTTAAGCTTAGTCTGAGTCTCTTTGGCATTTTTTAAAAAAATATCTTTTTTGGTTGGAAATATTTTTCCAAAAGTTTGGGCTAATCTTTCAACAAATTGTATGTCTCTAGGAAAATCAAGCCACACGTGAGGATCTAAACCATAATGGTGGTTATGGTTTCTATGAACGCGTTTCACTTTCTCAGGTAGCATAAAAATCACGTTTAGATTTTTAGAAGAAAAGCTGCCTAAAAAGTCATCAAGCCAAGGCTCAAGCCCGCCACCTACCGCTACTAAGACCTTGGCCTTTTTCATCATAAGTACATCTTGCGGCGTAATCTCCCAGGAATGAGGATCTGCCCCGGGAGGAAGTAAGAGCTTTACTTCTATTTCTTGGCCACCAACAGCTTTGGCCAATTCAGCCAGAGGAAAAATGCTAGCAACTACCAATGGCTTTTCTTGGGCCCTCCCCCATTTAGGAAGAAGCAATAAAAAAGTTAAACAAATTATATAAAACCACCGCCGCTTCATAGCTTTAAAATAGGAAGAGGTAACAAATTTGCAAGTCTAGAAATTTATAGAGCCAGAGAGGCTTCATTTCGTGCCACTAAATAAATAGTTAAAAAGACTCTAAAGTTACAAACCAGGGACAGAGTCCAGAAAAGCTCACGCCAAAGGCCCAGAATAACCATTATCATGGTCAAAAAAACTCTTTCATCTCTTTTTCCTGGAACTTTACTTAAAAAGGGAATATCTTCATAAATATCCCTATAAAAAGCACCTTTATATCTTTCTGCGGTATAACTCACCATAAAACTTCCAAATATAGCAGCTAAAGCCATGGCCTGATCCGATATAATTGAAGGTTGCCATAAAAGAAAAAGCCCTGCTAGAAAGCAAAAATCAACCACTCGGTCAAGCACTGAATCTAGCCAACCTCCAAAGGCACTTTCCTTAAGGCTTACCCTGGCTATCTCTCCATCTATACCATCAAGGGCAGAGCTCAATTGATAAAGAATAGCTCCAGCAACCGGACTCCAAAAAAGCAGTAAAGTCGCCAAAAGCCCCAAGGCAGTAGTAAAAATGGTGGCTTGATTAGGGGTTATGTGGTTTATTAGCCTGGCACTTACCCAGGTAGAAAGACGACGGTTGATGGTGCGCGATATAAAACCGTCTCCTTTCCCTTTAACTGCCGACTTGAGCAATAACTTAGTAGCCTTTCTCAAATCTTCAGGTGTATCTACATCCATCCAAAAGTAACCTGATACAAAACTGCAGCGTATTTTGGCAAACGAAAGTAACTCTGAAAGCGAAACCTCTGATTTTTGATTAATAAGTTCTTCTACCACCTTAAAAACATCTGGCTCAAGTACAAAAAAACCTGTATCAAAACCAGTATATTCTTTCAGCTCTTTGCCTAGGCGGATAATACGCCCGTTTTTACAGAGGGCCTTGGTTGCCTCTACATGGTCAATATACAGGCCCTTTTTATCTAGAATGGCTCCTTTTTTATTTAAAGCTTTGGCGAGAAAGGCTGGCTCATAAATATGGTCGCCCATGGTCAATACAAAGGGTCCGGAAACGTAATCTTTGGCTAAAAAGAACGAATAGCCGTTTCCTTTTTCAGGGAAGGGGTTTTCCACCAGCACTACATCGAACTGAGGGTTTTCTCTCAGAAATTTCTGGTAAAATACTCGATGTAAATGGTTTATAACCACGACAAATTTTTTGACTCCATTTCTTTTAAGGAGACATAAATGGCGATAGAGAAGCTCTCGGCCAGCCACTTTGAGAAGCGGTTTAGGAAAATTTTCTGTATAAGGGCGAAGGCGCGTTCCCAAACCTGCTGCCAGAATTACGGCTTCCATAGTTAACCTCCTGAGAAAATGGCTGACGAATTAAATATAAGCACTCACCCGAGCGGGCCAATAATTTCTTTTCATCCTTTAGTGAAGGCAGACTATAATTTTTGGGCCTTTTCGGCCATAAATGACGAATTACTTTCATATCTTTACCGGGCCAATATAGTTATCTGGCCCCAAGTCTTTCCTTCTCAACTCTACTTTTACGCTTGCCAAAAGGGGTTACGCAGCTTCCCTAATTACGATATACGGTTCAAGTTTCCTGGTAAAAGTGGCCAGATGTTGCTTTTTAAGGCCCTTGATCTTCCTTATCCAAACACCATCTTTTTCCCAAAAATTGCGGCCCTCGGATCCCACCCAAACGCTATTAAGGTTAAAATTTTTTCTTATCCCTTTGTCCTCAAAACTGATGACGAACATGAAGGCCAAGGTGTTTTTCTTATAGAAAATGAAAGCGCCTGGCAAAGAGCCCTTGCTCGCATAAAACAGCGGGAAAGAGAAGGTAAGTTTGGTTTCCTAATGCAAGAATTTTTGCCTGTCCCCTATGACCTGCGCGTGGTGGTGATAGGCCGTGAATTTTTTCCATTCTGGAGGGCACTTGGGCCTAATTTTAAAGCCAATTTAGCCCAGGGGGGCAAGGCTATCCCTTGCCCAGATAAGACTCTTGAAAAAAAGGCCCTCGAACTTACCAAAACGCTTTGTTTTAAAACCGACATCAATCTGGCGGCTATTGATTTCCTGATTCACCCCGAAGACAGCCTACTTTTAAATGAGATAAATTTTGTATTTGGGAGGCGACTATTGGGAAAATCATTCAATAAATTGTTTTTTAAAGCCATAAAGGACTTTATTGACTCTTAATTCCCGCTTAAACAAATCTGAACTCACTATAAAGCCCTGGGAAGCCAAACTTCTACCCTGGTTCCCTCTCCTTCAACACTGCTTATCTTAATTTTACCTTTGGCTTCTTTTATCCACTTTTTGATCATGGCCAGCCCCAGGCCTGAACCCTTTTTCTTAGTGCTAAAATAAGGTTCAAAAATTTTTTGGAGAAGCTCCTTTTTGATCCCTTTACCGTTGTCCTCAACAGAAATAACTACATAGTCACCCTCGTTAAAACTGTTAAGAGATATTTTGCCTGTACCAGAAATAGCCTGAATGGCATTTAAAACTAAGTTAAGGATAATTTGTTCAAGTCTCCCTCTATTGATAAAAACCTCGCCAACATAGGGATTTAACAAGATTTGAAAGTCTATTTCAGCTGGTACCAGGGCTTTAAGGAGAGATTTCATATCATGAAAAACTTGATTTATGTTAATAAGCTCAGGTTTTTTATTATTTTTGCCTATATCACAGAATTTTTCTGCTAATTCTGTTATATTTTCAAGAATAGTTCTTACTTTTTGACATTTCCGCTTTAAAAAAAGATTATTTTGGGCGTACATCTCTAAAAGCTCTAGCTCACCCAGGGCAGCGGTAAGCATATTTTTTATATCGTGGCTCAAACCAGTAGCCAAAAGGCCAATGGTTTCGTAATAAACTCTTAGATCTTCAGCTAAAAAAGGATTATCTTTCGGATTTTCCAAAGCCAGGTGCCATAGGGCCTGAACTTTATCGTCTTTTATAACCGGACTCACCATTACAAAAAATTCTTTATCCAAGGCCTCAGCCTGCATAACAGCCCAACAAGTCTTTTTGGTTTCTAGAGCTTTTAGGGCCGGGCAATTTGACGGGGGATTTTTACGACGGTGTATCAATTCATAGCAAATAAGTTTTTCTTTCTCACCAACAAGTTCTCGTAAAGCATTATTACCCCAGAGAATCCCAAACTCCGGTGAAAGGAGAAAAAATAGCTCCGGGATATGAGACAACAATTTTAGTACTTTCTCGTCGTCCATCCTCTTTATTTTCGACACGTAAAAAGACAAACTTAAAAATTTTCCTCGGCGGGATTTTCCACGTTTCGAAGAGAAATTTTTTCTACAGGTAGAATCTTTTTAACCAGACCAGTTAAAACCGTTTTAGGGCCAACTTCTATAAAATCCCGTCCGCCCGCGGCAAAAATATTTTCTATCTCCTCCACCCAACGAACCGGGCTTTCAATTTGTTCGCCCATTAATTTTTTAATCTCATTTGGATCCTCTTCAGCTCTAGCTGAAACATTTGAGAAAAATATCTTTTGGGGCGAATGAAAAGGAATTTCTTTTAAAAAGGTCTTAAAGTCTTCAGCAGCTTGAGCCATAAGCGGGCTGTGGTAAGCCCCGCTTACTTTTAGTTTTACCACCCTTGCTCCGGCTTCCTTGGCAAGGCCTGCAGCGTAAGAAGTAGCTTCTTTTTCCCCAGTAATAACAATTTGAACCGGTGTGTTGTGGTTAGCAAGGGCCACTATCCCTTTTTCTCGGGCTTTTAAAAGGATTTCTTCGAGTTTTTGACGAGAAAGCCCTATAACCGCATACATCTCACCAGGCCTTCTCTGAGCCTCGCGTTCCATTAACTCTCCGCGCTTCAAAACTAAGCGAAAAACATCTTCTAAAGAAACAATCCCTGCGCTGTAAAGGGCACTATATTCTCCAAGGCTGTGCCCACAAACAATTTCTGGTTCAAAATTTTGGGCTTTAAGTGCCTCATAGATAGCCAAATTAACAGCCGTAAGAGCAGGTTGCAGGTTAAAAGTACGCGTAAGCTCTTCCATTGGGCCTTCAAAGCAGAGTTTTTTAATGGGAAGACCTGTTACCTTTTCAGCTACCTCAAAAACGCGTTTGGCTTCAGAAAAATTGTCATAAGCAGCTTTTCCCATGCCAACGTATTGTGACCCCTGGCCTGGAAACATAAAAACTCGCATGCCCTACTCCTCTTCTTCAAAATCAAAAGGTTCTTCGTCAATAAGAATTTCTTCTCCAGCTGTAACTTCTTCGTACTCGTCAGCTGTAAGAAGATCTTCAAGTTCATCAGGGTCTGAAAGTTTTACTTTAAGGATCCAGCCCTCTTCGTACGGATCTTCGTTGATTAAATCAGGCGAATCAAGAAGATCTTCGTTAATTTCTACTACGTCTCCACTTACAGGAGCCACCAGATCAAAGACCCCTTGTGCTGATTCAATGCTTCCAAAAACTTCGTCTTTGATGAGCTCGTCTCCTTCGTCAGGTAGTTCAAGGTCAATAATCTCGCCAAGTTTTAGCTGGCCAAAATCAGTAAGCCCAACAAGCACGGAGCCACGTCCTTTCTTTTTAACCCAGAGATGATTTTCTGAATAAAGCCTGTCCTGAGGGATCTCCATAAAATTCACCTCCCTAATAATTAGCTATCTCCGATTATCGGAATAAATCGATTTTGGCAAGAGTGTTTAAAAATAAAATTAACCTCCTATACTTCGCATAAGCCTTTTAGGAGATGTGTCAAGAGATCTCTGGGACGGCTTTCTTTGAATAGCCTTTAAAAAGGCTTCTTTAAGAGCCTCTTGAGGATTCTTTTGGTTTAAAAATGGTCTCAAGTCGATTTCTTCGTCAGAAAAGAGACAGAGACGCAAACGACCTTCAGGGGTTAAACGCAAGCGATTACACTTATGACAAAAATGATTACTTATAGCTGAAATAAAACCTACACTGCCTTTAGCGCCAGGGAGAGTAAATACTTTAGCTGGACCTGCCCCTATTTTAGAGGCCGGGTGCAGCTCACCAAATACTTCTTTAAGCCTTTTTTCTATTTCTGAAACAGGCATAAAAAGATCTTCTTCCCACGGTGCCCCTGAGCCAATGGGCATAAATTCTATAAACCTGACTTCAAGAGGCTCTTTAAGGGTCAAACGGGCCATTTCAATGGCTTCGTCATCGTTTAGCCCCCGCATAACCACCATGTTGATTTTCACCGGGGAAAAACCTACTTCTAAAGCCTTTTCGATTCCCGCCAAAACTTGGTTTAAAGCGTCTATCCCGCAAATTTCTTTGTACTTTTGAGGAGTAATGGCGTCTAAGCTTATATTAACCCGTTTAAGACCTGCCTTTTTAAGGTCTAAGGCCATAGAGGCAAATAGGATACCGTTTGTGGTTAAGGCCAGATCTTCAAGACCTGGAATTTGGGCCAGCGCCGCTACAAATGAAACTAAGTCCTTGCGTACTAAGGGTTCTCCACCGGTAAGACGTACCCTTTTGACCCCTAAAGATACCGCTACCTTAATAATTTGATAAAGTTCCTCGTAAGAAAGAATCTTTTCCGGGGGTAGTTTGGCAAAGGAATCTTTACTTGAACAATAAAAACAGCGTAAATTACAGCGGTCTGTAACGGAAACGCGAAGATAAGTTATTTTTCGGCCATAAGAATCTATAAGCATAACTTTAACTTTTCCTGATAGCGCTTTCTAGCTTCCCTAAAAAGAGCCCTTACCTCTTCAGAAGCATAATCTGGATAAGTCCAGGGAAGAGACTTGAAATCACCTTTGGTGTAAATCATGGTGACCTCACCGTAAACATAATCACCTAAATAAAGGCGGTGTGAAAAATTTTTAAACGTAACCAAGACTAACCTTTCCAACAAAAGATAGCCTGGATCGATATTTACCTGGCGTTTATTCCCTTTGCTAAAGAGCTTTTCAAGCTTCCAAGCCAAATGTTTTATAGGGACAATTTTTTCCTGGGGAATAAGCCTTTCAAAAAAGATAAAACGCCTCACTAAATCTTTTCCAAACTCTTTTTCGTAATAATCAGTCCAGTCAAAAGGGATCAAAGGACTTTTAAAATCTATAGGCCCCAAATTATCGGTAAGTTTTTGGCTCACTTTCTCTATAATGCTTTCATCTCGAGCAAATATACTAAAAAATAACTGCGCTGGAGCAGGTTTTTGAGGTTCACTCATCTTTTTTGTTTTCGTTTTTAAGGTCTATTTTCTGGGCTTCCTCTTCGAGCATGATAGGAATACCGTCTCTTACTTCGTAAAGCAAGGAACATTTATAGCAAACAAGCCCTTGACGTGATTCATCAACCGTAAGGTCTCCTTTACATTTAGGACAAGCCAGTACCGCCAAGAGTTCCTGCGGTATAAGGCTTACAAAAAGCCCGCCAAACATATGCGCCTCCTGTTTTTGTTTAGCTTAAATCTAATTTCTTTTGGAATCTAGGCAACTATATCTAAATTACAGAATTATACGGAAATTACAGGATTATACGGGAGCTTCACCTCCAAGCCCTACAGATGGGTGAATGATGTTTACGGGGTTTAGCGTTTGGGGTAACCCCAAACGCTAAGCAATTAAGTACCTATTTAGGTCTCCATTACATCATTTACGACTTACCAAAGCGCGAACTTTTTCCAGGAACACATAAAAAAGCGGCACATAAACAAGGGTAAGAATGGTACCCACCAGCAGTCCACCTATGGCCACCACCGCTAGAGGCGAAAGGCGCTCAAGACCTATAGCCCGTTCAGCGGCGATAGGGATCATGCCCGTAATAGTGGAAAGGGCGGTCATCAAGATAGGCCGCGTTCTGGCCCGAATAGCTCCTTCAACGGCTTCTTTCAAATCTTTTCCTTTTTGGCGGGCCTTTTCAATAAAGTCAAGCAACAAAATAGAATTGTTAACCACCACACCTGAAAGAAGGATCATGCCCATGGAAGCTGGCATACAAAAATGCCTGTCCACCAGCAAAAGCCCCCAGATCGCCCCAATTAGAGCCAGAGGAATAGCCACCATGATAGTTATCGGATGTCTAAAAGACCTGAAAGTAGGCACCAGAGAAAAATAAAGCAAAATCAACGAAAGGATAAGGGCATCTTTTAACCTGGCAAATGATTCCTTCATCGGCTTTACTTCGCCTTCCTGCGAAAGTTTATAGCCTGAAGGGACTTTCAGATCAGACAAGGCCTTCCCTACCCCTTCTTGGATATGGCTTATGGCCGTCTTACGACGATAACCCAGCACATCAATAACCGGAGAGAGATTATCCCGCACAATGACACTTCTTACGAAATCTTTTTCCACCGTGGCTAATTCTTTCAAGGGTACGGGACCTTTAGGCGTAGGCACCATGTAATTTAAAAGTGACTCAAGAGAGTCCCTTTCGTAGGGCAAAAAGCGCACTTTAATGACGTAAGGACGCTCTTCTGGAACCCTCCAGAAGGAAGCCTTGCCACCAGAAAATCCCATGGCCATTTCACGGGCAAGAATTTCTGGAGTAAGGCCGTAAAACGAAAGCTTTTCAAGATTGGGTTTTATCAAAAACTCCTGGCGGTCAAAATCCCAGGTATGAGAAAGACTCACCAGCCCAGGCACTTTGTATAAGCGGTTTTCTATTTCTAGAGCCAGTTTGTGAAGAATACGAGGATCACTCCCTGAAACCATTACATCAACTGGTGCGGCAATAGAAGAAAGAGGAGTGGCACCAAACTCAAACACGTGTAAGGTTTTAAGGCCTGGTATCTTTAAGAATTCGCTGTAAAGGTGATTTTCTATCTGCCAGATATTTTCTTTACGGTGAAAACGATCTACAAAATGTACGGTTATCATTCCCTGTCTGGGCGTGCGATCAGCACCAAAACTTATTACCCCAGGCTCTGACCCCATGACCGTGGCCATACGAATAAAACCCGGATAATTTTCTAGGGTATTTTCCATTTTACGGATTATTTTTTCCGCTTCTTCAATAGGAGTATTGGGAGTGACTTCAAAAGATATCTTTACGATCCCTGTATCCATGGGAGGCATGAGGTCTCGCCCCACCAGAGGCATAATCTTTTTCACACTGATAACCATGAGAAGCACCGCCGGCATGATAAGCACTACCTTGTAGCGCACCCCAAACCTAAAGAGCGTCAAATAAAACGCCCTGAATTTTTCAAGAAATCCTTCGCTTACACGGGAAAGAAATTTTTCAAACCGCGAGGGTTCGCCAGCTCGTAACACATAGGGCGCAAGAAGCGGGATTATAGTTACCGAAACGATGTAAGAAGCCGTAAGCGCCATGGTTAACACCATGGCCAGGGGCCGCAAAATCTTTTCCACGTATCCACCGACAAACATGATGGGAATAAGCACAAGGATAGTGGTAAAAGTGCCAGAGAGGTCGGCCAGCATTATCTCCTGCGTGCCTGAGATAGCGGCTTGCCTGGGAGAAAGGCCCTTTTCGCGCAGATGGCGTTCTATATTTTCGGCTACTACTATGGAGTCATCAACCAAAAGACCCACAGCCAGAATAACCGCAGTCATGGTAACAATGTTCAACTCCAGGCCAAAGAGCTTCATTAGAAAAAAGGTGAGAAAATAAGTTACAGGAATAGACACCGCCGCTAAAAGTGTGGCCCGAACTCTGGCCATCAAAAGAAAGATAACCGCTACCGTTAGAATAATAGCATCACGCAAGGCTCCTATAAGGTTAGAAAGTGAGGTCTTAATAATATTTTTCTGGGTATCAGCTATAGAAAAAGAAAGCTCAGGATACTGGACCTTAAGTTTTTTTAAAGCCTTTTCCGCGGCCTCAATAGTGGCCATGACGTTGCCATTCTCGGGCCTTAAAACATTTAGCCCAATGGCTGGCCTTCCGTTGCCGTGAAAAAGGCTATTTCTATCTTCATGAGAAAGAGTTATACGGGCAATGTCTCCCAGACGAATGGATTTGCCTTTTAGCGGAATAGTAAGGTCTTTAAGTTCCTCTGGCCGGGCAATTTCTCCAGGAATCTTTATAAAGATTTCTTGCTCATTAGACCTTATAATGCCAGCAGGCCAGTTGGTATTTTGTGAGGCAAGGGCGGCGGCCACGTTAGCCAGGCTCAGCCCATAACGAGCCAGGGTGTCTCTTTCTATTTCAACCCTTACCTCTGGCTGATAGCCTCCAAAAATTTCTACGTCTCCAATCTGGGGGACATTTAAAAGGGAGGGCTTAATGTATTCCTCGGCCAAGCGTCTTACTTCTGAAAGAGTAAGATTAGAGCCTTCTTTAGGGCTTATAGCCACGGTCATCACCGGATTGGTGACGTCACTGACCTTGAAAATACGTGGAGGTAAAAGGCCTCTTGGTAAGTCACTGAGAATGCGGTCAAGGGCTGAAGAAACGTCAACCTGAGCGGCAGAAAGCCCTTTTTCGTATTCAAACTCTACTGAGAGCACACCTACGCCGTCTCGAGACACAGAACGCACTTTGCGCACCAGAGAAAGGGTAGCCAGCTCTTTTTCAACAGGGATTACTACTTCCTTTTCTACGTCTTCAGCCGAAGCCCCGGGCAAAGAAAGCACTACCACTATTTGGGGATAGTTGGCGTCTGGAAAAAGGTTAAGAGGGAGCTCCCTGAAACTCTTAATCCCTAAAACTACCCCCAGGAACAAGAGGGCAAGTATTAGATGAGGCCATTTAAGGTAACGTTCTACAAAGGTCATCTAGCTTTCCTTATAGTGGCGGAGCAATGGCTACGAGGATACGCATGTCAGTTTTGGCTTCCACACCGTGAGGTTCATTTATGGCACAAATAAAAATGTCGCCAGCCTTAGCCGGAGTTTTGGCTCCTTCGGCCCCTAGAAAATAGCCTTCACCTTCCAAAACAAGAATGCTTAACTCTCCCTCAACCGAATGCGAATGCACAGGAAACTCTTCACCGGCTTTTATATTGAAATTAATGATCCGAAAATACGGAGAATCATGAACCAAAAATTTGTTAAGGGCCTTGTCAAATACACGGGTCTCGTCAAGATTAAATACTTTCATCGTGGCCTCCTTTAATTGGAATAACTTTTTGGCCAGGGTAAAGTCTTAGAAGCAGCCCTGGATCTCCCACTACTACCTGATCGCCTTCATTAAGCTTTCCTGAGGCAACCACCTGGCCTTTGCTCTGGCCAAGAACCCTTACAGGGATGAACTTAAGCCTGCCTTTTTCTACCACGTAAACTCCCTGGGACTTGCCAGGCACCAGGGCTTTGGCCGGCAAGAGAAGCCCTTCAAGATTGGCCAAAACCAGATCCACTCCTAAAGAGGCCCCGCTTGGCAGGGAAAAAGGCCTCTTCTTTAGCCTTATCTCCACGGTAGCCAGGGCTTCTTTAGAGACCGCTGGATAAACCTTATAAACCGCGGCGATTTTTTGCCTGTCCCCAAGCGAAATATAGACCCTGTCACCAGGAACGATTGAGGCCGCCTTCTCCTGGGGTATGTTTACCAAAAGACGATAACCTGCTTTAGGATCTTCAAGAGTTATAAGGGGAGCTCCAGGGGTAGCCATGTCACCTGGATTTTTAAAACGCCTGGTAACTACTCCAGAGAAGGGAGCCTTAATAAAGGCATAAGAAAGATTAACTTTAGCCGCTTCTATTTCCTGCTTAAGCTGTTCTACCCTTGCGAGAGCGGCTTGATAGGCAGCTTTAGAAAGGTCAAAGGCCTCCTGGGAAATAGCTTCATGCTCAAGAAGCTTTTGGTTGCGTTCAAAAATACCCTTACGCACTAAAAGTTCTGTTTGAGCCGAGGCCAATTGTGTTTTAAGAACGCCGAGCTTGGCTTCAATATCCTTGGCCTCTATCTCAACCAAAAGTTCTCCCTTTTTAACCTTATCCCCTTCATATTTGGTAATCCTTAAAATGTAGCCAGATATCCTGGTGGCGATGTTAGCCTCGTGCACAGGGGTGATAGTTCCCAGATAATGTTCACGTATTTCAAGCGTACCCTTAGTTACCTTCGCTACTTCAACGGGTAAAGGGATTTTCTGGGGCGGTTTAACACTTTGGATAGTCTCTTTTTTGAGTTTGACCACTCTAAAAGCCCCGAAAATCAAAAGAAAAACCACCAACAATATTAGAAAAGGTTTAAGCTTATTCATTTAAAAACTCCTTGGCTATTTGCCCGGTGGCCAGTTCAAAGGAAATAGTGGCGGTGTTAAGGTCATAATAGGCCTTTAGAAGGTTTGATTTAGTGCGCAACCAGGCTTCCTGGGCCTGCAATAAGTCATTGATAGAACCCGCTCCGGCCTGATAGCGGAAAGCCTCTCTCTTGTATGCTTCTCTGGCAAATTCTTCAGCGGCTTTAAGGCGGTTCACCTGGCTTTTGGCGGAGTTAAT
This sequence comes from Thermodesulfatator indicus DSM 15286, assembly GCF_000217795.1. NCBI lineage: Bacteria > Pseudomonadati > Thermodesulfobacteriota > Thermodesulfobacteria > Thermodesulfobacteriales > Thermodesulfatatoraceae > Thermodesulfatator > Thermodesulfatator indicus. Next base: position 137,378 of record NC_015681.1, read on the forward strand.
CCGGCTAACAGCTGAAATTATCTCCTGTGAAGCGGCAAGTCTCAGACTTTCAAGTTCTTCTTTAGCGGCAAGCCAAAGGGCCTGTTTTTCTTTGACTAGATTTCTTTTTACCCCGGAATCAAATATTGACCAGTTTAGCCGCACACCAGCCACCCACACTTCTTCATCGTTATTAAGTCCGGCCCCTGCCCGCCTTCCGTAAGAAGAAAAGGCAGAAAGAGTTGGCAGATATTCCCTTTTGGCCCGCGAAATAGCGGCTTCCGCCTGTTTAACCTTAAGTTTAGCGGCTTTGACATCAGGCCTCTGGTCTAAAAATTTATCGGCTGAAAAAGGATTAAAGTCCAGTTTTTTAGAGGGCTCTAGCGCAGAAGACACTTCAAAACTGGTATCCTCAAGACCAATAACCAGAGCAAGAAGCTTTTTAGCCAGGCGCAAGTTGTTTTCACTGGCCAAAAGTAAGGCCTTTTCTTCTTCTAAGGCCCTTTTAAAGTAAAGGAGATCAAGTTTGGCAATTTTACCCACCTGGTATTTTAAACTGGCATCACGGTATTGCTTTTCAAGCAGGCGGTAAAGTTCTCTCTGGGCCTTAGCAAGATTTTTAAGATAGAGCACCTGAAAGTAAAGTTGCTTTACATTGGCTATAAGATCTTCAGTTGATTGCCTTAAAAGGCTTTGCCTAATATTGATTTCAAGGTCTTTAATCTTTACTTCCTGAGCTACCCGCCCACCTTCGTATAAGGGAAAAGTGGCCTCAACCTGCCAGAAATAAATATCCCGACTAAAGGGCGGGAACTGGCCTGGCCCTTTTATAGAAGTTATAGTGACCGGATCATTATGGCGTTCGGCTTGAAGAATAAGATTAGCCTTTAACCAGCGGTTAGCGCTGGTAGCTTTTTTGGCAAAACGAGAAGCTTTCAAGGCGTCTTTCTGGGCCTTTATTGAAGGATGATGTTTAAGCGCAAGCCTTATAGCTTCTTCTAAAGAAAGACTTTTTTGGGCCATCCCTGTGAGTGGGCTCATCAGGATAAAAATTAGGCTTAAAAAGCATATCGTCCTTTTCATGCCAAGCCCTCGATGCCCTTGAGAGAAAAAGAAACAACATGCTCTATCAAAAACTTTTCAAAGTGAGCATCAAACTTTTGGCCGGTAACTTCTTGCACCTTGGGGCGAGCGAAATTGAAATAAAGAATCTGAGCTAGAATGCTAAGCACGGCCATGCGCATTTTTTCAGGAGGAAGAGAAGGCAAGTAAATTTTTAGTGCTTCTTCAAAAGAGACTAGAAAAGGATTTAACGCTTCTTCCACGATAAGTTTTAAAATACTAGACGGCCTAACCATCTCCCTTGCCAGAAGTTTAAAGTGAATTTCACGTTCTTCTTCTGTTAGTGGCCCGGAAATTATGGCTTTAGCAAAAGCTCTAATCACTCCTTCTAAGTTAGGGTCATCATCCTTGAGATTTTTTTCAAAGGTTTCTTTAAGGCGTTTGGCCCGTTCTAAAAAACGAGTTTGGAAAACTTCAAGATAAAGACCTTCTTTAGAACCAAAGTAGTAATTTATAGCCCCGAGGTGTACTTTGGCCTGGCTGGTTATCTCTCGCACACTCACCCCCTTAAACCCCTTTTCGGCAAAAAGTCTCTCAGCCACCTCAATGAGCCTTTCTTTGGTGCCGAATTTATCCGAAAATTTATTTTTCATACAAATGTATGTATCAAACACTTGTTCGAAAGTCAAGAAAAAATTTTTAGCTGAGCTTGGGACAAGCAAAGCGGTACCGAACAGGATCAAAGCGCTTTGCAGGAAGTTCTTTTAAGAATCCTAGATTCCCGCTTGAGCGAGAATCTAGGATTAATTGGTTATTTCTTTAAATAGTTTTTGGCCACTATGTTTTCTGGAGACAAAAGAAGAACCTGACGAAAAACACGCCTGGCTTCGTTTTGTTTCCCTTGCCACCATAAATCCTGGCCAAGTTCTACTAAAAATAAAACGCTAGTAGGATAGCGCTGCAACATTTTTCGCATTACTCGCTCAGCGTGATCCGCCTTGTTTTGAAGACGCAAAGCTATGGCTAATCGCAAATTTCCGTAATAATTATATGTATCTTCTCTTATTAGCCTTCTCATAAGCTCTTCTACTTTAGGCCAGTTTTTCTGAGCCATATATGGCAATGATAATCCTAAAAGAGCTTCAAAAGAACTTGGTTTTATGCTTAAAGCCTTTTCATAGTAATCAATTGAATTTCGATATTTCCCAGCCAGATAATAAAGCCATCCTAGTCTCAAATTAACCAGATAAAATTTTGGATATTTTTGATATACAGGCAAAAGAGCATCAATAGCATCTTGATAAGAGGCCATTTTTTCGTAGCGATATGAATCACGAAAAGCCTGCTGAACATTTAAAGCTAAAGCCGAAGAGCCCATCAGAAAAAAGGTTAAAACGAGAGTAAATAGAACTTTTTTCATAGTAACCTCCTCAACTTTTAAAAACTACCGCCTAGGCTTAAAGTTACAACTGTTTGACCTACATTATCATTAAAACCTGAATGTTTAAGCCACTCTTGAGACAAATTAAGAGCAACTCTTAACTTAGTAGTAACCTTACGACCTACCTCAAAAGAAAAACCACCCAAATATTCGTCAGACAAGTTATAAACAACAAATCCTTCATTTTTTACAGCAAAAACCTGTTTTCCAATCCAGGCCGAAATTTTAAAATCAGTCAATCCTATATAAGTGCTAAAATACTGTTCAAAAGAAAAATTATTTTTATCAAAGGAGCCAACATAATCGTTAAGAAGGATAAAATAAAAACGGGATTCACCATAAATTCTTTTACCTAAAGCCGCAAAAAAGTAGCCAAAACGAGGGCTAAACTGAAATACTCGCAAATCATTACTGGCAACAGAAGCAGAGCTTTTCTTTTTATTAGACGTGGTACCTTTAGCAACAGTATCTATAGAATTATAAAGAGAATAAGCAAACTCCAAACCAATATTCCAGCTATATGGTTGATAATAAAGCCCTTTGAAATAAATAACTTTACCATTATCAGTGAGCTGATCATCAGTGTTAATATAATGAAAACCAACCTTAAAAACATGATTTTTGAGAATTTGGTCAGTATTAGAATAGAGAACAGTAAAATCAGTCTGGGACAAATCGCTCTCTGTTTTATAATTTATCTTTGTCTGAGACAAAGCTAATTCTAAAGAATGAATATAACTATTCTTAAAGGCCAAATAACCCGTAGTAGACCATCCATTATCTTTTATTTGAGAATTCTCAAAGTTAATGTAAGTCGTATATAAACTGGCGTAAGTATTCCAATCTTGAGCCCATACTTTTCCTGTAAACGATACTCCCAAAATTATGAGAAATACTAAACACAACTTTTTCATAAAACCCTCCTTAAAGAAAATTTCTTATCATTACTAATAAGGGTAACTTCTTGTACAAAACCTTTTAAAGGATCTAATATTACCTGAGTTTTTATTTCTTCTCCTCCCTGGGCAATCTTTCCTTCTATTCGGTTCGGAGCAGAAAATTTATAAATACCCTTAATTTCTGCCAGACGATGATTAAAAGAGGCTAAAAAGGTATAAAGGGCTCGTTTCAACCGGCTGTAAAAGGTCTCTAAAGGTAAAAAATCTTCCCAGATAAGGCCTTTCTGGTACACCAGTGGCATTCTAGGAAAAGCTAAAAACAACATGCGAAACCACACGGCGTTTCCGTCTTGGCGCAAGAAATAAAAAGTGCCTTCAAACTTATTAAAATAAAGTGAGTTGTGATTTTCGGCCAAATAATATGTGCCATCGGTATCCATCTGAACTTTAAAATTCACCTGTTTTTGAGGAACGTCATTTACCAGAAACTCAAAAATAATTTCCTGGTCAAGCACTAGTGACATCATGTTTTCCATGGCCTTATCTGGATAAAGACCCTGGACCTGTTCTCCCTCTTCAGGGATATCATTGGCTTTGTAAATCAAATCGGTGTCTTTTAAAACAGCGTAATGTACAAAACTAAACGGTTGCGTAGGAGCCCCAAGTTCTGGGGTAAGCTGTACTTGAACGTGAAGATGGGGTTGAGGAGAATAACCTGAGCTTCCGCATTGCCCTATAATTTGCCCCTGTTCTATCCATTGTCCTTCTTTTACCTTGACAGAGCCCTTCCTCAGATGAGCCAGTAAAACATAAAAGCCCCTTTCATCGTAAATCAAAACGTAATTCCCCCAATTTTGGGTTTCGTTTACGGCCCCTGGGGGATTGTCTTCTATATCATTAGCTAGACTTACAACACGCCCCCTAACTGGAGAAAGAACAGGTTTGCCAAAACAATAGTAATCATCAAGATGGGCTCCTTCACCGCGATAAGTCCGGCCTTGGTCGTCAGTGATTACAAAATCAACGGCATAACGCCATATTCCTTTATGGGTCCAGGGACCATCAAAAGACTGCCATACCGTCCACTCTCCGGCCACAGGTAAACTTAAAGTACGCAATGTTCCGGGGAATCTGGCTAAATAAGACAAATAATGGTCTAAAGTCCGTTCAGGCGATCCTCTATAATAAGAGGCCAATAAGGGAAAACCTGCCAAACCCAAAGTATATAACAAGGAAAGAACCACCACGTTAAAAGGTAAAGTAAAGGAAGGGATACCGTACTGGGCCCAAAAAAAAGTAGCAGCATCTAAAAGGAAAGGAGAAATGGCCACTGATAAGGCCGCAAGAACATAACTTCGGGGACTGGGGATAAGAAAAACCCCTCCAATAGCCATGGCTATTAAGCTAAAATTAAAGGCCCCTAAGTTACTAGCGGCCTGATAAATAGAACCTTCAAGAAAAGACAAAATTAAAAGGCCTAAAAAATAACCTCCCACTGCCAGAATAAATAAAATACGGGAAGCGAAAAAAATAACGGTTAGAAAAATAAGTCCGCCTATAAAATGGGGACAAAAAAGCAAAGCTCCTAAGGATTGTGTTAACCCTAAAAGCCAGATGGGGAGATGGTCAGCAATATCTGTAAGAAATGGCCACCAGGGTTTAAATTCGGAAAACAAGAGATTGCTATACTTATAAGAGGCCAAATATATAGCTGTACTTATTAAAACAAAAGGGATGTTAAGTACTGGCAATCGGAAAAAAGAATAGAAAATATTAGCTAATCCAAAAGTAACTATAAAGGTCAAAATTCCAGCGGCAACTATTAAGAAAAAGCTAAAAAAAGAAAGCTTAAACAAATAGCCTATAGATAGTCCTACTAACAAAGGGTTATAAGTATAAAAACCGGAACCGCGAAATATTTTTTTCAAACCCAAAAACCTGGCAAACTCATAAGCCGCTAAAACACATAAAAGACCAGATAAACCAATATTAGGATAAATAAAAGTAGCGGCTAATAGCAATAAACCTAGCCAAAAGTTCTCAAAGAAAAAAATCTCAGAATAACTGTTGGCTATGGTTCTAAAGTAACCCCAAAAAGAACGAAGTTTCTTTAAGATCAGATTATTAACAGTCTTTAAGTGTTTTTGTTCTTCTAAAGTTATTTCTTTTTGGGCGAGCCTTTGATTGCTTTGTAAATTTACTTTCATAAATCAGCTAGGACTTTTTTAATATAAGCCTTTCGGGAAGACGTTCTCTATCTACTACATCATTTAAGTTTTCAGCTTCTCTAATAACGTCAACTTGGCCGTCCTCCCCTACTAGAACTACCGCCGGACGATAACGAATAAATTGCATCCATTGAGTAACGTTATAAGCTCCAACAGGAGAAAAAATAAGACGGGTACCTCTAGGTAAAGGAGGTAACTGGACATTTTCGGCAACTACATCTATATTCATACAAAGGGGGCCATAAATTACACAGGGTTCTGCTGGGCCCGAAATATCTTCTTCAAGTTCTATTTTAAAATTATACCAAAATGCTGTAAAAAGAATATTAACTCCAGCATCTACTACATAAGAACGAGTACCATCTGGCAAGCGTTTGCTAGCATGTACAGTAGTAATCAAAAAACCAGCTTCATCTACTATAGCTCTACCTGTTTCTAAAATAAGTTTAGGAAAGTCATTAGGTTTAAGTTTTGATAACAAAGTATCACAAATAGCTTCGGCAAAATCTTCTAAAGGAGGAACAGCCACTTCTGGTGACAAATAAATTCCTTTCAACCGATTACGAGAAGGGAATCCGCCTCCGATGTCTAAATATTCTATTTTTAAGTCAAAATTATCTTCAAGTTCATAAGCGAAATCTACCATCTTTTCTATAGCTTTGGCATACGCTCTAGGCTCAAGCAAAAAAGTACCCAAATGACAATGTAGGCCATTTAATATCAGTTTACCACCTGAAACTAACCTTTTAGCAGCATCTAAAGCCTGGCCTGATTCCAGATTAAAACCAAAACGCGTCCACTGAGGACTTATCCCCGTATCCATATTCAGGCGAATACCTACTTTGATAGGCTGTCCCAATTCCTCGGCAATTTCTTCTAAATCATAAATCTCGTCAAAATGGTCAATATTTATAATCGCTCCTTCCTGAACCGCTGTCTTAAGGGCTGATAAGGGCTTGTATGGACCATTAAAAATTATTTCAGAACCAGGAACACCTAATCTGCGAGCCTTTTCATATTCAAACTCCGAGACAACCTCTGCTGTCTCTCCTTCCTGATGTAGGATGGCACAAATAGCATCTAGATAATTAGTTTTATAAGACCAGGAAAACTGGACATTTGGGTATCTCGTAGAAAACATTTGATAAATTTGACGATATTTCTCTCTTAATCGCCTTTCAGAAAAAACAAAAAGAGGAGAGCCAAATCTAGAAACCAAGTCGCTAATAGGTACTCCGTCTATTTCTGGACGCAAATGGCGACCATAAACAGAACCAAATTTATTGCTAAGTCCTACTTGAACCTTTTTTATGAGTGGCTTTTCGTAAGGTTCTTTCATAACCGTTCTCCTTTAAATTAAGTTTCACCACGCGTTACTATTTTCTGGAAAACATCCATATCAGTAACCAAATCGTAAGTGTAACGTATATAAAGACGCCCAGCTTCGTATTCAGAATGGGTCTCAACAGGTTGACCTAATACCTTTTTGACCATTCTTGCTGGAAGATTAATACCCGCTCCAGTGGCAAAGTATAACCAAGCTGGAAAACGAGGGTTTATCTCAATCAGATAAATACGATCCTCAGTGGCTATACATTCAAGTTCAAAAGCTCCTCGCCAGCCAGTTTCACGCAAAAACTTCTGCGATGACTCAAGTAAAACATCATGTTTTATGGTTACTCCTGTCCATATCTTGCCAAGAGAAGTGATCCAGAGTTTTTTGATGGCCATCATACCTAAAGAACCACCTTCTCCATCGCCTACACCTACTACATTTAATTCCTCACCTTGAATGACTTTTTGAACCAGAACCGGATATCCCCATTCTTCTACGATTTTATAGAAAACTCCTTCGGCTTCGGCAAAAGTGTGCACCCGATAAGCCTTATAAAAAAGGCCTTTTATCATAGCGGGAAAGCCTATGCGATCAAGCGCTTTCATGAGGTCTGAATATGAAGAGACTTGTTCTGTTGGAGGAACAGACAGGCCAAGGCGAGGGGCCATTTCCATTAATCGCTGTTTAGAACGTAGCTCAAATTGTTCCCAGGTAGGAAGAAAGGTCTTGATCCCTCTAGATGACAATTCCTGTTCCCCTTTAATGAAAAGGGGAAGCTCAGCATCTAAGGTGGGAATTACCACCTGAAGACCAGTAACATCTTGAATATAAAAAAGTCTGGCCAAATAATCTTCTTCAGCGCTTGAGGGATAGGGCATAATAAAAGATTTATCAACCAGCCAATCAAGATATATTCCTGGCTCCATAGCATCATAAGCCAGGCCTAAGGCCTTTATTGTTAGAGAAGAGTCTTCTTTTAAACTTCTGATGACCCCTAAACCCGGGCCTGGATTATCAACAGCGTTAATGCCTGAAACGGCCACTACTATTTCTTCAGACATAAAAACTCCCTTTAAATAAGTTTATAGTGCCGAAGCTGCTCTAAAAAATCCGTTACATCACGTTCAGCAGTTTCGGTATCAACTTCAAAATGTTCTGGCAATTCGTTTATTATTTCTTCAGGAGTTTTACCTTCTTTGAGTTTTTGAAGGATCCATAAGCCTACACGATTGGTGGTGAAGCTATTGCCAGTGACAGGATCAAAAATAAAGCCTTCTTCATTTATAGCTAAACGTTTTAATTTATCCATGAGAAACTCCTTGACAAAACTTGGCTATAGTCATAATAACTTTCAACCTTTTTCTAGCAAATATTTAAAAATGAATCAAAAAAATTTGAGACTGCTTCGTCGGCGAGACGGCCTAATCGCAGAGACGAATTAGTTTTGGCCAAAGATTGACAGCAGCTAAAAAATTATCTCCTTTTATGAGAATTGTAAAAACCAAGCACAAACTTAATCTGCCACGTTGAATTTTGTGGGTTCAGGTGGTATAAGGTGCAGTCAAATTAAGGGAGGTCGAGGCCATGGAAAATGTTATTGAAAACCAAAATCAAGCTCCGGAAGAAAGCTTTGAAGAGCTTTTAGCCGGAGAAATCAAAACTATTTCCCGGGGAGAAGTTCTCACCGGAAAAGTTTTGAGAGTGGACCCTGAGTGGGTCTTTATCGACATCGGTTATAAGAGCGAAGGTGTTGCCCCTACTACAGAATTTACGGGGCCAAATGGAGAAGTAAAGGTCAAACCTGGAGACGAAGTAGAAATTCTTATTGAAAATCTCCGCACCCCGGATGGTATGGTGCGAGTAGCTTATAAAAAGCTTCAACGTCGTCGGGCCTGGAACAAGATTGAACAGGCGCAAAAGAATAAAACACCCTTAGAAGCATATGTTTTAGAAAGAATTAAAGGCGGTTTTGCGGTTGATATAGAAGGCTTAAAGGCATTTTTACCTTTTTCACAGGCCTTTTTAAAACCTCCCAAAAACCCTGAAGAAATTATTGGTACTACCCTTAAAGTTGAAGTGGTGAGTGTGGATCGCAAGAAAAATAACGTTGTGGTCTCCCATCGCAATTATTTAGAAAAAGAAAGTGAACGACGCAAAAAAGAATTACTCGAAAACCTTGAAGAAGGTCAGGTGCTCGAAGGTACTGTAAAAAGCATTACGGACTACGGTGTCTTTGTTGACTTAGGAGGAGTAGATGGTCTTTTACACGTTTCTGATATTTCCTGGGGACGTGTTAAACATCCGTCCAATTACTTCAAAGTGGGAGACAAAATCAAAGTCAAAGTCATCAAATATGACCGGGAAAAAGAAAAAATAGCCCTTGGTATTAAGCAGCTAACCCCTGATCCTTGGGAAACCGTGGCTGAAAAATATCCTGAAGGCAAACGAATTGAAGGCAAAGTTGTCTCCCTAACTAACTTTGGGGCCTTTGTTGAGCTTGAGCCTGGTGTAGAAGGGCTTATCCACATCTCTGAACTTTCTTGGACCAAGCGGATCAAACATCCTCGAGATATCCTGGAAGTGGGAGACAAAGTAGAAGTAGTTGTGCTAGGGGTTGATAGTGAAAACCGTCGGGTTTCTCTCTCTCTAAAGCAAGTAGAACCTAATCCCTGGGATGTGCTGGTGGAACAGTTCTCTGAAGGCATGGTAATTGAAGCACCTGTAAAAACGGTCACTGATTTTGGTGTTTTTGTAGAGGTTATGGAAGGAATTGACGGCTTTATCCACGTTTCCGATCTATCCTGGGGTAGAATAAAACACCCTTCTGAAGCTTACAAACCAGGTGATATGATTCAGGCGGTAATACTCAAAATTGACCGTGAAAAAGAAAAACTAGCCTTAGGTGTTAAACAGCTCACCCCTGATCCCTGGGAAAGTGTACCGGAGAAATATCCTGTAGGGAGCGTAGTAACCGGTAAGGTATCAAATGTTACTGATTTTGGTGTTTTCGTAGAACTAGAAGAAGGTGTGGAAGGTCTTGTCCACGTCTCTGAAATCTCAGACAAAAAAGTAAAAACCCCTGTAGGTATGTTTGAACCCGGACAAGAAGTAAAAGCTAAAGTAGTAAAAATTGAACCGGAATCTCGTCGAATCGGACTTTCCATCAAAAAACTCAAAGAAGACGAAGAAAAGAAAGAATACCAAGAGTTTAGTAAAGGCTCGCAAAAAGGAAGTATAACCCTTGGGGCTATTCTTAAAGAGACTTTAAACTCTGGAAAAACAAAGTAAACTTTAAAAATCCTTTGAGAAATATGGGGGAGTAATCTCCCCCTGCTTTCTTTTTAAGAGGCAAAGATGTCCGTTCGAAAATTTTTTACAAATCTTTTAGCCTTTTTAGGCGGAATTTTCCTTTTTTTCTTGATTTTGTTTGCTATAAGCCTTTTTCTTTTATTTAAAGGAGAACCTACCTTTTCTTCTGGGCCTAAAATAGGGTTAATTGAAATAAAAGGGGTTATCTCGGAGGCAGATAAACCTTTAAAAGAAATCAGGCAGTTTGCACGAAACAAACACATAAAGGCCGTAGTAGTACGTATTGAAAGCCCCGGGGGAGCGGTGGGAGCCTCTCAGGAACTCTATCTTGCCCTTAGAGAACTCTCTAAAGAAAAGCCTGTAGTAGCCTCTATGGGCTCGGTAGCGGCCTCAGGGGGGCTTTATGTAGCTCTTGGAGCCCAAAAAATAGTAGCCGCTCCAGGCACCATAACAGGAAGTATCGGGGTTATGATGCAAGTCCCTAACCTCAGCAAGCTTTTAGAAAAGATTGGCATTGAAGCCACTATTCTAAAAAGTGGTCCCTATAAAGACACTGGCAATATGTTTCGGCCTTTAAGAGAAGATGAAAAAAAAATCCTATATCAAACTATTAATGATATTTATCAGCAGTTTGTAAAGGCCATAGAAGACTCGAGAGGTCTTAAAGAAGCTGAAATCAAAAAGTTCGCAGATGGGCGCGTTTTTACCGGTCGGGCTGCTAAAGAATTTGGCCTAGTAGATGAACTTGGAAACTTAAACGATGCCATCAAACTAGCTGCTAAAATGGCTGGCCTGAAGGGTTATCCAGAAGTAGTCTATCCTTCTAAAGAAAAATTATGGGAACGCTTTCTAGTAGAACAAAAACTTAGTCAAAGTTTGGCTGTTCTCTTTTCTCCTCTTTATATAATGAAGTGGCAGTAATTATGAACAAAAGCGACTTAGTAGATATACTTTGGCGAGAATTTCCCGAATTTAGACGCCGAGACCTTGAACTTATTGTAAACCTCCTTTTTGAAAGATTAACTCAGGCCTTAAAAGACGAAGAACGCATCGAAATACGCGGGTTTGGAAGATTTATTGTTAAACGACAAAAAGAGCGCTTTTTTAAAAATCCCAGAACAGGCGAAGAACAGATCATTCCTACTCGTAAAAGAGTTATTTTTAAGGTTGGTAAAGACCTTAAAGAAAGACTTAATCAACATGCTTTGGCAAGCATTGATCTGGGCACCCAAACTTTCAGATTACTTATTGGCAAAGCCTCTGAAGGCGATTTTAAAATCCTTTTAAAAGAACGTTTTAACGTACGCCTAGGCGAAAAGCTGACTAAAGAAGGGCGAATTTCAGAAAAGGCTCATGAAAGAGGAATTAAAGCCCTTAAAAAAATACGCCTATTGCTTGATAAAGCCGAGGTAAAAGAAGTTTTTGCCGCTGGCACCGAAGTTTTTCGCAAAGCCCAAAATGCTGACTATTTTTTAGAACAGGCCCAAAAAATTTTAGGTACACCTGTAAAAATTCTAAGTCCAGAGGAAGAAGCCCTTTATACGGCTAAAGGCGTTCTTTTTAGCCTTAAACCAGAAAGTTCCCCTGTTCTCATTATAGATGTAGGAGGGGGTAGCACTGAATACATTCTTTGCCATCATGAAAAGCCTATAAAAATTGGAAGCCTCAAATTAGGTGCCGTAACCCTAAAAGAAAAGTTTTTCCCTTCTGATGACATCCCCACTTCAAAAGAAATGGAAGAGGCTAAAAATGAAATTACGAACTTTCTTGAGGAAATAAAGTATTTGTCACCAGCACCTCATTCTTTGATTGCTACGGGAGGCACAGCAACTTGTTTAGCCGCTCTTGCCCAGGGGCTTGAACGTTACTCACCTGCTAAAGTACACGGTTATTTTTTAAAAACTGAAAAACTAAAAGAACTTGTACAAAAACTGGCCAGTCTTTCTTCATCTGAAATAAAGTTTTTAAAAGGCATGGAAGAAGGCCGGGAAGATATAATTTTACCTGGAGCATTAATTTATTCGGCTTTAGCGGATATTTTAAATAGCAAAGGTTTTTTAATAAGTGAAACAGGAATTCTCGAAGGGTTGCTCTTGCATCTTATAGAAAAAAGACCCATTATTTCTGAAAATATTTAAAAACGACCTTTGAATTTAGATTGCTTAGAGCCCGGTTGCGAGCGGAGTATAGCTATCCGCTCCTCACAATGGCCAGCTACTTTAGTCACTGCAAGCCCTTAAGGGCGAAGCAGTCTAATTTTAGAAAAAATTAAAAAAGGGGTGATACAATGTTAAATCTTCCTATAGAGGAAGCCTATACTTTTGATGATTTACTACTTTTACCGGCTGAGTCTCACGTTTTACCCAAAGACGTTGACCTTAAAACCAAAATAACTCCAAAGATTACACTTAATATTCCTTTACTTTCAGCGGCCATGGATACAGTTACCGAGGCTCGCATGGCCATAAGCATGGCCAGAGAGGGCGGTATTGGTATTATTCATCGCAACATGTCTATTGAACAGCAATGCCGTGAAGTGGAAAAAGTTAAAAAGTCCGAGTACGGCATGATTATTGACCCGGTAACCGTAGGGCCAGATGTTTCCATTCGTGAAGTCTTAAAAATTATGGAAGAATATCGCATTTCAGGTGTCCCTGTGGTAGAAGGCCCTGAAAAAAAATTACTGGGGATAGTGACTAACCGCGATCTTCGTTTTGAAACTCAGTTGGATCGCCCGGTTCGCGAGGTAATGACCACTGAAAACCTGGTAACCGCTGGCCCTGGTATTTCCCTTGAAGAAGCCAAAACAATTCTCCACGAACACCGTATTGAAAAGCTGCTCATAGTTGATGAAAACTTCCATTTAAAAGGACTAATTACCATTAAAGACATAGAAAAGTTAAAGAAGTACCCTAATGCCTGCAAAGACGAACTGGGCCGCCTGCGCGTGGGAGCTGCTGTTGGCGTTGGCCCTGAAAGATTGGCCCATATAGAAGCCTTACTAAAAGTGGGCTGTGACGTAATTGTTATTGACTCAGCCCACGGGCACTCCAAAAACGTAATTGAATCTATAAAAGACATAAAAGCCCACTTTCCTGACTGTAACCTGATCGCCGGAAACATTGCCACCGCAGAAGGCGCTGAAGCCTTAATCAAGGCAGGAGCTGACGGCATAAAAGTAGGTGTAGGGCCTGGTTCTATTTGCACCACCCGCATTGTTGCCGGTGTAGGAGTGCCTCAATTGTCTGCTATTCATAACAGTGCCACGGTGGCCAATAAATACGGTATCCCGGTTATCGCTGACGGTGGTATCAAGTTCTCTGGAGACATTACCAAGGCCATTGGATCAGGCGCTCACGCGGTGATGATCGGCTCACTTTTTGCCGGTACCGATGAAGCCCCTGGCGAGATGATCCTTTACGAGGGTCGCACTTATAAGGTTTACCGCGGCATGGGTTCGCTTGGAGCCATGATGAAGGGAGGCGGAGAAAGGTATTTCCAAAAGGCCGACTCCCCGGCTAAATTCGTTCCTGAGGGTGTAGAAGGAAGGGTCCCCTATCGTGGTCCGGTATCAGGGATGATTTATCAACTTATGGGTGGCCTTCGCTCTGGAATGGGCTATTGTGGTTGCAAAAATATTGAAGAACTCCGCACTAAAGCGCGTTTCGTAAGGATTACACCGGCAGGCCTTCGCGAAAGTCACGTACACGACGTAATCATCACTAAAGAAGCTCCGAACTACTGGATTGGTCGCTAAAAAAATTAACTTCCCCTTCTATTTTGCCGAAAAGAATAAAAAACAAATAGAAGGGGAAGTTATATGCCAGTATATGAATGGGTGGGGAAAAATCCTGCTGGAGAAATAGTAAAAGGAACCCTTGAAGCCCCGGACGAAAAGATAGTCCGCATCAAATTAAGACGTCAAAAAATAACTCCAGTAAAAGTAAAGGCCAAAGGCTCAGGCTTTTTAGCACGTCTCAGCACCCCTAAGAAAGTAAAAGCAAAAGAAATAGTTGTTTTCACCAGACAGCTTGCCGCCATGCTTGAAGCCGGGCTTCCTTTGATTCAGGCCCTTGATTCGCTTGCCCACCAACAAAAAAACCCCTATTTCAAAGAAGTAGTTTTTAAAATCAAAAAAGCGGTAGAAGAAGGAACACCTTTTTCTGAAGCCCTTAAACAGTACCCCAAAATATTTGATAAATTCTATTTTCATATGATAGAAGCCGGCGAAAGCAGTGGAAATTTAGAACTTTCTCTGAAAAGACTGGCCACTTACATGGAAAAAAATCTGGCCCTTAAAGCCAAAGTTAAAAAAGCCATGATTTATCCTTCTATTGTGCTCTTTGTTACTGTAGTAGTTTTGAGCATAATCATGCTTTTCGTAGTCCCTACCTTTGAAAAAATGTTTTCAGAAATGGGTAAGGCCCTCCCCTTGCCTACTCAAATTGTTATTGAGGCCAGCCGTCTCACTAAAACTTATTTCCCCTTTTTCATAGGAGGAACTATTATTTCCGTATTTCTTTTGAGACAATACTACCGTACAGAAAAAGGCCGGCTACATATAGATGCCCTGCTTCTTAAGCTTCCACTTTTCGGAAATCTCTTTCGCAAAGTAGCCGTTGCTCGCTTTTCGCGAACTTTGAGTACCTTGATAATGAGTGGCGTCTCTATAATTGACGCCTTAACCATTGCCGCCAAAACCGCTGGAAACGTAGTAGTAGAAAGGACCATCAATCAAGTACGGCAAGCTGTTCAAGAGGGACAATCAATTGCTGACCCTCTTTCTAAAAGCAGTATTTTCCCTTATATGGTAGTACAAATGGTAACCGTAGGTGAAGCTAGTGGTACTCTTGAAAAAATGCTTGATAAAGTAGCTGAATTTTTTGAAGAAGAAGTGGACAATACTGTTGATGCCATGGCCCAGATGATTGAACCGGTAATGATCGTGTTTTTAGGAGTGGTAATCGGGGGAATTATTGTCTCACTTTATCTTCCTATCTTCAAACTCGGAGAAGTAGTAGCTGGATAAATAAGGCCATCTGTACCCCTCCTCCTCCAATATTGAGGCGGCCAGGTCAAAGGCCGCCTCGGCTCTATCTAGCAAAGCAGCATCACTTGAGGCCAGCAAAGAAACCCCTATCAAGGCTTTGTCAGCTGATGAAGTAAGGATTACCTCTCCCAAAATACCCTCTTTTTCAAAAAACTCGCGCAATTTGGCGGCCAATTCTCCACTTCGTGAAAGCGGTTTATCCAGATAAATTTCTACCCTTTTAGGACGTAATTGTTTAAGTTTCCTTAATAAAAGCAAAATGGCCTTTTCTGAAACTTCATTAGGAGTAAACTTAGGTGTAAGCTTTCCCAGATCCCTTATAAAGCCATCATCGCACATAAAAACCGGAAGCCCTGCCAGGGCCGACCTGATAGTGGTAAGAACATTAAAACCGTCAATGTAAAGGATTTTGTTCTTTAAATACGCAGGGTCTTTCTTTTTTGAGAGGCGCAATTGAGCCTCTAATTGAGAAAATACTCCCCTCTTTAAAACTTCTCTTTCCAAAGCACTTAGCTGCCAGCGGTTGGCTAAAAAGTTAATAGAGGCTTCTTTATGATAACCCCGCTCAAGGAGATAGCGTAAATCTTCGGCTATTTCTCTTAGAAGCTCCCACCGTAGGTTAAAGCCCTTCTTTGGCAAGTTTCTTAATCAAATCCTTTTGTTCTTTAGTTAAAGTTTTAGGAACTTTAATGTTTATCCTGACAAACTGGTCCCCTTTACCACCAGATTTATCGGGAAGACCAAGGCCTCTTAGTCTCAGTTTGGCCCCACTCCTCGTGCCCGGGGGCACTTTTACCCTTACCTTTTTTCCGTATAGAGTGGGGACTTCAATAGTAGTACCTAAAACGGCCTCAGAGAACTTTATTTCATGGTCACAGATAATATTTTTACCATCACGTTCAAAAATGGGATGCTCTTCAATCTTGACTTTGAGATAAAGATCCCCTCGTCGCCCGTGAGGACCGTAGGTTCCCTGAGCGGGAATACGCAATTTCTGGCCGTCTTCTACACCTTGAGGAATTTTGACTTTAATACGTTCGGCTTTACCAGTTGGGGCGATAGATATTATCTTTTCCGCTCCCTGGGCCACTTCTTCAAGGGTTAC
Source organism: Thermodesulfatator indicus DSM 15286 (assembly GCF_000217795.1). Lineage (NCBI taxonomy): Bacteria > Pseudomonadati > Thermodesulfobacteriota > Thermodesulfobacteria > Thermodesulfobacteriales > Thermodesulfatatoraceae > Thermodesulfatator > Thermodesulfatator indicus. The sequence continues at coordinate 153,787 of NC_015681.1, forward strand.
CGGGAGTTCTAAAACAACGTCCCCATTCGAAACAAAATCTCTTTCAGCATGTTTGGTGCGGTATGATTCTTTGCCAAACCATTCTTCTTCTGGAGACGTTCCAAATACTTGACTAAAAAGATCACCAAGATCTATTCGGAAACTAGTACTACCCCGTCGCTTTCCTCCAAAACCAAAAAAACTACCCAAGTCAAAACCAACTCCTAAATCACGAAAAATAGATTCAAAATCAAAATCTCGAAAAATATCTTCTTGCGTATAACGACGGTGAAATTCTGTAGAACCGAATTGATCATATTGACGGCGTTTTTCTGGATCGGAAAGGACGGCATAGGCCTCATTTATTTCTTTAAAACGTTCTTCAGCTTCTTTATTACCTTTATTGCGGTCAGGATGATATTTAAGAGCCAGGCGACGATAAGCCTTTTTTATCTCTTCTTGGGTAGCGTTTCGCGAAACCCCTAAAATCTTGTAGTAATCTTTGGCCATAACCCCTACCCGCTCAAATATTCGCAGAAAAAGTTAAAGTTTTTTAACAATTAGTCAAGGATAGAACAAAAATTATGGTTAAGATAATAAATAGAAAGGCCCCCTGTGGGTTAAAGAGGGATGGAGGTGGGTATCTGGTTGTTGAGGGTGGAGTTGAGGGGTAACCCACAGGGGAACCAAAGCTTTTTCATTTTTCACTTTTCACTTTTTAATTTTATTTATTCTCGATAACTAAAATATCATCTTCCTTTTGTCAAGTAGTCTACTATGAAATATCACTTTTAGTCGGGATCGTCAAAAGATAATTTAAGCATTTTTCGTTCTTATTTTTATCAAGTCTTTTGATATTGAGACCATTGAAAAACCGTTAGATTGCTTCGCTCCGCTCGCAATGACAAACTAAAAGAAGCACGCTCACCAACTTACCACCAACCATCTATCACTGGCCAGTTACTACCCTGTCACTGCGAGCCCATTTCCTTCCGGTCTCTGCGAGAAGCCGGCCTCCATCCTGTCACTGCGAGGAGCGCGTATGCGCGACGAAGCAGTCTCAGGACAAGCGAAGCATTCTCTTAAAAGCTTTCATATAACTATTTATGACCTAAAAATTTTTCTAAATAGGCTACGTATTGTTGAGAAACCCCTAAAAATTCTTTTTTTATGGCTAAAGCTTTATCTTTTAAGTCTTTTTGTTGACAAACTATCTTATTCCATAAGTCAGCAATGTTTTTCGAGTTATCTATTTTAAAACCTATTTGTTTTTCAATAAGATATTCGGCCAAATCGGAGATACTCTCCACATAAGGCCCAAAACACACAGGAAGTCCAAAAACTAAAGGCTCAAAAAGATTATGACCGCCCACAGGAACTAGGCTTCCCCCAACAAAAGCAACGTCTCCTAGAGAATAGAGAGCTGCTAGTTCTCCTAAAGTATCGACTACTATTACTTCAGAAGCAGAAGGATTACTGCGCTTTGATGCTTTAAAGCCCTTTTCCCGGGCAAGTTTTAGCAATTCTTCAGCGCGCTTTGGATGGCGTGGACAAAGAACCAAAGAACCCCTCCCAAAACGCCTAAAACCCTCAAATAAAAGCTCTTCTTCTCCTGGGTGAGTTGAGCCACATACGATTACGGGCCTTTTTAGGAATGGCCCTAATTCAGTTTTTAGCCTGGCTATTTTTTCTTTAGATGGTGGAGGTATTTCGTATTTTAAGTTGCCAAAGAAAAAGATTTCTCTTTCAGGTAAAAGTTTTTTTAAGCGTTCAGCATCACCTTTGGTAGCGGCCCCAATAAAAGAAAAAGACCCAAAAAGCAGGTCTTTCAAAATGGGAATTTTGTTAAGCCTCTTAAATGATCTTTCAGATAAAGCGGCATTAACCAAAACCAAAGGGATATCTCTTCTCTTAATTTCACCTAAAAGACCAGGCCATATATCTGATTCTACCAAAATAAAAAGGGCTGGGTGAAAACTTTTTAAATACTTTCTGATGACAGTGTAAAGATCAATCGGGCCTGGCCATATAAGGTCTGCTAAGTTTTCGGCCCGTTTGAGGGCCTGTTGATAACCACTGGCGGTAGCCACGGTAAAGACCAAAAAATATCCGGGTAAATTTTCCCGCAAGGCTTTAAGCAAAGGAATAGCGGCTTGCACTTCTCCTACTGATAAGGTATGAATCCAGATAACCTGTTTGGTGTCAGGGATTAATGGGGGGTTTAAACGTTTGTTTAAAAGGGCCCGTTTTTCTCTTTTAAAATGTGAACCGAGATAAAATGGCCAGGTAAATATCTGGGTAGCAAAATAAAACTTTAACATCAGAGGCTATTATAGCCTGATAAACCCAAAAAAGAAGGAGGTTTCATGTCTAACGCCCACAATTATGACACACAAATTGATCATCTTCTAAAAAGTACTGAAAGATTTTCTCCCCCTACTAAAGTTTTAGAAGAGGCTTTTATAAAAGATTACGACTCTGTTTATGCCTACTCAATTAGAGATCCAGAGGGCTTTTGGGGGCAAATTGCCTCAGAGCTTGCCTGGTTTGAACCATGGCAAAAGGTAAGAGAGATAAATCTACCCTACCATCGCTGGTTTGTAGGCGGAAAAACAAACATCACCTTAAACGCCCTTGACCGCCATGCTGATTCCTGGAGGCGCAATAAAGTAGCCGTAATCTGGCTTTCTGAAGAGGGAGAAGAACAAGTCGGCACATACGGCCAGCTTAGAGACAGAGTTAACCAGTTTGCTAATGGACTCAAATCATTAGGTGTCGGCAAAGGTGATCGGGTAGTCATTTACATGCCTTTAACCATTGAAGGTGTTATCGCTATGCTAGCCTGTGCTCGTATCGGGGCCATTCACTCGGTAGTTTACGCCGGCATGGGAGCCGGAGCCCTGCGTTCTCGTATTGAAGATTGTCAGGCTAAGATTGTGATATGTTCTGACGTGACTTTCAGACGTGGCAAGGTGGTAAGACTTAAAGCCGTAGTTGACGAAGCCCTTGAAACACTAGACTTTGTCGAAAAAGTAATAGTCCACCGTCGCACAAGCCCACCCATTGAGCTGGAAGAATGGGAAGTTGACTTCTGGGAACTTTTAAAAAGTCATTCCCATCGTTGCCAAGCTGAAGTCATGGATGCCGAAGATCCATTATTTATACTTTATACTTCGGGAACAACCGGGAAACCTAAAGGCGTGGTCCATGTTCATGGTGGATATATGGTAGGCACTTATTATCTTTCCAGAGCCTTTTTCGATTTAAAAGACCAAGATGTCTATTGGTGCACATCTGATATAGGCTGGATAGTAGGGCATTCTTTTATTGTTTACGGACCACTCTGTGCCGGGGCTACTATTCTCATTCGCGAAGGAGCCCCTGACTATCCCCATCCGGGCGTTATCTGGGAGATGGTACAAAAATACGGTGTCTCCGTAATGTTTACCGCCCCCACCGCTCTCCGTATGTTTATGCGCTTTGGCAAGGAACACATTGAAAAATATGATAGGTCAACCTTAAGAATTCTAGCCTGTGCCGGAGAACCCCTGAATCCTGAAGCCTGGCGCTTTGCTCAGGAAATAATCCTTGAAAATCAAGGTTATTGTATAGATAATTTCTGGCAAACTGAGGTAGCTGGGCCTGTTTTAGGTACCCTTCCCTGTCTTTCAGCTAAACCAGGCTTTGCGGGAAAACCTTTGCCTGGAGTGCTGGCTGACGTGGTTGATGCCGAGGGACGTTCTCTCCCAGCAGGTAAAGGCGGATATCTCGTTCTGAGACAACCTCTGCCTTACATGATGCGCACTATTTATAATGACCCGGCCAGATATGAATCTTACTGGAAAGAAATTCCCGGTTGCTACAAAACTGGAGATATTGCTGTTTGCGATGAGGAAGGCTATTTCGCCGTGTTAGGAAGGGCAGACGACGTACTAAACGTAGCTGGTCACCGTATTGGGACGGCAGACCTTGAATCAGCCCTGGTTAGTCATCCAGCCATTGCCGAAGCTGCGGCCATTGGACTTCCAGATGAAGTAAAAGGGGAACGCATCAAAGTCTTTGTAGTTTTGAGAGAAGGGAAAAAGCCCTCTGATGGCTTGAGAAAAAGCATCATCAAACACGTACGCAAAGAATTAGGGCCTATTGCTACACCTTCTGAGGTGGTTTTTGTTGATAAACTCCCAAAAACGAGAAGTGGAAAGATAATGCGTCGCTTATTACGGGCTCGAGAGTTAGGGCTTCCTGAAGGAGATACCTCTACCCTTGAAGATTAAGCTTGTCAAAAAATAAGCTTTACATTATGAGAGACCTTTGCAAAATATCTTATTCAAGAGACTGCTTCGCCCATACGGGCTCGCAGTGACACCTGAGAGAGTCATTGCGAGGCTGCGCCAGCAGCCGAAGCAATCTCAATCTACATTTTCCTTAATTTTGCAAAGATCTCTATGAGCAATTTAAAAGAAAAAGATAAGGAGGTCTTATGGATCGGCATAAAAAAGACTTTTTACCCCGTGAGGATTTGGAAGCTATCCAACTCAAGCGCTTAAAAGAAACTGTTGAGAGGGTATATCATCTGGTTCCTTTTTATCGTCAAAAGTTTGACGAAGTCGGCCTAAAACCCAAACACATAAAGAGTCTTGATGATCTCAAAAATCTTCCCTTCACCACCAAGCAGGACTTGAGAGATCACTATCCCTTTGGGTTATTTGCTGCTCCTTTAGACCAGATCATAAGAATCCATTCTTCTTCAGGCACTACGGGCAAACCAACCGTGGTGGGATATACGGAAAATGACCTGAAAGTCTGGACTGAGGTTATGTATCGCACTTTTAAAATGGCCGGTGTCGGCCCGGGGGATGTGGTTCATAATGCTTATGGTTATGGCCTTTTTACCGGTGGTCTTGGCTTTCATTATGGAGCAGAAGCCGTAGGCGCCGCGGTAGTTCCCTCAAGTGTTGGCTTTACCAAAAGACAGCTTATGCTTCTTAAAGACTTTGGAGCCACTATACTTTGTTCTACTCCTTCTTACGCTTTGCACCTGGCCGAGGTTGCTAAAGAAGAAGGATATGATCCCCCAAAAGATTTTCTTTTAAGGGCAGGTTTCTTCGGCGCTGAACCAGCCTCTGAAGGGCTTCGCCAAGCAGTGGCTGAAGCCTGGGGGATAAAATACTTTGAGTGTTACGGACTTTCTGAAATTATCGGCCCAGGGGTGGCCGCAAGCTGCCCTGAAGGAGAGCTGCACATATTTGAAGACCACTTTATCCCGGAGATAATAAATCCTGAAACCGGAGAAGTACTCCCCGAAGGAGAAGAAGGCGAACTCGTGTTTACAACTGTTTCCAAACAAGGGCTTCCTATAATTCGTTATCGCACTAAAGACATAGCAAGCCTTTACAAGGCCCCGTGTAAGTGCGGACGCACCATTTTGCGAATGGGCCGTATTCTTGGCCGAACAGACGATATGCTCATTGTTTCAGGGGTTAACGTCTTTCCCTCACAGGTGGAGCATGTGCTCACACAGGTGGAAGGCCTTACCCCTAACTACGTAATCGTAGTTGACAAACGCGGTGTATTGGATGTGCTTGAAGTCTGGGTAGAAGTAGATGAAAGGGTTTTCACTGGAGATATTGGTTCGCTAGAGAACCTAAAACGCAAGCTTGAGGAAGAACTGGCCAACGCTTTATTCTTGAGGGCCAGAGTTAAACTCGTTGAGCCAAAGACCCTTGAGCGTTCTATGGGGAAGGCCAAACGAGTGGTTGACCGCCGCGAACTTAAAGACATAGCTTAAAAGGAGGCCAAAATGAGAGGTAAATACGCTATAAAACAGCTATCCATTTTTCTTGAAAATCGTAAAGGACGTTTAAAGGAAGTTACCAGGGTGCTGGCCGAGGCCAATGTGAACATAAGGGCTCTGGCCCTGGCTGAAAGTGCGGAGTTCGGTATCCTTCGCCTGGTAGTGGATAATCCGGAAAAGGCTCGCTCCGTCCTTTCTTCAGAAGGCTTTACCGTTAAAGAACAGGAAGTCTTTGCCGTAGAAGTCCCCGATAAGCCAGGAGGTTTTTACCAAGTGGTTAAAGCCCTCACTGAGGCCGACATAAACATTGATTACACCTACGCCTTTGTGGGTGGAAAAGACTCGGCCATTCTTATCTTTAAAGTGCCCGACCATCTCTTTGAAAAGGCACTAGAAGTAGTCCATAAAGAAGGTATAAAACTGGTAGAACCTATTTTCTTTTACGGGAAATAATTAAAGGGGGCTTTGTGCCCCCTCATTTATTCTTTTTTCTCGCCGATCATCTTTAAAAATTCGTCTTCGCCTATAATTTTTAGCCCCAAGCGCTGGGCGCGGGTAAATTTAGAACCAGGCTTTTCGCCCACCACTACATAGTCAACATTTCGAGAAACATCAGAGGCTACTTTGCCTCCCAGGGCCTGGACTTTCTTTTTGGCCTCATCGCGGGTCATGGTCTTTAAGGCCCCGGTAAAGACGAAAGTGAGCCCTTTAAGGGACTTTTCTTCAGGTTTTTCTTCTTTTAAGTCTTCAAATTCAATCCCAGCTTTAAGGAGCTTTTCAATGACCTCCCGATTGTGAGGATTGCGGAAATATTCAACAATACTTCTAGCCATCTCAGGCCCTACGCCTGGAATAGCCATAAGCTCCGCCATAGAGGCGTTCATAATTTTATCAAGGCTTTTAAAGTGTTCGGCTAAAGTTTGGGCAGCTACTTCACCCACATGGCGAATACCAAGCGCGTAAAGAAAGCGCGGAAGTGTGGTCTTTTTGCTTTTTTGGATGGCGTTATAAAGATTTTGGGCCTTCTTTAAAGCAAAGCCGGGTAGCTGGAGAAAATCTTCTACAGAGAGATAATAAAGATCGCCAACATCTCTTACCAGGCCCATGTCTACCAGGGCCTTGGCTACCTGTTCTCCCAGGCCTTCTATATCCATGGCGTTGCGGCTGGCAAAATGTTGAAGATGCCTTACAAGCTGGGCATAACAATTTTTGTTAGGGCAGCGCCAGACGGCTTCTCCTGGTTTGCGCACAAGTTTGCTACCGCAAACCGGGCAGGTCTTTGGCATTTCAAAGGGCTTTTCCTTCCCGGTGCGGCGTTCTTTTATGGGCATTACCACCTCAGGAATGACATCCCCTGCCCTTTGCACCAGAACCCAATCGCCGATACGGATATCTTTGCGCCGAACTTCATCTTCGTTATGAAGGGTAGCGCGGGAAACAATTACGCCACCTACTTTTACCGGCTTAAGTATGGCCACCGGGGTAACAGCTCCAGTGCGGCCCACCTGAACAACGATGTCAAGCACCTGAGTGGTAACCTGGGTGGGTTCAAACTTGTAAGCCAAAGCATAGCGCGGACTTCTCGCCTTGGTGCCAAGCTTTTCCCAGAGAGAGAGGTCATTAACTTTAATGACTACGCCGTCTATTTCGTAAGGCAATTCGTCGCGCTTTTTTTCGAGCTCATGGTGGTAAGCAATAGCTTCCTTTATACCCTTTATCAGACGGCACAACGGGTTGGTCTTAAGGCCCCACTTAGGAAGGGTGGTAAGCACTTCCCACTGAGTTTTAAATTTATGACCTTCAACTTTTCCTACCCCGTAGAAAAAGATATCAAGGGGCCTTTGGGCGGTAATATTGGGATCAAGCTGGCGCAAAGAACCAGCCGCCGCGTTTCTGGGATTGGCAAAAGGCGGCTCGCCTTTTTTTATACGCTCTTCGTTAAGCTGTTTGAATTTTTCTTTCTCCATGAAAACTTCACCGCGGGCGTCAAGGCGTTTGGGCACCGGCGGAGCATCATCGGTAAGCGGCCTCAAGCGCAAAGGAATGGACTTAATAGTCTTTAAATTATTAGTTACATCCTCGCCCACATAACCATCGCCGCGGGTAGAGCCCACGGTAAAAACACCGTTTTCATAAACCAGTTCTACGGCCAGACCATCAAGTTTGGGTTCAACGGTATATTCTATTTGGGCGTCTTCAGGCAGGTTAAGAAGCCTTTTTATACGCCTGTCAAACTCATAGACTTCTTCTTCAGTCATGGCGTCGTCAAGAGAAAGCATGGGCTCAGCGTGAGGCACCTGCCTGAATTCTTTGGCCGGCGGGTAGCCGACTCTTTGGGTGGGAGAATCTGGTGTTACAAGTTCAGGATACTTCGCCTCAAGCTCTTTTAGTTCTCGCATTAAGGCGTCGTATTCAGCGTCAGAAATAACCGGAGAATCAAGCACATAGTAGCGGTAGTTGTGATATTCTATTTCCTCGCGGAGTTTTTTTACCCTTTCTATTATTTCAGGAGGGATTTCAGGCTTTTTTTCCTGTTTAGCATCCTTTTCGCTTTCGGCCATGTCTTCCTCCTATTTTTGAGACGAAGTATCCTCGGAAGTTCCATTATTTGATTTAAGCACTTTTTCTTGGGTCTCAAGGGTTTTTTCTTTTTTCGTCGTGAGAGATTTTCGTGGCCTTATACCCCGCTGGTAAATGTCAACTGCTCGCTCGTGTTCTCTTAAAGTTCGGGAAAAATAATGAGTTCCGTCTCCCTTAGAAACGAAGTAAAGATAATCTGTTTTAGCGGGATAGAGCACCGCTTTTATAGAGGCTTTTCCAGGATTACAGATAGGACCTGGAGGAAGCCCAGGATAAATGTAAGTATTGTATGGATCACGGTAACGCAAATCCCGGTAACGCAAACGACTGTAAAAACGCTTTACCGCATACCGCACAGTAGGGTCTGACTGAAGTTTCATGCCACGCTTAAGACGATTCCAGAAAACACTAGCAATAATTGGCCTTTCCTGCGGCATAACGGCTTCTTTTTCAACGATAGAGGCAAGGGTGACTACTTCTTTTACCGAAAGACCTAGCTCTTTGGCCCGTTCGGCAAATTCGCTGTTCCAGACTTCCCAAAAGCGTTTTATCATCGTGGCCACAATGAGACGGCAGCTTATTCCTCGCCAGAAAGCGTAAGTATCGGGAAAAAGAAAACCTTCAGCCGTATCTCCTGGAATGTTAAACTTCTTGAGAAATTCTTTGTCTTGAACTACCTGAAGGAAATCATTTCGAGAACAAAGACCAGCTTTATCCAGTAAACGGGCAATTTCGTAGATATTATAGCCTTCGGGAATAGTGACATAATGGGTAACAACTCGGCCCTGGACGAGAGTTTCTAAAATTTTTGCTAAAGGCTCTCGGGGGCTTAGTTCATACTCGCCGGCTTTTATTTGGTTGGTGAGGCCCAGGCGGTAAGTTTCAAAGATGAAAATCCATTTGTTTTTTATCAGGCCTTCTCTTTCCAAAAGAGAAGCAATTTTTTTTAAAGGTGTGCCTGGTTCAATAAAAATAATTTTGGAAGGAGTGTCTTTATCCGTGGTTACGGGCAAAGTGAGCTCGTAATACCAGGCGCCAACATAAAGAACAACTAGGGATATTACTAAAAAAGATAAAATTTTTGACATAACACTATTTTAGCCCCTTAACTTTTGGTTGCATATAAAACTCTTAATGCTAGATTTTAGCAACACAAGGAGGGAGAAATGATAGATGAACAAAAATTGGCTATCTTAGAGAAAGAAGCTAAAGAAAATCCGAAATCTATTTTTGCCCATCACCGTCTGGCTATAGCTTACTGGCAAGCAGGAAAGACTGAAGACGCCTTAAAAACCTTTAAATATCTTTTGGAATTAGACCCACCCAACTTTGAAGTTCGCGTCAACCTGGGCACCCTTTTGGCCCAAATAGGCAAGCTTGAAGAAGCTAAAAAACACTTTGAAATAGCGCTAAAGGCTTATCCCAAATCAGCCGAAGCTCTAGTGAATTTAGGTTTGGTGAATTTTCACCTGGGCAACCTTGATGAAGCCCAGGAATATTACCTTAAAGCCCTAGAAGTCAGACCTAACTGGCCACCTGCCCTCGTAAATCTTTCTACCGTTTACATTGAACAAAAAAAATATAAAGAAGCTGCCGAGTGCTGTGAAAAAGCTATTTCTTCTGACCCTAATTTTTCCATGGCTTATAATAATTTAGCTGTAGCCTACTATCACCTAGGAAAGATTAAAGAAGCACGTGAAGCTCTGGAAAAGGCCAAAAAATTGGGCTATCCCGTATTAGAATCCTTGGAACAAATGATCGCGGAAGCCGAAAATGCTAAAAGCTAAACCAGTTCTTTGCCCTTTTTGTGGACACCCGGTGGCTCCACCTCAAAACCTCGGGTTTCAATTTTCTGACTTTGACGCCGGCTTTTGTGACTGCGGAGCGGTTTATGTAAGCGATGTTACCGGACATAACCGGGGAGCAGCCTTTGTAGAGGCTCTTCTTTTAGCTTGTGGCGGTAACTGGGACCTAGCCTGGGAACTTGAACCTGAAGCAGACTACCAGGAACAGGTTGTTGAGCATTATGACCAAAAAAGTCACCAGGTTTTTGGAGATCCTTCTGACCGCGTAAATGTAAAAGGGGTTCTTATTTTCTTACGTTTATCGGATGAATTGAGAGATCTTTCGGCAGAAAAGATAGCCGAGATTAAAGCCTCTCGGCGAACTAAAGAATCTCCACCGCCGGGCTTTAAACCTAAAAGATTGCGCCGACAAGAGATAGAAAAACTATTGCATGAAAATAGAGAAAAGGAAATTGTTTATCATTGTCGCTTTTTGCCAGTTAACCTTAGCACTTTGCGTAAAGTTCTTTATAGTGCAGACCCCCTTTTACGCTGGAGGGCTGTTGTTACTATGGGAGAAGCGGCTCAGGCCGTACTTAAAACTAGACCTGATATAACCGCCGATTTAATAAAAAGGCTTATCTACTCTAGCGCAGATTCAGCCGCTTCGGCCTGGGGAGCCCTTGAAACTGTTGGTGAAATAATAAGACGTGAGCCTGGGCGTTTTAGCCTTTTTGTTAAAAATCTCTTAGCTTTTCTCAAATATCCAGAGTTTAGATCAGGAGCTCTTTGGGCCCTTTATCGTATCGCCCAGGGGAAACCTTCTTTGATCAAAAATGAACGCTACTGGATCATTTTGGATTTATTAAAAGATCAAGAACCTATAGTAAGGGCCTTAGCCACTATGGTATGTCAGTATGCGAGGATAATAGAGGCGTTACCTGCCTTAAAAAACCTGTTAGAAGATCAGGATATCGTGGAAATCTTTAATCCTGAAGAAAAAAATTTTAAAAAGGTAACTGTTGGCGCTCTAGCTAAAGAAGCTATTAAAACCTTAGAAAGGACTTAAAACATGAATGAGAAAGAGAAAATTTTAGAAACTATCGAAAAAAAGTTTGGCAAGGCTGAACAAACCGAAACACAAGTCCCAGAGAAAGAATTGGATGATATTACTAAGGCTCGCAAATGGTATGAAGAAGCCGAAATTATGTGGGGGCAAGGAAGGAGCCTTGACGCCTTGGAACGCTATGAAGAAGCCTTGAAAATATTTCTGGAAAATAAACTCTGGCGTGAAGCGGCTAACGCAGCGGAAAAGATCGGCGATGTCAAATTCTGGCGGGAAAGATATGAAGAAGCTCTTAAACCGTACAAGATGGCCATGGATATCTGTGAAGAATTTAACGACGAAATAAGCGCTGCCCTTATGGCGGAAAAAATCATTTACACATACCAAAAACTCGATCAGCCAGAAAAGGCTTTGCCTTATTTTTATCGCACTTTAGAAATAGCTGAGAAATTTGGCGATGCACACCGGGCAGCTCGCTCTATGGTAGGGATTGGGGATATACAAAAATACCGCGGTGACTTTCAAGCGGCCCTTGAAGCCTATGAAATTGCTTTAAAAATTTATAAAGGCTTAGGCTCTCTAGAGCAAGCCCAATTGGTGCAACAGGCTATCGACTCACTGCGTAAGGAGCTGGACACCGGGAAAACGTCCTCTTAGAGCAGCGGGTAAAGGAACTCTTATTTTACCCCCGTCTGGAGCGATTTTATCCGAAAGGGACGCCAAACGTTCCAGAACCTTTTCAAAATATACAGTGGGGTAACTTTTGCCAGGCTCAAAGCCCGAAAAGCCGCAAACAAAAGTTTCTCCAGCAATAAGGATGGGAATGCCGTAAAGGCGACAGGTAGCCGGCCGTGCTTCGTAAAGATCACAGCGTTTTTGGTCATTAAGTAACGGGCAGCGAATTTTTATAGCCGAAATAACAAAGGGATTAAGCACCGCAGGCTTTTTACGCAGCCACTCTTTTTCATATTTTTCTACACGGCGCAAAATTTCCCGCCTAACCCCTCTGGGTTTCCGGGTAAATTCACGATAAATAAGAGCCGCTTCGGCAAGGGATAGGTCAAATAAGGCGTAACAACAATCCACACAACCTGGTTTACACCGCACTTCCTTGGGATAGCGCTTCTTGGTTTCGTGAAAGGCCTTTTCTATTTCGGTAAATATCTCGTTAAGCCCTTGCCAAATGGCCTGCATTGCGGAACCCCAGCTTTAACGAGAGTACCCCGGCAAATTTAAATGGGCACAAGTACCAGACTCACATTTTTGAGTGGTGACCGTAGGCTTTGAAGTGCTGGAACCCCCTGTAATTACCGCCCCAGTAACACTCATAAGCCGTTTTATGCGAGGGCTATTACATTCCTCACAACGTACAGAATCAATTTCATCTCGGCTTTTCAAAAGGACTTCAAATTCCTTACCGCAATCTTCACAAATAAATTCGTATATCGGCATAAACTCCTCCTTAAAACATTAGACGCTTATTAGGTTAGAATGCCACAGCCAAAAGTCAATAAGTTGGGACAGGCAAAAATTTTCAGGTCTCCCAAAATTCTGCCGATAAAAGGGACAGGCAAAAAAATTTTAAGGAGGTCTCTTATGCCACGTATCCCACGTTTTTTCATGAATGATCCACGAGCCGCTTATCATATAATTTCCCGCACCGCCCTGCCCGGCCACAACGTACTCGGACCTGAAGAAAAAGATCACCTACTCAATCTTATTAGCTGGCTCTCGCAGGTCTATTTCGTAGAAGTCTATAGCTTTGCCATCATGGGTAACCACTTCCATCTCCTCTGCCGCATGCTCCCTGGAAACCAGTTCTCTGACGAAGAAGTGAAACAACGCGTCAGGCTCTACTACGGCAAGAAACGCAAAATTTTCTTCTATGAAGATATGCTCAAAAAATGGAAACAAAGGCTTGGCAATCTTTCTCGATATGTTCAGGACATTAAACAACGCTTTTCACGCTGGTATAACAAGCGCGTTGACCGCAAAGGTTACTTCTGGGCTGACAGGTTTAAGTCCGTAATCATTGAAACCGGGGAGGCTTTGCTCAACTGCCTGGCTTACATAGAGTTAAACCCGGTGCGGGCTGGGATTGTGGAAAAGCCGGAAGATTATCGCTGGTGCTCGCTGGGATACAGGTCAAGAATAGGGACAGGCAAAACTTTTCTCTCGCTTGATATAGGCCTTCCACGGTATGAAGGAAAAAGCGAGAAAAAGAGATTAGAACTTTTGCGGGAGTTTATTTATGGCAAAGGCGAGATTAGTGAGCCAGAAAGTGGGACAGGCAAAAATTTTAGACAGAGGACCAGGTACTTTAGCGAAAGCTTGGCCATAGGAAGCAAAAGTTTTGTAAAAGAGACAGCCGTAAAATTAAAGAGGTTTCTTGGGCTCAGAAGAGAAAGAAAAACTAAAAATATAAAAGATTTTACGGAAAAAGAGATGGCTTTCATATGAGCAAAAATTTTAATTTTCTAGAGACCTTTGAAACATAAATTGAGATTGCTTCGGCTGCTGGCGCCTTGCAATAGGGATCCCTTCGCTACCGCTCGGGACAGGGATTGCTTCGCCACTTTGTGGCTTGCAAGACTGTGGTTTTTGTCAAGCACTTTGAGCTTCCATTTGCCATTTTTTGTAATTATAAATTGTTGGTAGGGAGGTCCTTCCAGGTTTAGCCTTGTATGTGGAAAGTAAAAAATTGTTCAGTAACTTATCAACTATCAGCCATCTTCTATTGGCCATCTGCCATTTAGTCACGGCGAGCTCTATTTTCCCTGTCACTGCAAGCGAAGCGAAGCAGTCTATTAATAAAGCATTTGGTAAAATTTAATAACTGAGGTTCCGCATTAATTGGGCTAACGAAACCTTAAAAATTCTGGTTTCCCCTTCCCCTTTAAAAAGGTCTCCTTCTACTACAGCTATATAAACATTGCCTTTAAAACTAAACACCGCCTGGACACTACCCTGAAAACTTTGCCGCCAGAAAAAGAGTTGATAACCTTCGCGAGTATAAAAAAGCACGCCCACTGTAGAACGTTTAGCTCCTGAAACAATGCCTCCAAGGAGGCCAAATTCGTTATAGGGAATCAAAACTCTTGGCCACTCCTGCCACTTAACAACCCACGGATTAGGCCAGATATAAATCTTCTTGGGAGTTTTTATTGAGGTCTCTGGATAATCCATAAAAACATATTGAATTCCTGCACCAAATTTTACACTGGAACTCCAAAGTCTCTTTTTTCCCTGATAGATTACTAGTCTGCGTCCTTCATTATAAAAACCTGTTTCTAATTTCTTATCCAAATTGAGATCAGTCCAAAAGGCTCCGAATATTCTAAAACCCGAAGGTATTTTTATACTTTTTTCTTTCTTTAAGTCTTTTCCATCTATTTTGAAAGTAAAGACTCCGTAGCCATAAAAATTTTCACTATCAAAACTCTGGCCTATAAGCGTTTCCTTAATACCGTCCGAATTAAAATCAAAAAATCGCAAGATATAAGGTGAGTCTTTGGTAACTTTGACAAAATTTTTGCCAGTAAATTTTATAATTCGGGATTTAACACGTTTCCCGTCAAATATGTTTAAAGCTATTAAACCATCTGGACCAACGGAAAAGTTTATTAAATTACCAAAGCCATGGTAGGCATAAACAAAGTGTTCGCGACCTTTCAAACGCTGCAAATAAATCTTTCGTTTAGTGAGAGAAGCTACATAAATGGTCTGACCAAGAGGTAGCACATCTAGGTGATAAACTATCTCTCGTAAACGCCCTATTAATTGGTAAGGACGTGCTTTTTCTAATGGCCTTGATTCCTGATATGCGGGTTGCGCAGAAAGGGTGTAAACCCCCAGAACATGGCCATCGCTATAAAAATAGAGAAAGTTATTTTCAGCCACAAAAAGTACTCTTTGAGTCCCTTTAGGAATAGCTTTACGAGAAGTGACTTTTTCGTAAGGCTGCCATTTTAGCTTGGGATAGCTAGCCCTTAATCTCTCGTAAATAGGAAAAGCCTTGCCAGTTAAATCAAAAAAGAAGGCCCTAACCCCTGCCAGGCGTTCAGCTCTGGCCCCGGTTGATATGGTACAACCTGGCGAAAGGCAAAAAACTTTTAATACCGAATAGGTTGGAAAGACCTGAATAATTTGGGCTCGGGCCGCTGGTTTTTCCTGATAACCTAGAATTTTTCCAGTATCAGGATCGACTATCGGTTCGCCTTGTTGATAAATCAACCACCATTCTCCTACCTTTAAGCCTTTGTTGGTACCAACATTTAAGAAAAACTGCCCTTCCTGGGCTATGACTTTGGCGGAAAGAGGAGAAAAATCTTTGAATAATTGATCTATAGATGGAGCAGCCAGAGATATCTTGGTAAAGGCAAAAATACCCACCAGCAAGATAAAAATTTTTCTCATAAAAGTCCTCCCAGGTTTTAATTGCCTAAACTTTAGGCCAAAACTCATGATTAGGCAAAAGTTTTTTAAAACGAGACCTTTGCAAAATATCTTATTCAAGAGACTGCTTCGCCCATACGGGCTCGCAGTGACACCGTAAGATAGTCATTGCGAGGCTGCGCCCAGCAGCCGAAGCAATCCTTGTCGCGAGGCGACACAGTCGCCGTGGCGATCAATCTATGTTTTCCTTAATCTTGCAAAGATCTCTAAAACTAAAGAAATTTGCCTTTTGCCTAGAAAGAATTAATTTCTAAAGAGGAAAATTTAAGCTGGAGGCGTAAAAATGGCGATATATTATGAAATGAAGATTATTTGCGAAAAAGTAGGCTTAACCCCTAAAACCTTGCGCGTGTGGATGGAAGAAGGGCTTATTTCGCCACGCCGTGAAGGCAGGCGCTACCTATTTGACGAAGAAGACCTAAAGCGCCTCCTTCTAATAAGACGCCTAAGAGATGATTTAGGAGTAAACTTGGCTGGCATTGACATTATTTTGCAATTATTAGACAGAGTCCAAGAACTAGAAAAAGAGATTGAGCGTCTTAAAGGCGCTTTGGGAGAAGGTTGTCCTCCAAGGCTTATAAGCTAAGTCCTTTACAAAAAATGGCCCTTTTCTGGGCCGGCGGGCTTTTTCTGGCCTGGGAAAGGGCTTTTATTCTTGCGCCTTTACTTTTAACACTTTTGCTGATCAGCCGGCTTAATTGCTCAAAATTTTGGCCTTTTTGTCTGGCCGGGCTTTTAGCTTTCTTTTTGGGCTTAAAAATCTTCCCACCGCCGCAAGAGATTAATCTTAAAAAAAGTAAGGGCGAATTTATTTTTTTACTTGAAAGCCCGCTTATTCCCGGTGAATGGGCCCAGCGTGCAGAAGCAAAACTTATCCCTTCAAAAGAAAAGGCTATACTCTATTTTCCCACTTATATTCACTTAAACCCTGGTGAAAAATTTAAAGCTTACACTACCTTGAGGCCTCCACGCGGACATCTAAACCCGTTTTCTGGAAGCCTTGCCCGCCAAAAATTAGCCCAGGGGTTTAAATTTACCGGCTATGTACGAAAAGTAGAAAAACTTGAACAAGTAGAAAAAAAGCCCATAGCTCTCCTTAGAGCGAAACTATTTACCTTTGCCGAAAATCTTTCTCCGCAGGCCAGAGGGCTTTTTGAATGCTTAATCCTTGGCGAAAAAAGAAATATTCCCTTATCGCTCAGGGAAAAATTTGAAAAAACCGGGCTTTTCCATCTCTTAGCGGTTTCAGGGTTACATATCGCCATTTTGTTCGGGCTAATTGTTTTTGTTTTTCGTAAAATCTTGTTGGTATTGCCAACTAACATCATAACCAGGCTTCTCAACAAGTTTACGGCCAAACAATGGTGCTATTTGCTGGCCTTTCCTCTGGTTCTGGCTTATGTTTTAGTTTCCGGGCCAAGCCCTTCAGCTTTAAGGGCCTTCGTAATGTTTACTCTCTACGGGCTGGCCCTCTGGTGCTGGCGTGAGATTCGCGGGTTTGACCTCCTGGCCTTAGCCGTAATTTTAATCCTTCTATTTCAACCAGAGGCCGTGGGCTCTCTTTCTTTCAGGCTCTCAGTAAGTGCCGTAATCGGGTTACTTTTGGCCCATCGTCTGCTCAAGAGATTGCCTGAAAACTTAAATCCTGTAGTCAACTATCTGGTAAATGGCCTGGGGTATTCCCTGGCGGCGAGTCTTTTTACAGCCCCTTTTATTTTCTGGTTGAAGGGCTCAATTTCACCCTGGGCACCTTTGACAAACCTAATTGCTATTCCCCTCTGGGGATTTTTAGTACTTCCCCTTGAGTTTTTAGCGACCGGCACCGCCCTACTGGGGCTCTCCTGGGCCAAAGTACCCGCTGAACTTGCCGCCAAAGTGATTTCCTGGCCCATACTCCCGCTCCCCCAGATAACAGCGCCTTATCCTATAGGCGCCTTTTTGTTAACCTTTCTTTTGTTGGCCATCGCCCTGGCTATGGTCAAAATAAACCGTCGGTTTGCTTTAGGGATAGGCCTGTTTACACTGGCCTTAGGGCTCTGGTTCTACCGGGCCAACCAGGAACTCTCTTACGTAATGATTTTAGACATAGGCCAGGGAAGTTGTGCGGTAGCCAAAAACACGGAAAAAGGTGTCATTTTGTTTGACACTGGCCCGGCCCGAGGCCCTTACGACAGCGCTATCTTCGTAACTCTACCTCTACTTCATAAAATGGGAATCTTGCAGGTTCAAACCATAGTTATTTCTCACTTCCAGGCAGACCACGCTGGCGGTCTAAAAAGTATTCTTAAGGAATATCCCCAGGCCCAGGTCTTTAGCCCCGAAAAAATTCCCGGCCAATTAAGCCAGCTTCACTTCTATCCGGCTAATAGCTTTTTCAAAGGTAATGACTCGAGCCTGGTGAGCAGGCTCAATCTAAAAGGCTTTACCTTTCTTTTCCCTGGAGACATAACCCGAGGGCGGGAATTAACTCTCATCAAAGAGAATATAAAAGCTGACGTTTTAATTTTGCCGCATCACGGTTCAAACACGTCATCAAGTTATCCTTTTCTCAAGAAAGTAGAACCGATTTTGGCTATTTCATCTTCCCGCTGGCAAAAACACCCTTCAAAAAAGATCTTAAAGAGGCTTGCGGACCTGAACATACCCCATTACGGCACCAAGACCTCAGGCGCTCTAACGGTCTTTGTAGAAAATGGCCGCATTTTCTTGTGCGAAGAAGTTAAAAGGCGTAAAGCCCCTCTTTTAATGAGGGCGTTGTGGCCTTATCTTAGAACTGGATGCACGGAGGTGAAAATATGAACCCAGGATACGAAACCTTTGAACACGGAGCTGATATTGGCGTGCGCGGCATCGGCAAGACCCTGGAAGAAGCCTTTATCAATGCGGCCAAGGCCTTATTTAGCCTGGTAGTTATAAATCTTGAAGAGGTAAGACCCGAGCGAGAGGTTTCCTTTGAAATTTCGGCGGACACCTTAGAAGACCTTTTCGTGGAATGGCTTAATCGTCTCCTTACCGAAGCCGGCATGGAAAACTTGGTTTTCTGCCAGTTTGACTGTAAAATAGAAAATTTAAACCTCAAGGGACAGGCCAAAGGCGAACCCATAGACGAAGAACGCCACGAATTAGGCGTGGAAGTCAAAGGCGCTACCTACACCATGTTAAAGGTTGAAAGAGTAAACGATCTCTGGATAGCCCAGTGTGTAGTGGACGTGTAAATATGCCTGATATTCCCGTAGCCCGGGAAATAGAACTTAAGCTTAATGAGCCCTCTTTAGCTAACCAGCTGGCTGATGAAGCCCGCGTGAGACAGAAACTCACCGAAATTCTGGGTGAAGAACCCAAAATTCCACTCGGTGTCTTAAGGCAACTTCCACAGGTTTTGCGAGATAACAATTTCGGCGTTAAAGCCCGCCTTCTTTATGACGGAAGCGTCTGGCACCTTGCTGAAGTGCTTTCACCTCGTACCCAAAAGCCGTTTCTAGGCCTCGGCATTGACCTGGGAAGCACAGGCATTGTTATGTATCTTTTTGATTTCCTTTGCCTGGAAGTAATCAAAGAACATCATTTTAAAAATCCCCAAATCCCTTTTGGCGAAGATATTCTTAACCGCCTGCATTTTGCCGACAAACCCGAAAGACGAAAAAAAATCCACCAGGTAACTATTGAGGCCTTGCGCACGGAAACGCAAAAACTTCTTGATGATTTACCTGAGAACACGCTCTACTACGTGGCCATCTGTGGCAACACCACCATGAGCCATTTTCTGTTGAACCTTGAGACCAGACATCTTTACCGTGAACCTTATATCCCTGCCGCTAGTTGGATAGACACTTTGAAGTTAAGCGAATTAAACCTCCCGGGCCACCAGGAAGGGCTTCTTTTTGTTTTCCCCAACCGGGGAAGCTATTTCGGCGGAGACCTGCTGGCCGGAATTCTTGCTACCGGCCTTCACCAACGCGAAGAAGTAAGCATCCTCATTGACGTGGGCACCAACGCTGAAGTGGTTCTGGGTAACAAAGACTTTTTGCTGGCCACCGCCGGCGCTGCTGGCCCGGCCTTAGAAGGCGGTATTCTTACCTGCGGCATGCAGGCCGCTCCTGGGGCCATCTCACGGGTGCACATTAAAAAAGGGCCTTACGCCCTTGAGTTTGAAACCATTGCCGGGGAAAAACCTAAAGGCCTTTGCGGCTCAGCGGTAATAGACCTTCTTGCCCAGATGTTTTTAGCTGGTCTTATTGATCAGCGCGGCAAGTTTCTCACTGAAAAGTGGCCGGAGAGATTCAAAAAAATAGAAGGCGAGCTCGCTTTTATACTAGTGCCGGCTGATGAAAGCGCTAGCGGTAAAGAAATTTACGTAACTCAGGGAGAAATTAAAAGCATCATCCGTTCAAAAGGGGCTATGTACACCATACTTACCGTCCTCTGTCAGAGTGTGGGGCTAACTTTTGACGATATCGCAAGCTTTTACATTGCCGGAAGCTTTGGCAATTATATTGACCCGGAGATGGCGAGGCTCATTGGCATGATTCCAGATGTGCCCCTTGAGCGCTTTAAGGCCATAGGTAACGCCGCTGGCGCCGGGACTATCGCCTTTTTAAAAAACAAAGACGCTTTTAGGGAACTCAAAAAAATACTTAAAAACCTCACTTATCTTGAAATGAATGTTCAGCCAGAATTTATGCAACTTTTAACCGGAGCCCTATTTCTCCCACATACCAACGAAAATCTATTCCCCAATGTTTTAAAAAAGCTCAATTCAGGGACAGGCAAAAATTGACCAAATTATTTCTTTTTGTTTATTATTCTTGCCAAGCTTTTATCCTTGAATTAGAAAGCCTTAAATAAGTTTTGTATAAAAGGGGGATTTTTATGTCTCGCACGCTCAAACTGAAGATAGCCTTGGTTGTCGTGCTAACTATTATTTCTGTACTTTTGGTCTTACCTTCATTTTGTCCCAATCTCCCCTCTTGGTACTACAAATACATTTACAAACACCGTCTCAAGCTCGGTTTAGACCTCCAGGGTGGGATGCACTTAGTACTCAAAGTTGATATTGATAAGGCCATTCAAAACGCCTTAAATGCCTCAGTAAAAGACTTACAACAAACCCTTGCCAGAAAAGGCATTAGAGTCACTTTTGCTGAAAGAAAAAATCCCAAAGAAGCGGTTCTTGTTTTCCCAAATAAAGAGGCCCTTGAAAAGGCTAAAGAAATAATAACCAAAGACTTTCCTTCTTTGAGTATTGTACGTGAGCAAGAAGGGAAATTCCCTCGTCTAGTGGTAACTCTTTCAGAAAAACAAGTAGCCTTTATAAAGGAACATGCCGTTGATCAATCCCTTGAAATAATTCGCAATCGTATTGACCAATTTGGAGTAACTGAGCCGGTAATCGTTAAAGAAGGTGAAGATAAAATAGTTGTCCAGCTCCCTGGGGTAAAGAACCCAGAGCGGGCTCTAAAACTTATCGGCCAGACGGCCCAGCTTGAATTTCGCCTGGTTGACGATGAAGCTATGTCTCGCATAGATGTGGCCGCTTTAATAGATAAAGCTATAAAAGAAGGCCGCCTTAAGCCGAATGCTTCTCGTGAAGAAATAAACCGGGTATTAAGACCATACATTCCCCCTGATACAGAAGTCTTCTTCCTGGTAGAAAAAGACCCTCGCACTGGTCGAGTTATCAAACAGCCTTTGCTTTTAAAGAAACAAGTCTTGCTCACCGGCGATATGGTTAAAGATGCCCGGGTAAGAATCGGCGGCCCCTATAATGAACCCTATGTAGCCCTTGAATTTACCGACCGCGGGGCCCGTATTTTTGAAAGAGTAACCGGTGAAAATGTAGGCAAAAGACTTGCAATTGTACTTGACGGAGTAGTTCGTTCTGCTCCGGTGATCCGGGAAAAAATTTCAGGAGGCCAGGCCCAGATAACCGGGGCATTTACTTACGAAGAAGCGGCTGACTTAGCCATTGTTCTTAGGGCTGGTGCGCTCCCTGCACCGGTAAAGGTCATCCAGAACATTACTGTAGGGCCAAGCCTTGGGCATGACTCCATTAAGAAGGGCTTAACCTCAGGCCTAATTGGCGCGGCCCTGGTAATACTTTTTATGATTGTTTATTACCGCTTTGCCGGCCTGGTGGCAGATGTGGCTATTCTTTTGAACGTGCTTATGCTACTTGCCGCCCTTTCTCTCCTGCAGGCCACTCTTACTCTTCCGGGCATTGCCGGTATTATCTTGCTGGTAGGCATGGGAGTTGATTCAAACGTGCTCATTTTTGAGCGCATGCGTGAGGAGTTGCTCCTTGGGCGTTCACCACGGTCGGCTATATTTGCTGGCTATGACAGAGCCTTCTGGACTATTATTGACGCTAACGTAACTACCTTGATTACCGCCCTTGCTCTTTTCTTGTTTGGAACCGGGCCAATCAAAGGTTTTGCTGTAACCCTTTCCACTGGTATCATTATCAACCTCTTCACTTCTATTTTTGCCACCAGAACTTTCTATGAGCTTCTTATCGCTAAAGGGAAAATTCCTAAAATCAACTTCATGACCGTCATTAAGGAAACCTCCTTTGACTTTATGGGTTTCCGTAAATACGCCGCTATTTTTTCAGGTGCGCTTGTTCTTTTGGGTATTATTGGATCTATCCAGATATACCGGGGAGCAGCCAATCTGGGAGTAGATTTTAGTGGAGGAGTACTTGCTTATTATCGGGCAGAAAAACCTTTCAAACTAGATAAAATTAGAAAAGCTCTAAAAGACGCTGGAATTACCGGGTTCTCTCTTCAGGATGTAAAAAATGAAAACATGCTTTTAGTCAAACTTCGTAAAAAAACAGAAACTGTAGGGGACTTAGAAGCTCAGGTAAGAAAAGTTTTACAAGAAAAATTCCCTACACTTAAGTTTAAGCTTGAGGGCAAAGAAGAAATAGGCGCGGCTGTAAGTAAAGAGTTAAAACACAAGGCCATTTTAGCTATTGTTATTTCCTTTGCCGGGCTGTTAATATATCTTGCCTTTCGCTTTAATCTGAATTTTGGGCTAGCTGCGGCAGCGGCTACTATGCACGATGTCTTGGCTGTAACCGGACTCTTTTATCTCTTTAACCGTGAGATCTCTTTGTTATTCGTCACCTCTTTGCTCACCCTGGCAGGGTATTCTCTCAACGACACTGTAGTAGTTTTTGACCGTATCCGCGAAAATATAAAGAAATATCACGGTAAATTGAGTTTTGTTGAAATTATAAACAAGAGCATTAACGAAATGCTTGCCCGTACTATTATCACCGCTGGCACAACACTTATCGTAGTTCTGGCTATTCTTTTCTTTGGTGGAGTAGTACTGCGCGATTTTGCTTTAGCACTGGCTATTGGTATTGTTGTAGGGACTTATAGCTCGATCTTTGTGGCCAGCCCAATTGTTTACTGGCTACAAAAAGGAAAAACTCCTGAAATAAAAAGCTAAGAGCCGGGGCGCTATGCCCGGCTCTTTTATTTTTTTTCTTCTTTGGCAAAATCTCTGGCCAATTTGGCTAATTCTCTAAGTTTTTGGTCAACCAGATAAAAAATTGTCCCTTCTGGATAAGTACCATCGGGTTTTCTTTCACCAGCTGGTTTTCCTGTAAGAATTTCAATACCCTCTTCCACCCGGGAAATGGCCCAAATGTGGAATTGCCCTTCCTCTATAGCCTTAACAACTTCTTTATCAAGCATGAGTTCTTTGACATTAGCTTGTGGGATTATAACCCCTTGCTTTCCGTTAAGACCTTTAGCCTTACAAACTTTATAAAACCCTTCAATTTTTTGATTAATGCCCCCTACAGGTTGAATATCACCTTTTTGGCTAACCGAGCCAGTAACAGCAATGCCTTGATATATAGGCACTCCTGACAGAGCAGAAATAAGGGCGAAAAGCTCGGCACTTGAAGCCGAGTCACCATCTACCAGGCCATAACTTTGTTCAAAACATAAAGTGGCGGTAAGGGTAAGGGGTTTATCGTGAACGAATCTTTCCCGCAAAAAGCCAGCAAGAATTAATACACCTTTAGTATGGATTTTCCCGGAAAGATCTGCTTCTCTCTCAATGTTAACAACTCCTTCTTTGCCGAGAGAAATATTGGCCGTAATGCGCGTTGGACGGCCAAAAGAGTAATCACCTAAGTCATAAACCGAAAGGCCATTTATGCTCCCACATAGCTCTCCGTCCACCTGGATTTTAATAATGTCTTTTTCAATCATTTCTTGAAGACGTTCTTCAGATAGATTGGCTCGAAACTTTCTTTCATTGATAGCTTTTTCTATATGAAAGGCATTTATAGCCTCTTTTTGTTCTCGTTTGGCCCAGAAATGGGCTTCTTTGAGTACATCTTGAATAACAGGGAGTTCAAGGGAAAGTTTGTCTTGGCGGCCAGCCAGCTCACAGGAGTATTCTACAATTTTGGCCAGGGCATCGTTTTCCAGAGGAAGTAGTTGATTATGTTTCACCATGGCCGCTACGGCCTGTAAAAATTGTCTCGTGGTTTCTTCGGTACGGTCAACCCAGCGGTCAAGATGGGCTTTTACTTTAAAGACTTCTCTAAAATTTTCATCGTAAATATAAAGTAGATGATAAATGAAAGGGTCTCCCTGGAGAACAACCTTGGCCCGAAAAGGAATAGGCTCTGGCTTCAATGTTTTGGTAGTAAAAAGACCAATTTGTTCAGCCAGGTCTTCCAGGTAAATTTTGCGGGTCTTTATAGCCCTTTTTAAGTTTTCCCAGCTAAAGGGATACTTTAATAGGTCAAGGGCTCGCACAATAAGAAAACCACCATTGGCCTTGTGAAGGCTTCCAGCCTTAAGCATGGTAAAATCTGTTATGAGAGCGCCAAACTGAGCCTTTCTTTCAATAGTGCCAAAAAGATTGGTATAAGTGGGATTGGGTTCAAAAATAACCGGTGCTCCCTGGCATTCCGAGTTATCCACAAATACGTTTACTTCATAACGGGTAAAAGAAGGTTGCGCTGGGGGCATAGGAAAAGGCATGGGTGGTTGAGGGGCAGGCTTCTGACGAAAATCATCTAAGTGCTTGATAATATCTTCTTGAACCTCGTTTAAAAAGGAAACTACACCCTTTGTGGTAGCGTATTTTTCCCGAAGTTCCTGAATAAAACTTCCTACTACATTTAGGGCCACTTCTCGGTCAAGTTCTTTGAGTTTCTGGCGCAAGTCTTTTTCCAACTGTTGAATACGTCTGGCTGTGGCGTTAAGCTCTTTTTGCAGGAATTCACTTTTACGTTTTAAATTCTCTTTTACTTCTTCAGGGAGTTCTTTTACATCCTCAGGAGTCATAGGGGTACCATCTGGTTTGGCAGGAATAATCATCATACCAAAAGGCTCTACATTTAAGATGAAACCTTCGGCCTTTACTTTTTGTTCAAGTTCTTCAAATATCTTAGCCCTAGTGACATTGAATTCGCGAATAATTTGTTCTTTTTTGGTAATGTAAGCTTCACTTTCAAAGGCCTCGGGAATCTTTTGCCGAAGAGTTTCAATAAGATCAGCCATATCTTTTTGAAATTCTCGGCCCTTACCAGGCGGAAGTTCAAGGGCTTTAGGAACATCTGGGTCTTTAAAGTTATAAACATAGCACCAGTCAGAGGGGGTTGGTCTTTCGCGGGCTTGACTTTCCACTAGAGCACGCGTGATGTAGCTTGTACCAAGCTCAGGAGTACCGGCCACGTACATGTGAAAATCTAAGTCTTCAAAGTTTAGACCAAAATCAAGTGCCCTTATAGCTCTTTCCTGGGCCATTATTGGTTTTTCAGTCTCAAGAGTTTCTAGAAGTTCTTCAAATGAAGTAACTTTCAGATCAGAGGGGGCAACTGTTAACCTCACTTCTTCTGGCTTTAAGGTTTTTACTGTAACTGTCATCGTTAGAGCTCCTCCGTATCCGTAGTGATGCTGCGTTTGAAATATCTTATCACGTTGCACAGCAAGAAACAGTTAGGGACAGGCAAAATTTTAAACTCGGCAAAAATATTCCGATAAAAGGGACAGGCAAAAAAATTTTAAATTTTAAGGAGGTCTCTTATGCCACGTATCCCTCGGTTTTTCATGAATGATCCACGAGCCGCTTATCATGTAATCTCCCGCACGGCCTTGCCCGGCCACCATGTCCTCGGCGATGAAGAAAAAGAACACTTGCTCCATCTTATTAGCTGGCTCTCGCAGGTCTATTTCGTCGAAGTTTATGGCTTTGCCATCATGGGTAATCACTTCCATCTCCTCTGCCGTATGCTCCCTGAAGACCAGTTCTCTGACGAAGAAGTAAAACGCCGTATCAGGCTCTACTATGGCGAAAAATGCAAAATTTTCTTCTATGAAGAGATGCTCAAAAAATGGAGACAAAGGCTTGGGAACCTTTCACGCTACGTCCAGGACATCAAGCAGCGCTTTTCACGCTGGTATAACAAACGCGTTGACCGCAAAGGTTACTTCTGGGCTGACAGGTTTAAGTCCGTAATCATTGAAACCGGGGAGGCTTTGCTCAACTGCTTGGCTTACATAGAGCTAAACCCGGTGCGGGCAGGAATTGTAGAAAAGCCAGAGGATTACCGCTGGTGCTCGCTGGGATACAGGGCAAGAAAAGGGACAGGCGAGAATTTTCTGTCGCTTAACTTGGGGCTCCCGCGGTATGAAGGAAAGAACAAGAAAGAGAGATTTGAACTCTTGCGTAAGTTTGTTTACGGAAAAGGAGGGATCGGATCGAAAAATTTAGGCAAAGCCAATAAATTTAGATATAGATCACGTTATTTCACCGAAAGTATGGCAATTGGTTCACAAAATTTCGTCAACCAAGTGGTTAAAAAAGTTAGTAATCTTTTGGGACTTAGACGAACTCGAAAGTCTAAACACCTTTTTGAAAGTCTATATTCAAGCTAAAAAGCTATTTTTTAGCTAGGCGAAACACTGCCTTGAGTTTAAACATTTTTTTGGCCGGGAAATGGCGAGGGCTAAAACCTGTTTCTTGAGCAATTCCCTCAAGTATTTTCTCTACAATGGGCCAGTCCTTGGCCACCAGGGTAAACCAGATATTAAATTTGTGTTTTCTTAGATAACAGTGTGTAACTTCTGGCCGCTTAGCAATTTGTTGAGCTATTACCTCTTCCTTATCTTCTGGAACTGATAGCGCACAAAGAGTAGTAACAAATCCGAGTTTTCTAGAGTCAATACTTGCTCCAAAATGGCGTAGTATACCCTTTTCCTTAAGCTTTGTTAAACAGGCAAGGGTTTCTTCAGCAGTGAGACCAACCCTTGCCCCGATTTCGGTAAAAGGCTCTTTTGTGAGAGGAAAATCGTCTTGGATTATTTCTAGAAGTTTTTTATTAAGCTCGTCTAACTCGTACTGATTAGACATCTATCTTAACTATTTCGTATGTTTTCACCCCTTTTGGGGTTTGAACCTCTACCTCATCGCCTTCTTCTTTACCAATTAACGCTCGTCCAATAGGCGAAGTAACTGAAATTTTTCCGTTTTCAACGTCTGATTCATAAGGACCAACCAACTGGTAAGTTTCTTCTTCATCAGTATCCAGGTTTAAAAGAGTTACTTTGACTCCAAACTGCACTCTGGAAGGCGGAGTCTTGGGGATATCAACCACTTCCGCCCTAGCCAAACGGTCAGAAAGTTCCTGAATACGCCCTTCAATGTGGGCCTGCTTTTCTTTAGCAGCATGATACTCGGCGTTTTCAGAAAGGTCCCCGTGGGCCCTAGCCTCTTCTATAGCTTTGATAACTTTTTGACGTTCAGTAGTTTGAAGACGGCGCAATTCTTCGCGAAGCTCTTCATAACCCTGTCTAGTCATAGGGATTCTTTCCATAAACTCCTCCACCCAAAATATTTTTCAGTTTTATAAAAAGTAACGAATGGTCTTAATTCAATATCAGGCTAATTAACCTTCTCTCTAAGTACAGCTAAAAATTTGTTCTAAGCAATCTCAACTTTAACTTACCCAGACAAATGAAGAAAACCCTCGCATAGTACTTCGAACAAACCCAAAACCCAAAAATTACAATAAAAAAACCGCACAAAAAATTTGTGCGGTAAAAATTAAGATCAAATTTAAACAAATTTAATTAAAAGAGCAAGGCTAAAGCTGTGGTTAAAAATAATACCACACTTATGGCTCCATTAAAAGTAAAAAAAGAAAGATTAAGACGACTTAAATCTTGAGGGCTTATTACCACCCTTTGAGCCACAAATAGGGCCAAAGTAATTCCTAAGCCTACATAATAAATCCAGGACAGATGGGCAAGGATCCCTACCATGGTAAAAAAAGAAAAAGCCAAGGTATGGAAAACCGCTGAGATAAAAAAAGCCTTTTTTCGACCAAATTTGGCAGGGATAGATTTAAGCCCGGCCTTACGGTCAAATTCTTCGTCAAGGCAGGCGTAAAGGATATCAAAGCCTGCTACCCAAAAAACTACCCCCAGAGAAAGCACCAAGGGAACTAAGTCAAAAGAAGGCTTAACGGCGATCCAACCAGCTAAAGGAGAAATCCCTATAGCTAATCCCAAAAATACATGACAAAGCCAGGTAAAACGCTTGGTATAAGAGTAAGCCAATACAATAAAAAGAGCGATAGGTGAAAGCTTAAAGGTGAGAGGATTCAGGCCCCAAGCACAGACAAAAAAGATAATAACCGCCACAAAAAAGAATAGCCAAGCTTCTTTTTCGTCAACCAGTCCGGCTACAAGCGGTCTATCTTTAGTTCGAGGGTTTTGGGCATCAAAAGGTAGGTCTACAATGCGGTTAAAGGTCATAGCCGCTGTACGGGCTCCCGCCATGGCTCCCAGAATAAGTAAGCACTTTTCTAAAGAAGGAACACCACCTGCAGCTAAAAAGGCTCCAGTGAAAGCAAAAGGCAGGGCGAAGATAGTGTGTTCAAATTTTATCATATCAAGAAGGATCTTTATCTTGCGCCACATTAGCTTAACCCCCGCCATCGTTTTAGATTTTCTATTTCAATTCCTAGGAACTCAGCCAATCTTTTAGCGAAAAAATCAACCATTTCCTGGATATTCTTAGGATTGTGATAAAAAGCTGGCATGGCCGGATAAATAGTAGCCCCAGCAGAGGCAGCTAAAAGCATATTTTTAAGGTGAATTTCATTAAATGGGGTCTCTCGCACCACCAGAATAAGCGGGCGCCTTTCTTTAAGCATTACGTCTGCAGCGCGACTTATCAAGTTTTTGGCAAGCCCGTGAGCAATAGCCGCAAGAGTTCCCATAGTACAGGGAACAATCACCATGGCCCCATAATTGGTAGAACCACTGGCCGGTGGAGCTCCTATTTCGTGTTCGCTGTAAAGCCTTTCAGTAAGGTCTAAAAGCTCTTCAAAAGAAAGCCCGGCTTCTAAAGGTAATACCTTTTTCCCGGCATCAGAAATAATAGTTTCCGTGGCCACGCCTTGTTGTTTTAAAAGTTTTAAAAACGAAACCGCGTAAGGGCTCCCACTGGCTCCAGTTATAGCTACCAAAACTTTTTTCACAAGTACTCCTAAAATATTTATTCGCTTTTGTTTTAATCCAAAAACTTAAAACCTCAATTGTTAAAATAGCTTTGCCTGTCCCTTTGTTTTTCCGCCTCAGCGCGGGCAAGCTGGTCACAACGTTCGTTTTCAGGATGCCCTGCATGGCCCTTAACCCAATACCAATCTACCTGGTGTTTGCTAGTTAGCTCGGCCAGTTTTTGCCAGAGATCCTGGTTTTTGACAGGCTTTTTGTTGCTGGTGCGAAAACCATTTTTTAACCAGCGGGGAAGCCACTTTGTAATGCCGTCTTTTAAATAGCGCGAGTCCGTATAAATTTTTACCTGACATGGCCTTTTTAGGCTTTCTAAAGCCGTAATGGCCGCCATAAGCTCCATGCGGTTATTGGTAGTATGGGGCTCACCACCGGTGATTAACTTTTCTTGACCCTTATACCGTAAAATAGCAGCGTAACCTCCCGGGCCAGGGTTCCCTAAACAAGCTCCATCTACAAAAATCTCTACTTCTTCCTTTAGTTTCGCCCCTTCTTCGAGCTCTTTAAGGATCTCAATGCCTGCGCTGGTGCCAAGGCGTACCGCCCCAGCTTCAATTAGAGCCAACGATTGCTCAAGGGTCTTAATACCCCCTGAAGCCTTTACCTTAATGCGTCCATAGGCACGTTTAGCTAAGATTTTTACATCATCAACCGTAGCTCCTCTTGGGCCAAAGCCCGTAGAAGTTTTGACATAGTCAATCTGGGTCTCGGCCAGAATATCCACCAGGGCCTCCATTTCTTCGCGGTTAAGATAAGCGCATTCAATAATGGCCTTTAGCACAGTATTGGGGAGGGTAGCCCTAAGCTCCTGGGCTTCAGCGGCCACAAATTCAAACCTTCCTTCTTTTACCCATCGAAGGTTTATGACAAAATCCAGTTCATCAGCGCCTAGAGTTACTAATTCTTTACCTTCGTAAGCCTTAACTGAAGTTATTTGAAAACCTAAAGGGAAACCTATCACTGAACAAACTTTTACCGAAGATTTTTGGAGCAGTTCTCTGGCTAGGGGCACAAAAGTTGGAGCCACGCATACCGCCGCTACTTCGTATTTTTTAGCCGATTCACAAAGGGCTTTAATATCTCTAGCAGTAGCGGTAGGTTTTAGTAAAGTAAGGTCAATGTATTTGGCCAAATCTTTTACGGAGGTAATTTTTTTCATGGCTAAATATTATCCTATCTTTTTAAAGATTGAACAAAAATTATGTGTGGTGATTGGCGGCGGCAAAGTAGCCGCTCGCAAAATTAAAACTCTCCTTGAAGCTGGGGCCAAAGTCAAGGTTATTTCCCCAGAAGTTATCAGAGAAATAGAAAAACTTAGCGAACAGGGCCAGGTAGAATGGATAAAACGCCCGTACCGAAAAGGCGATTTAGAAGATGCCTTTCTGGTTTACGCTGCCACTGACGACCCTACCGTGCAAAAGCAAGTCTTTGCTGAGGCCGAAGAAAAAAACATTTTTTGCAACGTGGTAGATAAGCCTGCCCTTTGTTCCTTTATAGTACCCTCGATTGTAAAAAGAGGAAAACTTCAGATTGCCATATCCACCTCTGGAGCAAGCCCTGCCCTGGCCCGGAGATTAAGAGAACAATTTGAAGAGACTTTTGGCCCGGAATACGCCGAATATCTAGAGTTAATGGCCCGCTGGCGTGAAGAAATTCTTGCTCGTGACCTGTCTGAAAAAGAGAAGCGCCAAATTTTTGAACAACTGGTTCTGGCCCCTGTACCCTTATGGCTTAAAAGGGGCGAACGCCATCATGTCAAATCTTTGGCTAAGACTTTTAATCTCTCTTTTGAGGAATGAGCCTTAGATATAAAGCTACTTTTAGAGTAAAAGATTTTCTTTTTACCGCTTTATGGGATGAAGACGGCCGCCTCTGGCACCTTACTTTTGGGGCTAGACCTGCAGGCGCCTTTCTAAACCGCCTGCCAAAAGGATATTCTTTTACCGAAGCCCCAATATCTTTTAAAAAGTCTCTTGAAAAAGAGCTTTTGGCCTACTTTTCAGGCCAAACTAAAACTCCGGTTTATCCGACTTTTCTCTCAGGGAGTTCCTTTGAAAAAAGGGTCTGGCTGGCCCTCCTTGAAATTCCTTTTGGCGAAATTAGAACTTACGCCTGGCTTGCCCAAAAGATAGGTTTTCCAAAGGCTTTGCGAGCAGTAGGCCGGGCCCTTTCAAAAAACCCTCTACCTATTCTTTATCCCTGTCATAGAATCGTCGCCAAAAGCGGCCTTGGTGGTTTTAGCAGTGGCCTGGAGATAAAGAAAAAACTCCTGGCTATTGAAGGAATTCATGTCAATAGTTTGACGTTTTGACCGAAATTTTTGGGCTCCTCTCTTAGTCAATCCTTTTAAAAGGCTCTATTTTGCTTCTTTCTTTTTTTGGCATCTACTTTGCAAATCATACGCGCAAGGAGGTAGCTATGGCCGAAAAAGAAAAAGACCAACAGGAAGAAAAGAAAGGTGGCAAAAAGTTATTATTAATAATTATCGTCGGAGTGGTTTTATTGCTGGGTGGAGCAGGTGGCGCCTACTTTTTTCTTTTTGCCAAAAATAGCCCTCCTCCCGAAGAGGTCGAGAAACAGCAGCAACAGTCTGAACCAGAGGTAGGGCCTTTTCTTCAGCCTGACCCTTTTGTAGTCAACCTGGCCGACCCAACCGGTCAGCGCTATTTAAGAGCCAAAATCACCATAGAGTTCAGAGACGACAAAGCTTATCAGATGGCTAATGAGCGTCTCCCACAGATAAACGATGCCATCATTATGGTGCTCTCAAGTAAAACCGTAGAAGAGGTCTTATCGCCTGAAGGAAAACTTGAACTGCGTCTTGAATTAATAAGAAAGTTAAACGAAATCCTGGGGCCAAATAGTGTAAGGAATATTTATTTTACTCAATTTGTGGTGCAATAAATATGAGTGAACTTCTCTCACAAGAAGAAATTGATGCCCTTTTAAGCGGTATAGACGAAGGGGCTGTTGATACCACCCCTGAACAGCCCGATTATGCCGACAAAGACATTCGCCCCTTCGACTTCCGTAACTATACCGTATCGGCCCGGCTTAAAATGCCAGGCCTTGAGGTGGTAAATGACTACTTTGCCCGAGGTTTTAGAGGCACTCTTTCTTCTCTTTTACGCGAAGTAGTAGACATTATTGCTTTACCTATAAAACTTGAGCGCTTTAAAGACTTTTTAAATCGCATCCCAGTTCCAGCTTCACTTCATATCTTCAAACTCGAGCCTTTACGTGGATACTGCCTGCTAAACTTTGAAAGCCGTCTGGTTTTTACTTTTGTAGAACGCTTTCTCGGGGGAAGCGGGCGTCGCATGCTACGGGTTGAAGGCCGCGAGTTTACCATCATTGAACAGCGTCTCATCAAACGGGTAGTTGAGGCCGCCCTTAGTGAACTTGAAAAGGCCTGGCGAGGGATTCATCCTGTAAAACCTCAATATGTACGCAGTGAAATTAATCCTCAGTTCGCCAGAGTCCTTCAACCTGATGAAACTGTAGTGGTATGCACCTTTAATTTGGAACTTGAAGACCTTAAAGGCGAACTCCTTCTCTGCTACGGCCTGGGCACTTTGCAGCCAGTTAAAGCCAAACTTTACTCGCCGTTTCAAAGCGAGGAAGACGCCGACCCTTACTGGCGCGAACAGCTTGAAGAAATCATTCGCTCAGTAGTAGTTGATATTTTAGTGCCTTTAGGAAGTGCTGAAGTCTCTGGGAAAGACGTCCTTGAATTAAGTGTAGGAGACATAATTGAGCTTGATGCCAAGATAGACCAGCCTTTGCCGGTCTATGTAGAGGGTATCCAGAAAATGCTCGGAGAGCTTGGTATTTACCGGGGTCGCAAAGCAATAAGGGTAATTGAATTCTTAAAAGAGGAGTAAACCATGTCTGACGAACTACGCCAAGACGATATTGATGCTCTTTTGAATCAAGAAGAACCTAAAGAAGAACCTAAAGAAGAAACTCCACAGGCTGAAACCCAGGCCGAAGACAAAGCTGGGCAAGAAGCAACGCAGCCGGATCTTGGCGATGCAGAGGCTGATCTTCTGGCTCAGTGGGAAGAGGCCTTGCAAGAAGCCAAAGAGACGGGAAGTACTTCATCTGAAGCCGAAGATACACAAAAGTCGGCTAAAGAACAACCAGAGGCCTCTCAGCCGGACTTTGAAGAATTTAAACCAGGAGGCAATGAAACCGAAGGCCACCCAAACCTTGAGTTTATCTTAGATATTCCTCTTGAGATATCTGTAGAAATCGGCCGTACCAAAATGATTATTAATGACCTTCTCAAGCTATCACAGGGGTCAATCATTGAGCTAAACAAACTGGCCGGAGAACCGGCTGAGATTTACGTGAACAAACGGCTTATGGCCAGAGGCGAGGTGGTAGTGGTAAATGACCGCTTTGCCGTAAGGCTTACAGAAATAATTTCTCCTCAAGAAAGGGTAAGGCAGCTGGGCTCATGAACGAGTTAACGCTTTATTTGCAAGTGCTGGGAGTAACCTTTATCCTTTGTGCCCTTTTGGTGGTGGGGTTATGGGGTCTTAAACGGCTCAAACTCACCAAAGGTGAATTAGCAGGAGAAATAAAACTTCTAGCTTATCGACCATTAAATCCCAAAGCTCAATTAGCTCTTATTGAAGTATTTGGAGAGAAAATGCTTATTGGCCTGGGTGAAAATGGGCCTAAACTCATTCGCCGCTGGAAAAAAGATGAAAAGACTGACGCTTAGTTTAACAACTACAGTTTTTCTGTTGGCTCCGAAAATAGCTTCAGCTATTACTTTGCCTACAGTGCGCTTTGGCCTGGAACAAACCAAGGGGCCTGAACAGATGGCCACCGTGCTCCAGATCTTACTCCTTCTCACTGTTCTTTCGGTGGCTCCGGCCCTACTTCTTATGGTTACTTCTTTTACGCGCTTGGTTATTGTCTTTTCCCTCTTACGCCACGCGCTTGGCACACAACAAACTCCACCTAACCAGGTGCTTATTGCTCTTGCCCTTTTTCTTACTTTTTTCATTATGAAGCCCGTCTTTAGTCAGGCCTACAATCAGGCCATTTCCCCCTACCTTGCTGGGGAAATAGGGGACCAGGAGTTTTTCAGGGACGTGGTAAAGCCCTTTCGGGAATTTATGTTCAAAAATACCCGAAAAAAAGACCTAGCCTTGATGATAAGGCTCTCTGGGGCCCCTAAACCTGAAAACAAAGAAGACGTGAGCACTTTGACCCTTATCCCGGCCTTTATGATTAGCGAGCTGCGCACGGCCTTTGAAATCGGCTTTTTGCTCTACATCCCGTTTTTGATTATCGACATGGTAGTGGCAAGCGTTCTCCTTTCTATGGGTATGATGATGCTTCCGCCGGTGATGATTTCCTTGCCTATCAAGGTGCTTCTTTTTGTACTGGTTGACGGCTGGCATTTATTGGTGGGTTCTTTGGTGAAAAGCTTTGGCTAGGAGGAAAAGATGACAGAGACAACTGTAGTAGGGCTTGCCAGGCAGGCAATAGAACTAACGCTTCTCATTTCTATGCCCATGCTCCTGGCCGGATTAGTAGTGGGGCTTCTTATTAGCATATTTCAGGCAGTGACCCAGATTCAGGAGATGACGCTCACTTTTGTACCCAAGATTGTGGCGGTGTTGCTGGCCCTTTTAGTGGCTTTTCCCTGGATTATGCGCAAAATGCTCACTTTTACCGAACAAATAATTCTCGGTATCCCGGGGTATATTAAATGAACTTTTTCGATTTTTACGCAGAGCTCGCTAAGTATGCCGTGGCCTTTGCCCTTATTTTGGTAAGGGTAGGCTTCTTTGTAGCTTTCTTGCCGGTTTTCGGAAGCAGGATTATCCCCTTGCAAATAAAGGTCGCGTTAGTAATAGCTCTATCTCTTGTTTTTACTCCTTTTTGGGCCGGAAGGGTTATCATGCCGGCCTCTCCTTGGGAATTTGGACTTCTGGCCTTAAACGAAGCAGCTCTAGGTATATGTCTTGTTTTTCTAGTAAGGCTTATCTTTGCCGGAGTACAATTTGGAGGGCAACTTTTAGGGTTTCAAATGGGCTTTGGTGTAGCCAATGTGCTTGATCCAGCTACCGGGCTTCAGGCCCCGGTGCTTTCCCAGTTCGCCTATTTGATAGCCCTTTTACTCTTCCTGGTACTAAACCTGCATCACTATTTTTTACTGTCCCTGGGAGAAAGCCTTAAACTTCTTCCGCCGGCCACAATAAAAACACCCGTAGAAATTTTCGAAATCCTTGTACTTAAAGGAAAAGAAATTTTTATCTTGGGGATAAAGATTATGGCCCCGGCTATGGCCATCTTATTTTTGATTCAGATAGCCATGGGCATTGTGGCCCGTTTTGTTCCCCAGATAAACATCTTAATCATGAGCTTTCCTTTAACCATTGCGGTGGGGTTGTTCTTTTTTGGGCTTACTCTTCAGATTTTTAGCGTGGTGCTTGCGCCTTCCTGGCGCGAGGCAGTGGGCTTTTTGCCCCAAATTATTAAGACTTTTGGGAAATAGAGATGCCAGACGAGAGCCTTCAGGAAAAGACAGAAGAGCCTACGCCGAGGCGACGTGAAGAAGCCAGGCGTCGTGGGCAGGTGGCCAAAAGCCGTGAAATAACGGCTGTGGCCGTTCTCTCTGGCAGTATGCTTGTCTTTACTATGGCAGGAACATATATGGTTAGCCAAATTCTAGTTATTTATCGAGAGTTTTTTATTTTTTCAAAGCCCCTTATTGATGTTAATCGGGCCTATGAACTGCTCGTAGTTTCTATAAAACTAGGGGGCAAAGTCCTTATGCCCCTTTTGATTATCTTACTTCTGGTTTCTTTTCTTTCAGCTTACCTCCAGGTAGGGAGTGTGGCCGCCTGGGAGGCCTTGAAGCCAAAAGGTGAAAGAATCGACCCTATAAAAGGTTTTAAACGCTTGTTTTCCTTACCCGCTCTTTTCGAATTTCTTAAATCCCTTATCAAACTTATCATTATAAGCTTGGTGGCCTACTTAGTTCTAATGTCAGAAAAAGACATAGTTCTTTATCTGGCTGAGGAAGGACCTGCTGAAATCGGAAAAAATATTTATATCCTGGCACGTAGTTTAGTTTTTAAGACCCTTATGGCCCTAGCGGTACTCGCTATACTTGATTTCCTCTTTCAACGCTGGGAAACCAACCGCCAGCTCCGTATGACCAAACAGGAATTAAAAGAAGAACTTAAACAAACCGAAGGTGACCCGTGGGTCAAAAGCAAGATCCGTCAAATCCAGCGCACCATGGCCCAGCGTCGCATGATGGCTGAAGTTCCCAAGGCGGACGTGGTTATCACCAACCCTGTTCACTACGCCGTAGCTCTTAAGTATCAAGCTGGCGAAATGCCAGCGCCTCAGGTTCTGGCTAAAGGTGAAGGCCTGGTGGCTCAGCGAATCAAAGAAGTAGCCGAAGAGGCAGGAGTTCCGATAGTGGAAAATCCGCCGCTGGCTCAGGCCCTTTATAAAGAGGTTGAAATTGGAGAATACGTCCCTGCCGAGCTTTATCAGGCGGTGGCTGAAGTATTGGCTTATGTCTATCGCTTAAAGGGGAAGGTTAGCTAATGGCTGAAAAAGCACTTCCTTTAAACAGAAACTTTTCTTTAGACGCTTCGAACCTGGCGGTGGCGGCAGGAGTAGTAGGGATACTCACTATAATGGTCTTTCCACTACCGCGTTATCTCTTAGACTTTTTGCTATCTCTTAGTTTTAGCCTGGCTTTGCTTATTTTACTCATGTCCATGTACATTAAAAAACCGCTTGATTTTTCGGCCTTCCCTGCCCTGCTCCTGGTAACTACTCTTTTCAGGCTGTCGCTAAACGTAGCCAGCACTCGACTAATTCTCCTTCACGGTCATGAAGGCCCTGCCGCCGCAGGAAACGTAATCAAAAGCTTCGGCCAATTCGTAGTTGGCGGAAATTACGTAGTGGGAGCTATTGTTTTTGCCATTCTGGTCATCATCAACTTTGTGGTTATTACTAAAGGTGCTGGACGTATAGCTGAAGTAGCGGCTCGTTTCACCCTTGACGCCATGCCTGGCAAACAGATGGCCATAGATGCCGACCTAAATGCCGGTCTTATAGACGAAGCTGAGGCCAAAAGACGCCGTGAAGAAATTGCCAAAGAAGCCGAGTTCTACGGGGCCATGGACGGTGCCAGTAAATTTGTACGCGGTGAGGCCATAGCCGGGCTCATCATTATGACCATCAACGTCCTGGGAGGCCTGATAATCGGGGTGGTGCAAAAAGGGCTTTCTCTGGGAGAAGCTGCCCAGAGCTATACCCTGCTTACCATTGGAGACGGCCTGGTCTCCCAGATTCCGGCGCTAATTGTTTCTACCTCTGCTGGTATCATTATTAGCCGAGCGGCAGCTGAAGCCAGTATGGGTAAGGACTTTGCCCGGCAATTTGCCACTCGCCCAGAAGCCATGGCTCTCGCTTCGGCCATTATTTTTGTATTCGGCATGCTTCCTGGTCTTCCCACCATGCCTTTTACCGTACTCTCGCTGGTTATGCTTGCTCTGGCCTATGCTGCTTATCGTACTCAGAAGGAGCTACCTGCTGAAGAAAAGGAAGAAGCGGCCAAAACCGAAGAAGAACAGGCTCCCGAAGTAGTAGAAGAACTCCTAGTAGTAGATGTACTTGAACTCGAAGTCGGTTACGCATTAATTCCGCTGGTTGACGAAACCCAGGGGGGAGACCTTCTTGAACGGATTCGCAACATGCGACGGCAATTTGCCCTGGAAATGGGGCTCATTGTGCCACCGCTTCATGTGCGCGATAACCTACAACTAAAACCCGGAGAGTACGTAATACTCATCAAAGGGGTAGAAGTAGCCCGGGCTGAACTTATGCCAGGCCACGTGCTGGCCATGGACCCTGGAGAGGTGAAAAAACAGATTGAAGGCATACCTACTCAGGAACCAGCTTTTGGGCTCCCGGCTATCTGGATACCTGAAGAGAAAAAAGATGAAGCGGAACTTGCCGGTTACACCGTAGTAGACCTTTCAACGGTTATCGTGACCCATCTGGCTGAGGTTATCAAAAATAACGCTGAAGAGCTCCTGGGCCGGCAGGAAGTGCAAAAGCTCTTAGATGCACTTGCCAAACGTTATCCCAAAGCCGTAGAAGAATGCCTAAATGCCGTTAACCTCGGCGTGGTACAAAAAGTTCTTCATAACTTAGTGCACGAGCGCGTTTCCATAAGAGACCTTCTTACCATTGTGGAAACCATCGCTGATTACGGGCAGAGTATAAAAGACCCTGACCTTTTAACCGAATATGTAAGACAGAGACTTGCTCGAGTAATTGTTAAACCCTACCTCGCTGAAGACGGAAAACTTCATGTAGCCGCAGTTGCCGAAGATATAGAAGAGGCCATCAAGCGTTCTCTTCAGCGCACTGAGCAAGGAACATTTCTAACTCTTGATCCCAAAGTGGGAAGTCGTATCGTAGCGGCTTGCACCCAGGCGGCGGAAAGGCTCGTCATGGCAGGCTATACACCGGTGTTTTTAACCGGGCCTGTTTCAAGGCGTCACTTGCGCAGATTGATAGAACGTTCTCTTCCGCAAGCTGCGGTTATTTCTCAAGCAGAAATTCCTTCACAAATCCAGGTTGAAATACATGAAACAGTGAGGCTTGCCTGATGAAGGTACAAAAGTTCCGTGCCAAAACATCAATGGAAGCCCTGGCTAAGGTCAAAGAGGCCTTAGGAGAAGAGGCAGTAATTCTTTCCACCAGAAGGGTGAGAGAAAACGGTCGCTGGCTTTATGAGATTACCGCAGCCATCGATTTTGAACCTGAAGAACAAGAAGTTAAAACTTCTTCTGAAAAAGAAAACATCTCTTTTTTAATGAAAGAAATTACTTCTTTAAAAGAGATGATCCTAGGGCTTGAATCAAGCCTTAAACCCCGTTCTACCTGGGCAGATCTATTTATTGAACAAGGGGTCCCCGCTAAAGTAATAAAACTTCTTTCAGGAAATGGTAATGGTAACAAAGAATTATTCCTCAAAAATGTAGCGGCTAGAGTTAAAGAACGCGTTGGGCCTACCAAACTTTCAAAGTTTTTATTTTTTATAGGTCAAGCAGGAGTAGGAAAAACCACCTCAGTGATAAAGCTTGCTGCCAGGCTTTCAGCCGCTGGTCATAGAGTAGCTATTGTTTCTCTTGATATCGTACGCGTTGGGGCAAGGGAACAAATAAGCCGTTTTGCTGAACTTTTAGAATTGCCTCTATATTTTTCTCATCCTGAAGACTTTCCTGTGGAGGCCGAAAACTTTGAAAAGTTTGACTACGTGTTAATTGATACTCCAGCCCTGGGAGCAGGATTCCCTGAGTTTAAGCTCAAAAATTTTTTGAGCACTAAAAACGTGTCTTTTCACTTGGTGATAAGGGCCTCAGATGTAGCGCTAATGCTTCCATCACTTTTTAGGCGCCTTAAAGGATTTCCTATTACTTCGCTTATTTTGACTCACGTAGAGAGTCTCCCTTCAGGAGGAATACTTTTTGGACTTTTTCTACCTGAAACACCGCCGGTTAGCTTTATTTCCACCGGAGAGCAGGTACCAGAAGATTTTGAAAGAATAACTCCTAAACGTTTATTTGGTTTGCTTATGAGGAATTTAGAATTGGAGGAAAGACATGCCAGGTTATAATTCTTTAGGATTGGAGAACTGTCCCAAGGTATTTACTATTTCTAGCGGTAAGGGTGGAGTGGGGAAAACCACTTTTGCTCTCAATATTTCTTACGCTTTATGTGAAAGAAACGAAGTTTTACTTTTTGATGCTGATCTGGGGTTAGCAAACGTTGATGTTCTTTTGGGGTTAAGCCCTAAATTTCATATAGGTGATGTCCTGGCTGGACGTTGTCAACTGGAAGAAGTAGTTTTAACTGGACCAAGAGGGTTAAAAATCCTTCCGGCAAGTTCCGGGATAGTAAAATTGACTAATCTTTCTGAATCCCAAAAGATGATGCTCTTGGATTCTTTTGATCGCCTAACAACTGGACTTGACTATGTCTTTCTGGATACAGCTGCTGGAATCTCAGAAAACGTACTTTACTTTAATCTGGCTTCACATGAGCGTATTCTTATTTGTACCCCTGAGCCCACAGCATTAACCGATGTTTACGCCTTAATTAAAGTTCTTTTTAAATACCATTATATCAAGCGTTTCCATCTGGTAGTGAACATGATAAAGCGACCTTCACAGGCCCTTGAGATATACCGCCAACTTTTGCGGGTAGTGGAAAAATTTTTAGGAAGTATTTCCCTGAACTTCCTGGGAGGTATCCCCGCAGATAGGCGAGTTTCTGAGGCTATAAGGGCCCAAGTGCCTTTACTGGAATTATTCCCCAACTCTCCAGCAAGCCAGGCTATTAGAGAAATAGCGCTTGAGATTGCCAATATGAAGACCGATAAGCTGGAAGGGGGACTTCAATTTTTCGGGCGAAAAATCATGGGGGTTTGCGCATGAAATCCTCAAACTTAATGACCAAAGAAATAGAAAACCAATTGAAACAGGAGTTCCCTAAAAACATGGACCTCAAACGCCGTAATGAGCTGATCATTAAATATGCTCCTCTTATAAAGTTCATAGCCGGAAGGCTGGCTATGCGGCTCCCACCAAACGTGGATATAAATGACCTTATAAGCGCAGGCATAATGGGTTTAATTGACGCCATCAATCGTTTTGATCCGGAAAGGAAGATTCAGTTCAAGACTTTTGCTGAATTTCGGATCCGGGGGGCCATGCTTGATGAGTTGCGCTCCCTTGACTGGGTGCCACGTTCTATCAGGAAAAAAGCCAACATGATAGAAAAGGCCTACCAAGAGCTTGAGCAAAGTCTGGGACGCCCTGCTGAAGACGAAGAAGTGGCTGAAGCTTTAGGAATAAGTATTGATGAGTTTCATAAGATGCTTGAAGAAACAAAAAATGTTTCCTTTATAGATATCGAAACTATTAAAAGAAAACTCCCGGACTTAAATGAAGAAGATATTTTCGATTTAATAGAAGACCCTGACCAACCTGACCCCTTTGAAGAGTGTGGTTTAAAAGAAATAAGAGATCTTCTGGCCAAATATATTGATGAGCTACCGGAAAAAGAAAAATTAGTCTTAAGCCTTTATTACTACGAAGGTCTTACTATGAGAGAAATTGGAGAAATCCTTGGTTATACCGAAAGTCGTATTTCTCAGCTCCACAGTAAAGCTTTGAAACGTTTGAGAGCTAAGCTTAAAGGGCGCGTGGGGAAAGAATTTTTTGAAGAACTTTAGGAAAATCGGGACGCTGGCCGATAAGTAACAAAGAATCAAATTTAAGGAGGTTGATTTTATGGATACCAACATGAAAGTACTAGTGGTAGATGATTTTGCTACCATGCGCCGCATTATCAAAAACATTTTGCTTCAACTCGGTTTTAAGAATATCATTGAAGCAGATGACGGAACCACAGCCTGGGAGATCCTTAACAAAGGAGAAAAGGTGGATCTTATAATATCTGACTGGAATATGCCCAAAATGACCGGTATTGAACTACTAAAAAAAGTAAGAAGTGATGATCGCTTTAAAGACATACCTTTCTTGATGGTTACCGCCGAGGCCCAGAAGGAAAATATTATTGAGGCGGTTAAATACAAAGTAAGTCAATATATCGTTAAGCCGTTTACACCTGAGACTTTGCAAGAAAAACTGAAAAAAATCTTTAACTAATGGCTGAAGAACAAAAAGATTTAGAAAACAAGACACCTGAAGACCAAGATGACCCCTTAGCCGAACTTTTAGTAGAAGACGATGAGGGAGAGCAAGAAGCTCCCTCATCGGAAAAGCCTTCAGAAGAAGCCCAGGAATCGAAAGAAGAGCCAAAAAAAGAAAAACCTTCTCCGCCAGAGGAAGACCCTCTGGCTAGTCTTCTCGACGAAGAATTGCTAGAGGAAGAAAGTGAAGAAACTTCTGACACCAAAGAGGATTTACCAAAAGACGAGGACGAGGACGAAGACAAAAACGAAGTCGAAGAAGAATCAACTTCTAGCTCAGGTATAGTTTGGTTAGTACTTGCCATTTTGACCCCAGC
Source organism: Thermodesulfatator indicus DSM 15286 (assembly GCF_000217795.1). Classification (NCBI taxonomy): domain Bacteria; kingdom Pseudomonadati; phylum Thermodesulfobacteriota; class Thermodesulfobacteria; order Thermodesulfobacteriales; family Thermodesulfatatoraceae; genus Thermodesulfatator; species Thermodesulfatator indicus. Next base: position 196,096 of record NC_015681.1, read on the forward strand.
TCTCATATTTTCAGCTGGAGTTTTTACCTTTTTTAAACTTTACCGAAAGCCTATAGCCACTATTTCTCAGGAAAAACCAATTAAAACCGAAGCACCTCTTCCTAAAAAAACCGAACCTGAAGCACCGCTGGTATCCTCCCCTATTGCGGTTGAAACTCGAAAGATGCTCCTCTTAAAAAATTTTCTCATCCCCTACCGCAAAACAACCGGAGAAAACGTCTTTGTTAAAGCTAAAGTTATACTCTATTTTGCTAACAAAAGAGATTATGAGATTGCCAAACGAAACGAACTACTTTTTAGAGAACATCTTTACAGACTCTTACGAAATGTCCCCCTTTATGTATGGGAAAACCCAAGGGGTGAAGAAACTATCCGAAAAGAGTTTTTAGATTATTTGACAAAGAAAAAAATTGCTGATGTAGTACCAGTAGATGCCAAAATAACTGGCTACATTTTAAAATAAATTATGCCTGATGAATTGAAAGGGGTTTTTTCTATAACTTCTGTGGTTATGCGGGTTGACGAGGCGTCTAAGCGTTTGCCTGACCGTGAAAAAAGAACTTTTAAAAAAAATAAAAAGGAAGAAAAGAAAGAGTTTAAAAATTCGAAACAACTTAAAGGAAAGATTATTAACATTCGTATATAAACATGTTTGATATAACGCTTTTTTTCTTATTTCAGGCCATCTTCGATTTAATTCTTTTGTTGTTGCTTTTTCTGCTTTATCTACAACTAAGGCGCCTGGGCCGTATTCCCCTTGATGAAGTAGAGAAACGATTAAAAGCAGCTAATGAACTATGTGAGAAACTTTCGGAAAACCTGGCTCAGAAAAAAGAACTTTCAGAAAAAATTATAACTGCTCTTGAAACAGGTGCTGATGCCTGGGAATCCACACGGAAGGATGCCCAAGATATAAAAAGCAAGGTTTATGAAATGGCTAAAAAAGGTCTTGATGTTTCTGAAATCGCCAAAAAAACCGGACTTCAGGAGGGCGAGGTAAATCTTATTTTAGCCGTTAAAAAAGACAAAGTTTAACCATGATCACTCCACCGGTTAGATTTTCAGCACCATTAAGTTTACGACAATTACCCGAAGGTTTTATTGAACAATTAAAACCTGGCCAAGTAATTACCGCTAAAATAGAAACCATAGAGGGACGACTGCTAAGCCTTTTTATTGGCAAGGAAAAGATAGAAGCTCTACTTTCAGAGCAGGTACCTTTACATCTTTTAAAACCGGGACAGGAAATAAAATTAAAGGTAACTTCTTTAGGGCCTCCCTTAGTCCTTTCTCTTCTTTTTGAAAAGGCCCCTGTCAAAGAAAACTTTTTGCCTGTCCTGGGCAGGCTCCTTCAAGGTTTAAGAAAAAAGATTTCTGACGACGAACACCTGCCTCTGCCTAAAGAAAAAATATTAGAAAGTCTTTTTTTAAATTTAATCAAAAAACACGGTAACGATGATAAAGGCCTCCAAAAACTAAGCCACCAAGAAATTCGCGACTTTTTGATTAACCATTGGCAAGAAGGACAGTTTTTAATTCCTTTTATTGTGGGGGATCAGGTTTCCTGGGGGTATCTAACTGAAGAGGAAGATACCCCAAAAAGAAAAAAAGAACGAGTCTTTGTATTAGTGATATTTCTTTCTCGTTTAGGCCTTATGGAAGCCAGGTTTTGGAAGCATCAGGGAGGCATTAATATCGAACTTAGTTTCGCCAGAGAAGAAGCCTTTAAAGAGGCTCAAAAGGCCCTTTCCAGCTTAAGCAAAATGTTTTCAGGTTTTGAGAAGCAAGTTATCATAAAGAATAATAGACTTTCAGCTCCACCTGGGCAAATTTTAAGGCTAGATGTTTAAATTTTTAAAACGCAAAGGGAAAGAACCTGTTTTAGAATCTCAGAAACCTTCCTCATGGTTAGAAAGCTCCTACAAAGATCTAAAACGCGCTGAAGAGCTCCTTGAAAAGGATCCTGATCTTTCTGCTCATCTTGCCTGGCAAGCAGCTCGTAAGGCTTTAAAAGCTTTAGAACGTAAGGCAGGGAAAAGAGTCTCCGCTTCTTCTCTTGAAGAACTTTTTTTTAAGTTTCCAGAAGGACAAAATGCCCCTAGAACAGTAAGAGAAGCGGTAAAATTTTTAGATTTATTTAAGCGATTAGCTAAACATGAAGATATATTCCAAGAGGTTTCCATGGGCCTTGGCCCTTTAACCCCTTATGATGCTAAACGAGTAATCGATGCTGCTCGGCTAGTTATTAATCACCTGGAACACCGGCTTAGATGAATTCAGCTTAAACCCCAAGTTAATCTTTTAAAGGACATTCTGGACTTGGTTGAGACTCATCTTCCATTTTTTTTAGTAAGTCTGCCAGGGTAATCCCCTTTAAACACTCTTCAATATTTTTGGTAAGAAGAGCCCACACATCGCGGGTAGGACAGGTATCACTGTGCTCACAAAGTTCTGGTTTTATAACGCAGGGAGTTAAAGCCTTAATTCCTTCAAGAACAGAAACTACATCCCAGACGGTAATTTCTTCAGGCGGGCGAGAAAGAATATGCCCCCCTTTTGGCCCCCTGATACTTTTAATAAGCCCGGCTTTTTTTAGAGGGATAATAAGCTGTTCAAGATATTTTACAGATAGATTTTGCCTCTTAGAAATCTCCCCTATTTGAAGGGGCCCCTGGTGGTAATGCTTGGCTAACTCAAGCATCATACGTGTTCCGTATCTACTCCTAGTGGTTATTTTCATGGTACACTCCTTTTTAGGATAAATAATATATTGAGACTTTTGCAAAATTCAAAAAAACAGAGAATAGATCACCACGGCGACACCGGCACCTAGCGACAGAGATTGCTTCGGCTGCTAACGCAGCCTCGCAATGACTCGCTCCCGTTGTCACGGCTAGGAGCCGATAGGGAGATCCCTTTGCTGCACTCGGGACAGGTAAAGCAGTCCTTAGTATATTTTCAGTAGCCATCAGCCATCCAACATGTAGTCACTGCGAGCCCGTATGGGCGAAGCAGTCTTTTAAATAAGAATATTTTGCAAAAGTCTCATACTTTTGATAGAAAATATAATATATTTGGAAAGTCAACAATAATTTTTAAGAATTACTTATTCCTAATTGGAATTTTTTTGATTTTTAATTAAATTTTTAGTATGGATACCGGTTTGGAAACCATAAAAGAGCGTCTTCTAGCCAAAAGGAAACAATACGATGAATACGCCTTTACCAAAGAGCAGCTTTACGCCCTCTGGGCGTTTTTTGATTTAGCCCAGGAGTTTGCTTCTATTAAAAATTTTTACCGTCTTTGTGTCTTAATACCCAAAGATTTTTTCAATTGCGAAAGTTTTTTGTACTTAGTAAAAGAGGACAATTCAACAGAACTAATGGCCTCAAGTGAAAAAGGTCTTTTTGATCCCCCCAAAAAAGTAAATATCCCTTTAACCAAAAAATATTTAAAAGATAACAGTCGTCATTTTTTTCCTTTTATAGGCAACCGCAAACTTTTAAACCTTATCCCTGTTAACCATAAAGAAAAAGACTTACTGGGGATTCTTGAAATTATAGCAGATAGTCTTTCACCACAAGAAGTATTTTTTTTCCAGAAATATGCCAATCGCATCGGCTACAGTTTGCATATAAAGCTTGTTATAGATCAAATATTAGAGCACATCAGATTTGTAAATGATCTGGTAGCTGACATTGAACATAATATTATTATTCCCAATATGTATTATCGCTATCTTTACAAACAATTACATAAAAAAATAGATCAATTAAACCAACTTATCTCAAATTTAAGCAAAGAAGAGTCATTTAATCTGAAAAAATTCAGAAAAGATTTAGAAGTCCTTTATGAAGAATTGCTTAGTAGTTACCAACAAATAGAAAAACATTATGAAAACAACAGTCTTTTCCTGGAAAGCCTTTTAAGGCAGGAACACTTCAAAGAAGGCCGCTTTGTTTTGAGACGCAAACCATGCCGTTTTGCTAAGGAAGTAATAGAAACACAGCTTGAACGTTATCGCAAACGTTTCGAACAAGCAGGAATAACTATAGATAATCGTTTGGGAGGAGTACCAGAAGATGAAGAATTCATTATAGCCGTTGACGTGGGGCTCCTATCGCAGGTTTATGCCAATCTTTTTAGCAATACCCTGAAATATGCTCAGGAAGTCACCGATGAAAAAGGAAAAAAAGTAAAATTTATTTCTTTCGGACGAGAGATAATATCAGATTATTTTGGCCCCGGGCGTGATGGTATTAAGTTCAACGTGTTTAGCACCGGCCCTCACCTAAGTCCAGAAGAAGCTAAAAAACTTTTTGAAGAAGGTTGGCGCGGGAAAAACACCAACGGCAAACCAGGCTCTGGAAGGGGGCTTTATTTTGTAAGAAAAATTATTGAACTCCACGGAGGCGTAGTTGGCTACGAACCCACCCCCATGGGCAACAATTTTTATTTTATTCTTCCCTTAAAGGCCGTACGTCACACAAATGGTGAATTAAATTAGGGGCTTGGGCAAAAAGCCCTGCGGGCTTTCCTTAGGGATTCTACCCCTGAAACCCCCAAAAAAATCTGGAGGCTTGGGGGACCCCCCAAGGCCATGCCTTACAATGCTTAAACGGAAATCAGGGATTGACTGTTATTTAAGTGAGATTATTCTCCAGATAGATAAAGGGGGGCTATCTTGGACAAAAAAGACGCTTTGGTAATAGAGCCTGGGGATGAAATTCTCATACGCTATCGAGTCTTAGCCAATAAAGAAGTTGTTGACACTTCTCAAGAACCAATTGTACTCAGAGTGGGAGAAGGAAAATTTATGCCCATAGTGGAAAATGCCCTTGTAGGGCATAAAACCGGGGAACGAGTTATTGTGTTAGTTTCTCCTGAAGAACATTATGGAAAATACGACCCCAAAAAAATCCAGGTGGTCCCCTCTGAAAAAATACCTGAAGGAACAAATCCTGGTTCAATAGTAAAAATACAAGACGAATACGGCGTAGTGCATCCTGCCATTCTAAAAAAAGTTGAAGAAGGCTTGGCCGTAGTGGATTTTAATCATCCCTTAGCTGGTAAGACCCTTCGTTTTGAGGTAGACATTTTAGGCATAAAGAAAAAGGACTCTTCCTCGGAAGATCAGGAAGAAGCAAGGGGGGAGCAATGAAATATATAGTACTTCTTGGCGATGGCATGGGAGACTTCCCTTTAAAAGAACTCGAAGGGAAAACGCCTCTTGAAGCGGCCTTGACCCCTGGTATGGATTTTATAGCCCAGCACGGCGACCTTGGCCTGGTACAGACTGTTCCTCCAGGGATGGAGCCAGGAAGCGATGTTGCCAATATGTCCCTTATAGGCTATCGCCCTGAGTATCAATATACCGGCCGAGGGCCTATTGAGGCGGCAAGCCTTGGTTTGAGCTTGCGCCCTGAGGACGTAGCCTTTCGCTGCAATCTGGTTACCATAAAAAAAGTTGATGACCACTACATCATGTATGATTATAGCGCCGGCCATATCTCCACGGAAGAAGCCCATGTTCTTATCAAAGAGCTAAACGAACACCTTTCCAGTGATAAGCTTTTTTTGCATCCCGGCAAAAGTTATCGTCATATTTTAGTCTGGCGGGGTGGCCCTGAGGGTATAAAGACGTATCCCCCCCACGATCTTTTAGGTAGAGATATATACGAAGCCTGGCTGGTTTATGAAAACGAGCCAATTTTGCGAGATTTTCTTTTAAAAGCCATGGCTTTTCTGGAAAAGCATCCCATTAATATAAAACGCAAAGAAGAAGGAAAGCCCCCGGCTAATGCCTTATGGCCCTGGGGCCAGGGTAGGATGCCTCGGCTAGAACCTTTTGAAGAAAAATGGGGGCTTAAAGGCGCAGTAGTAGCCGAAGTTGATTTGATAAAAGGCCTTGGTGTTCTAGCTGGGTTAAGAATTATAAATGTCCCCGGAGCCACAGGTTATCTTGACACCAATTACGAAGGCATGGCCATGGCCGCTATTGAAGCCTTAAAAGAAGACATAGACTTTGTATTTCTGCACATAGAGGCCCCTGATGAAGCCAGCCACGAAGGCTCTCTTGATTTGAAAATCAAAGCCATCCAGGATTTTGATCGTTACGTAGTACGTACGGTGCTAGAAGAAGCAACCGCCCAAATAGGAGAATACCGACTCATGGTGGTCACTGACCACTATACACCTATATCTTTGCGCACCCATGCTTCAAGGCCGGTACCTTTTGCCATCTATGATTCTCGCCATCCACAGATAAAACGTAGCCAGGGTTACAACGAAAAAGACGCCTCAGAAACCGGCTTATTTTTTAAAACCGGCGAGAAACTTCTTAGCCTCTTTCTGGAAAGGGAACCGCGTCTTCCTGAGGAATAATGGCTAAAAAAACAGATTTTCTAATAATCGGGTCAGGGATTGCTGGGTTTTCCCTGGCCCTTAAAGTAGCCAAACTGGGAAAAGTTACTATCGTAACCAAAAAGCGAGCCGTAGACGCTAACACTACTCTAGCCCAGGGTGGTATTGCCTGTGTTCTGGCAGAAGATGACTCTTTCGAATTACATATTGCCGACACTTTGAAAGTAGGAGATGGCTTGGCCCAGGAAGATGTAGTCTCTTTGGTGGTGTGCCAGGCACCTGACCGGATTAAAGAACTTCTTGATTTAGGGGTCCCTTTTACCCGGGATACCAAAGACCCTTCAAAACTTCACCTAACTTTAGAAGGTGGGCATAGCAGGCGGCGCATTGTTCATGTAGAAGACCACACTGGCCGAGAAGTAGAACAAGTTTTACTCTCTTACGCCCGCAAGCATCCTAACATTGAGATACTTGAAAACCATTTAGCGGTAGATCTCATTACCCTTTGTAAGGTTTACCGTGGCTGCCCGCGAGAGGTCTTAGGGCACGAGAGATGTCTTGGAGCCTATGTCTTAAACGCTCAAACAAACGAGATAGAAACATTTTTGGCCAAGGTTACAGTGCTGGCCACTGGAGGGGCAGGAAAGGTTTACCTTTATACCAGCAATGCCGACGTGGCCTCAGGAGACGGTATAGCACTGGCCTATAGAGCCGGTTGCCGGGTGGCTAACCTTGAATTTGTGCAATTTCATCCTACCTGTCTTTACCATCCTAAAGCCAAAAATTTTCTCATTTCAGAAGCGCTGCGCGGAGAGGGAGCCATTCTTCTAGATCCTTTCGGTAAACCTTTTATGCATAAATATGATCCAGAAAAAAAGGAACTCGCTCCCCGGGATATCGTCGCCCGAGCCATTGATTTTGAACTTAAAAAAACCGGAAAAGAATGTGTTTACTTAGATATCTCTCACAAACCGAAAGATTTCATAATCAAACGTTTCCCATATATTTACGAGACCTGTTTGAAATTAGGCATTGACATTACCAGAGAACCCATTCCCGTAGTTCCGGCGGCCCATTATTTTTGTGGCGGTATCGTAACCGACCGCTTTGGCCTTACAGACATAAAGGGCCTTTACGCCCTGGGAGAGTGCACTTGCACGGGTTTTCACGGAGCTAACCGCCTGGCGTCTAACTCACTTTTAGAAGGCCTTGCCTTTGCCCATCAGGCGGCGGTTCACCTAAAAAAAGAGTGGCCTCTTTACCAAAAGTTTGAACCTCCAGCCGTGCCGGACTGGGATCCTGGAGGCGCGGTGGATATGGAAGAAAAGGTTCTTATTTCCCACAATTGGGACGCCATAAGACGCCTTATGTGGAACTACGTAGGGATAGTGCGTACTGAACAGCGACTTCGGCTGGCCCAAAAAAGGCTCAACTCCATTCTTGAAGAAATAGAAGCCCACTACTGGGACTATATTCTAACTTCAGACTTTATTGAATTAAGAAATCTGGCCCACGTGGCCAAGCTAGTTATTGAGTGTGCTATAAGACGCAAAGAAAGCCGGGGCACTCACTTTATGGTAGAGTATCCCCAAAAGAACGACGCTCTTTTTCGCAAAGATACTATCCTCTGGCGGGCCCGAGAATCTTAAATCTCTTTATTTTTGATCACGGTAAACTTTTTGACCAGTCATTGCCAATCCTATAGAGTAGAACAATCTCCAGGAAAAACCCTAAGAATTTAAGCATTTCCGAATCCTGCCTGGCTTAAAACAAATTTTGTAATTTTTATCACTTTTCGCGTAAACTAAATTTACATTTTTGATTATTAATGTTTTGTTCGCCGCAAATATTTGTAACATTTTTGTATTTTTATAGAGCATACACAGAACTTTACTCCTTAAACTTCCTTGAAATTGTTAATGTTTCAGATTATGGCATAACAGTTGCATTTTTAAAAATTAAAAGATTTTTTTAAAGGAGGTCAGGAGTATGGGTAGATGGCGTTTTTTTCTGGTTTTATCTTTCTTTCTTTTTGTGTTGGCCACCGGGGTGGCCTTAGCAGGGGATCCCACTGGAGCAGCTACTCTTAAAGCTGATCCAGGGGCTCCGGTAGACTATGTATGGGTTCTCGTATGTGGTTTTCTGGTCATGTTTATGCAGGCAGGTTTTGCCTGTGTGGAAGCAGGTTTTTGTAGGTCTAAAAACACCACTAACCTTTTCACTAAAAACCTGTTGGACTTTGTAGCCGGCTCTCTAGCGTTTTGGGCTATTGGTTTTGCTATTCTTATGGGGAAAGACTGGCACGGTCTTATTGGCACTTCTGGGTTTTTCCTGGCCGGAGACAACTATGATGTAGGAACTTATTTATCATTCTTTTGGCAGATGGTCTTTTGTGCTACCGCAGCTACAATAGTTTCAGGGGCTGTAGCTGAAAGAATCAAGTTTAAGGCCTACTTGCTTTACTCTATCGCTATTAGCGCGGTTATCTATCCTATTTACGCCCACTGGGTATGGGGTGGTGGATGGCTGGCTAATTTAAAGTTCGGTCTCGGGCACCTTGATTTTGCCGGTTCCGGTGTAGTTCACGCAGTGGGTGGAATCGTTGGCCTTGCTGGTGCCATAGTCCTCGGGCCTCGGTACGGCAAATTCGGCCGAGATGGCAAGCCGCGGGCTATTCCCGGCCATAACATTCCTCTTGCTGCCTTAGGTGTTTTTATACTCTGGTTTGGTTGGTACGGCTTTAACCCCGGTTCTACTTTTTCTGCTCACCATTTGCGCATTTCAGTAATAGCAGTCAATACTACCCTTGCGGCTTCGGCAGCCTCTCTTACTGCCTTACTCATTGTTCTTTGGAAAACAAACAAATGGGACCTTGGTATGGCTTTAAACGGAGTCTTAGCCGGATTAGTCGCGATAACCGCTCCCTGTGCCTGGGTAGAATCCTGGGCCGCAGTAGTTATTGGCATTATTGCTGGTATTATTATGGTAGCAGGAGTTTATTTACTTGAAGCCTTGAAAATTGATGACCCGGTAGGTGCGGTACCTGTACACGGTTTTAACGGCTTATGGGGACTTATTTCCGTAGGTATTTTTGCCGACGGCACTTACGGAAACTATTCAATTGATCCTCCTTTTGTTAAAGGACTTCTTTATGGTGGCGGTGTGGACCAGTTGATTGCCCAGATTATTGGTGCTGTAGTGCTCTTTATCTGGGCTTTCGGGGCTGGTTATATCCTTTTCAAAGTCCTTGATATTCTTATCGGTATCCGCATTGATCCCCGTGAAGAAATTCAAGGTGTGGACATTGTGGAACACGGAACCCCAGCTTATCCCGAATTTTATGTAATTAGGAGGTAGTAATCATGAAGGAAATAAGAGCCATAATCAGGCCAGAAAAATTACAAGACGTACTTGATGCCCTTGAAAAAGCCGGGCATCCGGGAGTCACCGTGGCCCAGGTAGAAGGCCACGGGCGCCAGGCGGGTCTGGTAGAGCAATTCCGCGGCCGCGAATTCAAAGTAGATTTGCTCCCTAAAATGGAAGTACGGGTAGTTTGTAAAGACAGTGATCTTGAAAGGCTTTTTAAAGTAATTGCTGACGCAGCCCGCACAGGAGAGATAGGAGACGGAAAGATTTTTGTCTATGACGTTGTTGACGCCATGCGCATAAGAAGTGGCGAGCGCGGCGAAGCCGCCATTTAATCTAGCTAGCTATAATTGTTTTAAAAGGCCCTCTGGATAGCCAGGGGGCTTTTTTTGTTGATTTGTAGGGTGAATGAGTTGAGGAGTTGATGAAACTGCTTCGTCTGTCCCGAGCGCACCGAAGGGATCTCCCTACGGCCTCCTCGCCGTGACAAGTGTGAAGCTCGCAGTGACATGTGAAGCTCCTCGCAGTGATAAGGGGGGCATTGCGAGCCACGACCCTCTATTTCGTCATTGCGAGCCATGAAGTGGCGAAGCAATCTCCCTTCCTTTACTGACGATTGCGATGAGCGCTGATAGCCGGCACCACTCAACTACTCAACTACTCAACCAATAACCAACTATTAGAAAACCTTCTTGAGGAGCCCTAAACCTTTAACCTGTACGGGCTACAGTGGCCAATGCTAGCGGGGACATTGCAGGCGACAAAAAAACAGTGAAGTAATAATTTAGCGCAAGGCTAAAATTAAGCCGGATCACAGGTAATGGTATTAGTATCTGTATGGGCTGTACACTGCACAGCATGGCCTTTAACCTCAAAATTAGTAGTGCTTAATGACGATAGATTTCCATTGTCATCTAATTCTATGGTAACTGTTTCAAGACCATTATCACCCTGCAACTTACAGGTATATTCCGTTTTAATCTTGTCAGCATACTGGGCCATAGCTTCCGATAAGCAAGCACTTAGAACTGCCTGAACATTAGCAGCAGCTACTTTTTTTACATATTTATTGTACTGAGGAATAGCGATAGCGGCCAAAATTGCGATAATAGCCACGACAATCAAAAGCTCAATTAAAGAGAAACCCATCTTTCTGTGGTCTTCCCTTCTTTCTCTAAGCATTTTTAAACCTCTATTTAGGCTTGTTTTAGGCTGCTTCGCTTTACCCGGAGTGACCTGGATACTACTTCACCTCGTTTCGAAACGCAGCAAAGGACTTTCTAAACAAGACCATTTTGGAAAATCTTGAGCCCTCTCTGCAAGTTTGCACTGGCCATACTGGCGGTAGCGTTAAGCAAACCAAAAAGGCCATCGCTAAATTAGCGACGGCCTTTAAATAAGCAGACAAAAATTAATATTAACTAGGCTCACAAGTAATAGTGTTAGTATCTGTATGGGCTGTACAAGTGACATTGTGGCCTTTAACGGTTAATGATGTATCAGAGATACTATCCAAATTACCATCAGCATTTAAAGTTATGGTAACAGGGGAAGGACTTGTATCTTGCAAATTACAGGTATAGGTGGTGGTCCCGTTATCTGCAAATTCGGCCATAGCCTGCGATAAGCATGCGCTTAGAGCTGCTTGAGCATTACCTGCAGCTGCCTTTCTTACATACTTATTGTACTGCGGAATAGCAACAGCGGCTAAAATAGCGATAATGGCCACGACAATCAAAAGTTCAACCAAAGTAAAACCCTTCTTTCTATTGTCCTTTCTTCTTTCTCTAATCATTTTCAAACCTCCTATTTTTTTATTTTTGTTTTTAGACTGCTTCGACCTCTAGCGAGGCCTCGTCCTCTTCTTTGTCATTGCGAGGCTGCGTCAGCAGCCGAAGCAATCCCTGTCCCGAGCGCTAGCGAAGGGATCCCCTGTATTCGGTAGAAACTGCTTCGTCGGCACTTCGTGCCTCCTCGCAGTGACAAGGGGGATAGCCCTTCGCCGTGACGGTAGGGACAGCCCCTCGCCGTGACATCCTTCACCACTCACCCACTCAACTACTCAACTACTCAACCAACCCTTATCCTGAGGTGGCCACCTCGTTTTCTTGTTAATTTTATTATGCAAGGTGTGTGCCATGTTTGATCTCCCTCGTTTTTGCTTTCTAAATAACTTTATCGGAGAGAGGTTGAGGGGGCTTTAAAATGCGTGGATGCGTTGAGGGGACTGATTCGTCGGCACTTCGTGCCTCCTCGCAGTGACAAAAATTGGCAGTTAAGTGAAAATTTTTGGCAGTGAGTAAGTTTAGTGGTTTAGTGGTTGAGTTGTCGAGTGGTTGGGAAAAGTTCTAAAGTGTAAGGCTGGGGTTTAGCCTGCCCTTATGTAGCCTACCTATTTTATTAAATGTTTTGCTAGAAAAATTTCTAGCGTCAAAGCCCTTTCTTCTTCAAAGTTCTGACTTATATTATAATTAAAATGTTTTTGCAAAAGGCTTTACTTAAGAGACTGCTTCGCCCATACTGACAAAGGTAGTAGGGCTCGGGGTGACAAGGAAGAGAAAAAACTCGCAGTGACAAAGTAGTAGGGCTCGCGGTGACAAAGGTAATAAAGGCTTGCAGTGGTAACGTGGCAGTTATAGAGAGCCACGTCCCTCTATCTCGTCATTGCGAGCCACGAAGTGGCGAAGCAATCCTCGTCCCGAGCGGTAGCGAAGGGATCCCTGTTGTAAGGCACCAACAGCCGAAGTAACACTCTCGCGAGGGGCGAGGGCGGCGCCATGGTGCTATATTTTGCAAAAATTTCAATTAAATTTTAGAGCCGAGGAGGGCGTAAAACTCCCTAAAAATTTATGAGCAAAACTTTATACGGAAACACCTCAGGTTTAAAACCAAGCCAGATTAAGCGCCTTGAAAGGCTTTATCGCCGGCGGGTAAGCCCATCACAAATCATTTCCCACGAACTAAGCAAAGAGCTCGCGGCCCTTTCCCACGAGCTTAATCGTCAGCTCGGTATTCTCATCAATCGCCGCGGGGAGATAGAATTCGTCATCGTAGGTGAGCACGGCCGCATCGTAATTCCGGCCATAACCCGTTATCGTGAAAGTGCCGGAAGGCTAAGAGGCCTTCGTCTGATTCATACTCATCTTTCCCACGAAGGCCTTGACCAGGACGACCTCCTTGACCTGGCTTTCCTGCGTCTTGACCTGATCGGCGCCCTCATGGTGAAAGAAGACGGCTTCCCCGGGAAAATTTACCTGGCCCACCTTTTGCCGGCCGGAGAAAACGGAAGGCATTACGGCTATCTTCCTACGGTTTACCCGTGGGAACTTAAAGAAGATTTCCTCAAGCTAATAAGCTCCCTTGAGGACGAGCTTGAAAGGCAGCGGCCGGCCAAAGAAGTGGCTGACGCCTGCGACCGGGCCATTCTCATAAGTGTTACCACACGCTCAAGGGCTGAGGCCGAAGAGAGCCTGGCTGAGCTCAAGGAGCTCGCCAGAAGCGCCGGAGTTACCGTGCTTGACACCATTATCCAGCGGCGCCACAAAGTTGACCCGCGTTATCTCATGGGTAAAGGTAAGCTTTCAGAGCTTATCATCAGGGCCATGCAGGTCTCCGCTAACCTTTTGATTTTTGACCAGGAGCTTACCCCTTCTCAGATGCGCTCCATCACCGAAGTTACCGAAATGCGCGTGATTGACCGCACCCAGCTCATCCTTGACATCTTTGCCCAGAGGGCCAAGAGCCGCGAAGGGAAAATCCAGGTAGAAATGGCCCAGCTGCGCTATCTTTTGCCACGCCTGCGCAGCCGTGACGACGCCTTCTCAAGGCTCACGGGTGGCATTGGCGGGCGAGGCCCGGGGGAAACCAAGCTTGAGATTGACCGCCGCCGTATTAAAGACCGCATTGCCAGGCTTGAACGTGAGCTGAAAAACATATCCTCGCAGCGCAAACTGCGCCGCAAACGCCGCCAAAGAGAAGGCCTTCCGGTGGTGGCCATTGTGGGCTACACCAACGCCGGTAAAACTACCTTTTTGAATCAGCTCACCAAAAGCGACCTTCTGGCTGAAGATAAACTTTTTGCCACCCTTGACCCGGCCAGCCGCCGCGTGCGCCTGCCAGACGGCTCTTTGGCCATTTTTACGGACACCGTTGGTTTTATAAAAGACCTGCCGAAAGACCTTGAGCGGGCCTTCCGGGCCACGCTTGAAGAGCTTTACGAGGCAGACCTTTTGCTACACCTGGTTGACGCCTCAAACCCCTACTTTGAAGAACACATCCAGGCCGTAGAAAAAATCCTTGAAGAGATGAATCTTGAACACCTACCAAGGATTCTCGTTTTAAATAAAATAGATCTCCTTGATGAGCTTGAAGTGGAGGTTCTAAAAAGGCGATACCAGGCTGAAGCGATATCCGCTCTTGATAAAGAGACTTTTGCTCCTTTGCTTGAAAAAATAAACTTTATGCTACTTCCGCAAAAGAAAAACACCGAAAGAGAAATAGAGTATCAATTTGAATTGCTTTCAAATTAAACAGTTCGGCGATTTGGACGTGCTGAAAATGATCATAATTTAGGACAAATCACCGGCGACACTAGCGTAACTGCGAAAAGCCTAAGCAGTCTCTTCTCACTTAACTTAATGTCAGCTTTCGGAAGCAGGCAACTGCTTAATTAAAAACCCTTAGCATCTTAACCTGGCCAGGGGCGTTTAAATCCTCGGGGTATTCAGCCACGGCCACTAAGTCTCCCTTAGGAGTTATCAGACGTAGCCAGGGAATCCTCGGTTTTTGAGGCACTTTCTGCAAGCGTATCATGTTGACCAAAGAAGCCACGGTAAGAGGCCTTCCCTGGCGAATCTTCTTGGCCAGTTCCTCTCCCACTGTAACCGCGGGAATAAAGGAAAGGGCCTCAGCCGGAGAAATTATATGTTTTTCAACTGAGCCTTCTTTAATTTTTATGTCAAGCTCTTCAAGGGTAAGGGCCTGCTCTAAAGAAAAAGGCCCTTTCTTTAGTCTTCTTAATTCCTTAAGCACTGCGCCACAGCCCAATTTTTGGCCTACTTCGTGTACCAAGGAGCGAATATAGGTTCCTTTGCCGCAGTAAACCCTGAAACGCACCAGAGGAGGAGCGTATTCCAAGGCCTCAAAGGCAAGGATTTCTACTTTTTTAGGCGGTTTTTCTACTTTTAAGCCCTCGCGCGCATATTTATAAAGGGGCCTTCCGTGGAGCTTGGCCGCGGAAAAGGCCGGTGGAGCCTGAGAAAGAACACCTACGAATTCATCAAAAACCCGCTGCAACTCTGCAAGCGAAAGATTAGAAGGCACTTCGTGGCGGGCCACCACCTCACCGGTGGCGTCGTAAGTGTCAGTCTCTAAACCAAGCTCCATTACGCCTTCATACTCTTTATCGCCGTCCAAAATGAACTGGGCAATCTTTGTGCCTTTGCCAATACAAATGGGCAAAACTCCGGTAGCAAAAGGGTCAAGGGTGCCGCCGTGGCCAGCCTTGCGCACTTTTAGCTTTTTCTTAACCTCTTCCACCACTTTGGTAGAACTCATTCCTTCGGGTTTATCAATTATCAACACGCCGTCTTTCATAGAAAAAAGGCCTCCAGTTCTTTGGCTAGCAATTTGTATAAGTCTTCAATCTTTCCCTTGAATCGAAAACCTGCGGCAAAACGATGGCCACCTCCACCAAAACGAGCGGCTAACTCCGCCACGTTTATACGCCCACGGCTGCGCAGACTAACCGTAACTTCTCCTGGTTGGTATTCTTTGATGAGGGCACTTACTTCCACTCCGCGAATAGTCCTAAACATGGTGGCAAAGTCGTCAGAATCGGCCTTTTTGGCCTGGCAGGAAAGGTAATCATCGTTTGAAAGATAAGAAAGAGCCACCCGCCCAGAGGCCTTTAATTCTAGACGAGAAAGGGCCTGTTTTAAAAGACAAAACCGCGAGAGCGGAAAATTTTCGGTAAGGCGCTGAGCTACTTCAGCGGGATTGACCCCAGCTTCTATCAGCTTCTTGGCCATAGAAAAAGTCTCGGCATTGGTTTGCTGATAACGAAAACCTCCGGTATCAGAAAAAATAGCCACGTAAAGATTGGTGGCTATTTCCTGGTCAAGTGAAACACCCATCAGGCCAAGGAGTTTGAAAACTATGGCGGCTGTGGCAAAAGTTATCTCTACATAGCGCCTGGTGCCCAGGGTACCGCTGATTTCGTGGTGATCCAGGACGATTACTTCAGAAAGCCCTGCTACCCAGGCACCGGACTCATCACCCACGCGGCTGGCCTCACCACAATCAAGCACAATGGCCGTCCAGTGGTTCCCCTTTGGCAATTCGTAGCGTATAAGCTCTTTTCCCGGAAGCCAGTCCAAAAAATCAGGTATCGGATCATCAAGATAGGGCCAGACGGTTTTGCCTTGAGCCTTCAAGGCTAAAGTTAACGCCAGAAGAGAACCAATCCCGTCGCCATCAGGATTAACGTGGGTGGCGAGAAAAAAGTGGTCTTTTTCGGTTAAAAGGTTCGCTATCTCGTGAAGACTACTCATGACGAATGCGGGCAAAGAGCTCTTCAAGGCGAGCCTCTTCTTCGGTGCGCTTGTCAGGGATAAAATCAATCTCTGGCACAAACTTGGTATAAAGGCGCTTGGCAATAAGCCGTCTTATATAAGAAGAGGCCCTTTTAAAGCCCTGAGCCACCAGAGCTTCGGCCTCTTCTCCTCCGTGGACCTGGTAATACACCCTGGCGTGTTTTAAATCCGGCGAGACCTCTACCCGCGAGATGGTTATCATCTCTTTAAAGGCCGGGTCACTAATTTCTTCCCGAATAATCTGAGAAATCTCTTCCTGTATGAAGTCCGCCATACGGCGGTCTCGATGTCCTTTCATGGCTACATGTTTATGATGTCAATCTCGGCCTGAATAATTTCAAGCTCGTCAAACTCTTCAATGTAATCAATAACTTTGTCAAGAAGGCTGTTAACCAGACGGCTATCAGGCCCTACGGCGGAAATCCCGATAACCGCCTTTTGCCATAAATCCTGGTCAGCCACTTCAGAGACCGCCAGGTTTTTGAAACGCCCGTTCATTCGCTGAATAAGCTTCTTAACCACCTGACGCTTCCCTTTAAGGGAGCGCGTCTCAGGGATGTGCAAAGAAACCTTAACTACCCCTACAACCATAACTCCTTAAAGCTCTCGTTTTATTTCTACCAGCTCAAAGGCCTCAATTAAGTCTCCTACTTTTATGTCATTAAAGTTTTCAAGGCCAACGCCACATTCATAGCCAGCTACCACTTCTTTTACGTCTTCCTTGAAGCGTTTGAGAGAGGCAATCTTACCGGTATAAATCACCACGTTATCGCGAAGGAGCCGCACCTTGGCTCCTCTTTCAAGCTTGCCTTCCTTCACGTAACAGCCAGCCACCGTTCCCACCTTGGGCACTTTGAAGGTGGCCCTAACTTCAGCCACACCCATGATGCGTTCTTCAATCTCGGGCTCCAGAAGACCACTCATGGCCTTCTTCACGTCTTCAATGAGCTTATAGATGACATCATAGAAACGAATTTCTACTTTCTCTTGCTCAGCTAAGCGCTTGGCCTGAGAAGTAGGCCGCACATTAAAGCCGATAACAATGGCGTCTGAGGCTGAGGCTAGCATGATATCACTTTCGGTAATAGCGCCGATTCCGGAACGAATAATGTTTACCCGCACTTCATCAGTAGCCAGTTTCTGAAGGGAGTCTTGTAAGGCCTCAAGGGTTCCCTGAACATCGGCCTTAAGCACCACTTTGAGCTCTTTGATTTCACCTTCTTTGAGTTTTTCAAAGAGCTTTTCAAGAGACATCTTGGTCTCTTTGGCCGCTTCGGCCTCACGTTGTTTACGGGCCCGGTATTCAGCCACCTTGCGAGCCTTTTGCTCGTCAGGCATGACGATAAAGTCATCTCCCGCCTGTGGCACCTCGTGAAAGCCTAGTATCTCTACCGGTGAAGCCGGGCCGGCCTCTTTCAGGCGACGGCCACGCTCGTCAAGCATAGCTCTTACCCGGCCGTAGGTAATCCCCGCCACAAACGGATCTCCTTCTTTCAAAGTGCCTTCCTGTATGATCACCGTGGCTACCGGGCCGCGGCCTTTATCCAGGCGAGACTCAACAATACGGCCTCTAGCCGGGCGATCCGGCGCCGCCTTAAGCTCAAGCATCTCGGCCTGAAGGAGAACTAACTCAAGGAGGTCGTCAATGCCTATCTTCTTTTTGGCCGAGATTTCCGCATAAAGAGTGTCTCCACCCCAGTCTTCAGGCACGAGACCAAGTTCAGCTAACTCACTTTTTACCCTCTCGGGGTTAGCTTCAGGTTTGTCAATCTTGTTTATGGCCACCACAATGGGTACCCCAGCGGCCCTGGCGTGGTCTATGGCCTCTTTGGTCTGATCCATAACCCCGTCATCTGCCGCCACTACCAGAATAACTATATCCGTAACCTGGGCACCACGGGCCCTCATGTGGGTAAAGGCCTCGTGCCCGGGAGTGTCAATAAAAGTAATCTCCTGGCCATTTTTTAACTTAACTTTATAAGCACCGATGTGCTGGGTGATACCTCCGGCTTCCCTTGAAACCACGTCAGTTTCTCTTATGGCGTCAAGCAGAGTGGTTTTACCGTGGTCAACGTGCCCCATTACCGTAACCACTGGTGGACGGGGCTTTAGCTCATCTGGGGAAGGCGGAGTATATTCAAGTAGCTGTTCTTCTTCAATGGCCGCCTGTTCTACTTCATAGCCGAATTCTGCCGCCACAATAGCGGCGGTTTCCGGATCAATAGACTGGTTGATGGTGACCATGGTGCCAAGTTCCATAAACTTCTTGATAATGTCAGAAGCCTTGACCCCCATGGCCTTGGCGAGCTCGCCCACCTGAATAGACTCGTAAACTTTAATTTTCTTTTCTTTTGGCGGAGCTGTTGGCGGACGTTCTGGTTCTTTCTTTTCTTCTTTTTTAGCAGCTTTTTCTTTCTCCGTGGCCCTGGCTAATTCTTCTTCTTTGGCGAGCAACTCTTCTGTGGGGGCCTCAAGCTCGCGCATGAGCTCAAGCTCTTCAAGTATCTCTTCACGTTCACTCTTTGGCCTGGCCCCGGCGGCCTTCTTTTTGGCCTTTTTACGAAACTCGTCAAGTTCAACAACGTGCTTTTTTCTCTTCTTCTTTTTCTTTTCAGGCTCTTTTTGTGGTTCAGGTGGTGGAGCCGCTGCTTCTTTCTTTGGCCGGCGCTCAAACTCCGTAACTACCCTGCGGCCTTTTTTAGGTTTGGCCGGCCGCTCCGGCTTACTCGGACGCTCAGGTTTAGCCTTTTTAGGCTCAATTACCTCTCTTTTAACCACGCCCACGGTGCGGGCTACCACTTTGGGGCCTCTGACTTTGGGTCTTTCTTCGGAAATTTCTTTTTTGGCTTCTTGGGACCGGGCTTCTTCAGGGGGCAACTTTTCCGCCGAAATTTCTTCGGTAGGTTCTTCAGGCTTGGTTTCTTTAGCCACAAATTCTTCAGGAGTAGCCTTTTGGGGCTCTTCTTTGGGGGTTTCAGCTACTTCTTTTTCTGGTTCTTCTTTTTTGGGCGGCTTTTTGATGACAAGCTTAATCTTTAATTTCTTCTTTTGTTGTGCTTCTGCTGTTTCGGTTGCTTCCTCAGCTTTTTCTGTTTCTTCTTTGGGCTCTTCACGATGACGCCTTACCACTACCTTTTTAGGTGCTGGCGCCTCTTTTTTCTCTTCGGTCTTTACGCTATTTTTAATGAAAGCAAGTTCTTGACGCACAGCCGCAGCTTCCTCTTCACTCAAGGTACTTGAATGACTTTTAACATCGTATCCCATTTTGCGGATTCGCTCGTATAAGTCTTTGGCTTGTATGCCTAACTCTCTTGCTAAGTCGTAAATTCTAACTTTACTCATGCTCTCTTGTTGCCCCCTTCAAAATTACCAGTATTTCGTCAATAGTTTTGGGTGTTATTTCTTTGGCCTTACCCTTAAAGGCCCAGCGCAAACGCTTCTCACCATGCTTAGTCAAAAGCTTGGCCACACAAGCGTCACTTGGACATACATAAGCCCCCCGGCCTGGCCTCTTAGCCTTAACATCAAGCACCACGCGACCTCTCTCATCAAGGGCCAGGCGCAAGAGCTTATGTTTGGCCGTCTTTTTTTTACAAATAATACAAGATCTTTGCGGAACATGCCGCTTTTTTTCTACCATGTTTAGTTTTCTTCTTTTTCAGTTTCCGCCTCTTCCGCCTGAACAGTTTCGCCCTTTTCTTCTACATATTTTTTAGCAGCTTCAATCAAGGCTTGAGCTTCAGTATCTTTTATCTTAGCTATATCTCCCACTTCCTCTACCGAAGCTTGAGCCAGCTCTACTGGAGACTTTATGCCCTTATCGTAAAGCTTGGCTGCAATTTCTTCAGTCATCCCTTCAAGTTTAAGTAGCTCCTGAAAACCCGGGTCCTGACGCCGCATGTACTGAGTTTCACTCATGACGTCTATACGCCAGCCAAGAAGCTTTGAGGCCAGACGCACGTTTTGACCCTGCTTGCCTATGGCGAGAGATAGCTGGTCATCGGGCACGATAACTTCAAGGGTTTTATTGTCTTCGTCAACAATAACTCTGGTGCACTCAGCCGGTGCCAGGGCATTATAGACTAGACGAGCCGGATCCGGGCTCCAGGGAACAATGTCAATCTTTTCCCCCTTAAGCTCCTGGACCACCGCCTGAACCCTTGAACCCTTAAGGCCGACACAGGCGCCTACCGGATCCACATCAGGATCAGTGGAAGTTACCGTCATTTTGGCGCGGCTTCCAGGCTCTCTAGCCACGGAAATGATTTTTACGATACCTTCCTGAATTTCAGGTACCTCAAGCTCAAATAGCTTTCGGAGAAAATCGGGATGCGTGCGCGAAAGTACTATCTGGGGCTCACGCCCGGACTTATTAACTTCTATTATGAGGGCCCTTATCCGGTCGCCACGCTTGTATTTTTCATTGGGGATTTGCTCGGTAACTGGCAAGATAGCTTCAGCCCGGCCCAGTTGTACAATGATATTACCTCTGTCAAAACGGTGCACAAAGCCGCTAACAATCTGGCCTACTTTGTCTTTAAATTCCTGATAAATGAGTTCTCTTTCCGCCCCACGGACTTTTTGGGTAAGAATCTGTTTGGCAAGTTGAGCAGCGATACGCCCCATATCCCGAATATCAACCACAGTGCCTACTTCATCTCCCACCTGGACATCAGGGTCAAGCTCACGGGCTTCCTCAAGAGAAATCTCTGTTTCAGGGTCTTCTACTTTTTCCACTACTTTGCGGAAACGATAAACTTCTATTTCACCTGTCTCTTCGTTGTATTGAGCGTCTATAATAGCTTTAGGGCCAAATTTTTTACGCGCGGCAGCCTTCATGCCCTCTTCAAGGGCCTCTATGATAACCTCTCGCGGAATACCTTTTTCTTTACTAAACAAATCTATGAGTTTTCTTATTTCTCCAGCCATTTTTCTCCCCTCATCAAACGTCAAACTCGTATTTGATGTTTGCCTTCTTTATCTTCCCGTAGGGAAGACGCCAGACCTTGCCGTCTATTTCAACCAGAACGTCCTCTCCCTCATAGCCACGCAAAAGACCGGTAAAATTCTTGCGCCCTTCAATGGGCTCTGACATCTGTATTTTTACTTTATCTCCCGCAAAACGAGAAAAATCTTCTTTCTTTTTAAGAGGCCTATCAACCCCAGGGGACGAGACTTCTAGGTGATAAGCGTGATGGATAAAGTCTTTGGCATCCAGTAAGTCGCTTAAAATCTCGCTAACGCGCACACAATCCCCCAGGTTTACGCCCCCAGGCCGGTCAATATATAGCCTTAAAACCCAGCCCTGGCGCTCACGCTGGAACTCTACATCAACCAGCTCAAGGCCGAGACTCAGAATCACAGGCTCAGCCAATTCCCAAACTTTTTTAATAATTTCTTCCCTTTCCATATCCCCATAACAAAAAAGTGGGCACTTAGGGCCCACTTTTTGAAGAAACCCTTATTTTTAGCCCATAGGGGCTCAATTTCTGGAGCGGGCAACGGGATTCGAACCCGCGACCCTCAGCTTGGGAAGCTGATGCTCTACCAACTGAGCTATACCCGCTCCGATTACGTAAATTTAATATTAGAAAGGCAACTAACGAGTGTCAAGTGCCTGGAGGGACAGGCAAAAATTTAGCTTCCGCAGAAACATACCGATATAAGGTGGAAACATACCGAGATATAAGGGACAGGCAAAAAATTTAAAAAAATTTTAAGGAGGACCGTATGCCACGTATTCCTCGTTTTTTCATGAATGATCCACGAGCCGCTTATCATGTAATTTCACGTACCGCCCTGCCCGGCCACGATGTCCTCGGCGATGATGAAAAAGATTACTTGCTCAACCTCATCCGCTGGCTCTCGCAAGTCTATTTTGTAGAAGTTTATGGCTTTGCCATTATGGGTAATCACTTCCATCTCCTCTGCCGTATGCTCCCCGAAGACCAGTTCTCCGACGCAGAAGTAAAACGCCGTATTCGCCTCTACTACGGCGAGAAACGCAAAATTTTCTTCTACAAAGAAATGCTCAAAAAATGGAGGCAAAGGCTTGGCAATCTTTCTCGATACGTCCAGGACATCAAGCAACGCTTTTCACGCTGGTATAACAAGCGCGTTGACCGCAAAGGCTATTTCTGGGCGGACAGATTCAAGTCCGTAATCATTGAAACCGGCGAGGCCTTACTGAATTGCCTGGCTTATATAGAGCTAAACCCGGTGCGGGCAGGAATCGTAGAAAAGCCGGAAGACTACCGCTGGTGTTCGCTGGGATACAGAGCAAGAAGAGGGACAGGCAAAACTTTTCTGTCGCTTGACTCAGGCCTTCCGCGGTATGAGGGAAAAAGCGAGAAAGAGAGATTTGAACTTTTGCAGGAGTTTGTTTATGGCAAGGGCGGGCTTGGCGAGCCAAAAAGGGGGACAGGCGAAATTTTTAGACAAAAAGTCGGGTATTTTACAGAAAGTCTGGCTATCGGAAGCAAAGGTTTTGTAGAAAGTGCGGCCGCAAGGTTAAAGAGATTTCTTGGGCTCAAAAGAGAGAAAAGAGGCAAAAAGATAAAAAGTTTGGCAGATATAGCTTTTATATGAATCCTATAAACGGTTTTAAAAAAATCAAAATTTTGTGGGTTAAAACTATAAATAATGGCAAAAAATGGCGATTTTTAAGGCAAATTTTTCCATGACAATAAATTATTATTAGATTATTCTTAAAAAATTTTCATGGAATTGAGGGTGGGATGCGCATAAGCATAGTTTTTAAAGGCCCAAAAGAAGGGCTAACTCTACCGGTTCATTATAATCATCTAGTTCAGGCCTTTATTTACCGCTCTCTTGACGCCACTTTGGCTAGCTTCTACCACGAAAGAGGCTTTGCCTACGGCAAAAGGCGTTTTAAGCTTTTCACATTCTCGCGCCTCCTCGGAAAAGAAAGAAAATTTAACCCTGAAAAAAGAGAAATAACTTTTCATGGGCGCGTTAAGCTTAAAATTAGCGCAGTTGACGACCGACTTCTTGAGTCCTTTGCTACTCATCTTGTCCGTGAAGGCCAATTTCGGCTTGGGGAGAACTTGTGTGAAATAGAAGCGGTAGAAGTGGAAATGCCGGTATCTGCGAAAGGGCCGTTGATAGTACGGGCCCTTTCGCCCATCACCATTCACAGCACTTTATATACCCCAGAAGGCAAGAAAAAGACCTATTTTTATACACCCTTTGAAAGCGAATTTTCCGCGAAAATTTTTGAGAATCTAATGCGCAAAGCACGTGCTCTTTGGGGAGAAGAAGCTGAACTTCCGCCTTTAAATGGGGCTTACATAAGGCCTTTTCGGGTTTCAAAGAAAAACGAGGTCATTATTGGTTTCAAAAAACTCAGGGAATCCGAAGAAGAGGGAAAATATGAAAGATCAGAAACGCCTGGGAAATCCAGAAACTTTTGGATAAAAGGCTGGACAGGTCTTTACGAGCTCGCTCTGCCGGAGCCTTATTTTACCCTGGCCTACCATGCCGGCCTCGGCGCCAGAAACAGCCAAGGCTTCGGCATGATCGAGGTGGTGAAGTAACCCAATTGGGGAGGGAAGATGGGAACACTTGAGGTGAAAATAAAAACCCTTACGCCTCTCTGGACCGGTGGGGTGGATGGCACCATGGACCGCATCCACGAGACGGGCATACTAGGCTCTCTCCGCTGGTGGTACGAGGCCATTGTCCGCGGGCTTGGAGGAAGCGCGTGTGAGGGGGGGCCAGAAGGCAAAAAATGCGAATTGACTGGTGAAAAATTGCGAAAGTTTGAAAAAGCCCGCAGAGAAGGCAAGGATTGGTGGACAGCACTGGATGAAGTTGGAATATGCGATGTATGTAAGGTTTTTGGAACAACAGGATGGAAGAGGAGATTCCGATTAGAGGTAGCAGATGCCCTGATGCAATCGATCAGGATTGACAAGAAAGTTGCCCTTCAGGAACGTCAATATGTTGATAAAAACGGAAAAGAGAAAACACCCACCTGGTATTTTCCCAATTCACCACGCAGTGGCGAACTCACCGTCTGCATAGAAGACTTTCATCCTGCCTTCAATCCTCAAATCATTGCTGGATTGATCTGGTTTCTCAGTAATTGGACAGTGCTTGGGGCTCGTGCACAACTGGGTTTCGGTATTGTGCAAACGACTGAAAATATCAACATTAAACCGCTTTGCGAACAGCTAAAAAATATTTCAGGAAATAATGTATACTATCATTTACCTTCACTGCGCAATATTTTCCTTGCCAAAATCCATCCTCGAAACGGAAAATCATTCAAAGACAAGGACTCATTCATTCTCAAATATGATCTACGCAGGTTATTTGCGAATTATAAAGCAATAAGGCATTTCATTATGGG
Organism: Thermodesulfatator indicus DSM 15286; assembly: GCF_000217795.1. Lineage (NCBI taxonomy): Bacteria > Pseudomonadati > Thermodesulfobacteriota > Thermodesulfobacteria > Thermodesulfobacteriales > Thermodesulfatatoraceae > Thermodesulfatator > Thermodesulfatator indicus. Next base: position 220,792 of record NC_015681.1, read on the forward strand.
CACTATTAAGAACCAAAAACTTGCATCTAAAGTCAAAATATCAAGACCATATAATGGTGAGATTAGAGTATGGGGATGGATTCCAGAGAAATCTGATGTTTATGACAAAACTTGGGATAGAGAGAAAATTTTGCGGGCCATCTATCAGCATTTGACCAGCCACTATAATTTAGTTGTTTGGCGTGAAATGAACTCATCTCGTGATACTGTTAGTCCGAACTTATCCAATGCAAAAATATTTTTAAAGTCTTTATTAAACTGTGGAGAGTAAGACAATGAAGAGAGAATTTTGGGCAGAGTTTGATGTTTACAGTTTGCCCCAGAACCAAAAACGAGGATTGATCGACTATTTTGCCCAGCAGTCCGAGGCTAGCCAGTCAGCGTCAGGTAGAGACTGGTTTCGTATCAAAGACCCAGCTGTCCAGCAGGCTTTGTTTGCTCAATTACTGGCTTCGGAAGATAAATGTACCAAACGCGATAAATGTAAGGATTATGCCAAAGGCACTGCCCTTCAGCATTGGTACTATGCCGGAAATTTGCAAAATCCACGGGGTGATTTTCAACGTTTTCTATGCCAACGTTTGCGCTGGATGGGGCATATTTTGAGCCTTGCCAACCATCACGATACGGTGAGTCCACTTTTTCCCGACCTCATACTCTTCCCTCCCGGTTCCTGGGCCGTTCAGATCCACTTCACCCTGCGTAAGCCTTATCTTAGCAAGGACGATGTGGACTTCTACATCCTCGACAACCCGGTGAAGAAGGAGTGGGTTTTCAAGGTGCCCTATGTAGCCCCTAGCCAATGGAAGGGTGCGCTGAGGTCAGCGATGATACGGGATTTGGCCTCAAAGTTGGAAAATGGTGAGATTACTGAAGAGCAATTTATAGTGGAGCGGCTCAGGCTTTACAGATTATTTGGTAATGAGAAAGATGGAACAGCAGAATTTCTGAACCGTATCCTTGCCCTTCATCGAGTTGGACCTAAGCCAAAGAATGAATCAGAAGAAAAAAACTGGCAGGAAAAATTTAGAAACGAAATCAAAAAAGTTGAGGAAGAATTCAAACAGCGACTAAAGGAAAAGAAATATTTAAGAAAAGTAGAAGGCTTCCAAGGCTGCCTTCACTTCTACCCCACCTTCTTCGACCGCATTGGACTTGAGATCATCAACCCCCACGATCGCGAGACGGGCGCGGGCAAAAATCCCATCTACTTCGAGTGCGTGCCCGCGGGAACATCCGGCGTCTTTACGGTGCTCTATGTACCGCTGGACCGAGTGGGCAAGGGATCGCCGGAAGAGATTGAGCAAGAGGCCAAGGCCGACTTGGAGGCCGTGGCTAAGGGCATCCGCGCCATGCTCACCGAGTACGGCTTCGGGGCGAAGACCAGCAGCGGTTATGGAGTGGCAGAGGTCATCAAGGAGGAAAGCACGATAAAAGCCAAAGGTTTCTCAGAAGCAGAAGAGATTTTCTGGGAGGCATGGAATGGCAAAAGTTAAGCCTCCCCGCCATATTGTTTGGAGCACTGATACTCTGGATCTTTCCGATCCCTTCCAGCGGCACTGGTATATCCGCCAGGTGCTGCTTCATGGCCGGGCGGAGGACATTCGTAAACTTGATCTGGACGAAGTAGAACAATTGCTGGATTCATTGGACTTGCCGGAAGATATTGCTCGCCTTTGGAGGGCCTTTTTTAAGGCACGTCATGGTGTTGCAAGGTAAAGGAATTCTGAGCGAACTACAAAAGAAAGTACTGAACCTGCTCGGGCAACTGCCTGACATATCCCGGTTTTACCTGACCGGTGGCACAGCCTTGGCAGAATTTTACCTAGGACATCGTCTGTCCTTTGACTTGGATCTTTTCACCACAGAAGAAGGTCTCATTGTACCCTTTTCGCGCCAGATCGAGCGAACACTTACCCATCATGGCTTGGGAGTTCAGGTAACCCGACGTTTTTCCACTTTTGTGGAAATGACAATCGTCGGGGACGGAGATTCTTTACGCCTGGACCTGGCCTTAGATACACCTGTTCGTTTTGCGACTTCACTGCCCTCGCCTTACGGTGTGCCCATTAACGTTTTTGAGGATCTGAAAGCCGAAAAAACCCTGGCGTATTATGGCCGGGCCGAACCTCGGGACGCTGTGGATCTGTACTTTTTACTCAAAGAGAATGAGCTTCAAGCGTTAATGCGGCTGGCTGCGGAAAAAGATGCGGGTTTTGATGCTTACTGGTTTGCAGTTGCCCTACAGCGGGCCCAGAATTTTCCGGACGATCTGGAAAAATGGCCTGTTAAAATGCTTATACCCTTTGATCCAAAAGATCTGAAAACCCAATTTCAACAGTTAGCATTAGCAATTTTGCATGAAATTACAGGGGGCTAATATGCATAACCTCAAAGTGCTTGCTGATAACCGCGACGAAATTCTCAAAGCCGAATTTGTTATACTCCTGCATGATGTTGGCAAGTTGCATGTAGGGCATCAGTCAAAATATTTGCGAGATAAGCCAAGGTCTAATTACGCCCATACGCGTTTTGGCCCTGGTAGATCTAGTAGTTTTTTGCAACAATTCGCAAATAACTTCCCCTCAAACACTTCGATATCTGCTCAGCGTGTTATCCAAGACCACCACAAGCGAAGTAGTGGAAATTGCGGTGTCAACGACTTTGTGGTTTGCGTTGTGCAGCGAATTGATTGGTTAGATTCCGAATATGACCGTTCAGAAATCATTACTCATGGGCGGAACGCTTTTTCTGTTCAGCCTAAATCCTTGGGTTTTGGAGTGTTTTCGGTCTTTGGTTATCAGCGATTTCTTTATTGTTTGAATTCAAGTTGCTCGAATAGCAATATTAAACCCCTACCAGAAAACGCTCGAAACAAACAAGTTAATTGCTCTACCAATGGAGACTTTCTGACACGTTTAGTGTGTGCTCTAAAAGATATTGCATTTGCGAATTTTGTTGGGGAAAGAATGGGCCTTTTGGTTTTGCTTCAATCTTCGCTTGCTATGGCTGCCGGAGATACGAGGTATAGTGTAAACGATATTTCTCTATGGGAACATTCCTTGTCGGTAGGAGTGTTATTCAAAATTTTCTATGCGTGGATAAAGGGAAATGATATAAATCTAAGCTCCCCAATTAGTGCAATTAGTGTTACATCTCTTGAAGAAATTATTAAAAAGCACGCTCAATTTCGTTCGTGGTTCCGTCCTCAACTCCTTCCTCTCCGTATTGACGGCCTGGCCTACCTCGCGCAATCCAACAACGTCCCCGACCTGCTGGCACGTCGCGCTTTGTTACAGAAAGTCTACGACGCCTGGCAGGACATCCTGGAATGGGAATTCCCCCTGGCCGGGGAAGTTTACCGGGATGAGAACGGGCCGGTGTTCCTGACCTTTTTGCGAGATCAGGAAGGAAAAAATGTAATACCTCTCCATCTGTTGAAGTTGCCCGAGGACAACAAGGACTTTATGTTGCTGGATGCCTATCAGCGAGCCAAGAACCTTGAAGAGTATCTGCGTCAGACCGTTATTCATTTCACACACGGAGATCTTACTCTTCCACCAGAGATAGAGCTATCTACCTACACCCAGAAACGGTCTGAGGATGGTAAATCGTTGGGGGATTTATTGCGTGAAGAACAGGAAGAAGGCCTGAGATATCAGCCTGATGTTGAGAAAATCGCTCAATCTTGGAACAACGAGGGAGAACTGCACGAAAAATGTTCTCTATGCGGTTTGAGGCCCTTGGGATTCGGGGCCAAAAACCAGAATAGACATAAAGCCATCTCCCGGGGCATGTGCGGCGTTTGCCTCGAGCGGCGAGAATCCCGTGCAAAACCGTGGGTGCAGGGGATTCACCTGGACACGCAAAAGCGTTTCCTGCAAGGACATCCCGAGACCGTCTGGCTGGACGAAGTCGCGGATAAACACGGACGGATTGCCTTGATTGTGGGCTACTTCCCCTTGGAGAACTGGCTGGATGGTACGCTAGTGGAATCCTTAGCCATGTTCAAACGGCTTCAATCTGAATTTCCACCTATAAACCGCAAGATAGTCATCCACGAGGAAAACGGCCAACAAATTGATGTGGTCCTTGGCCCCAAACCCATTTCCTATTCCCGCATCCGTAGGATCTGGGAAACGACCCGCCGTTTCTGGCAAGACGTTGCGCCCACGGATCCACCTCCGAAAGCGCTCCAAGAATGGCTGGAGGACAATGAATATGGACTTTCTCTGGGAGACCTCTGGGAAAGTTCCCTTTCCTTGGAGGAATCCTTGGCAGGCCAGACCATTGGTGAACGCCGCCCTCGCATTTTCCTCAAAGGCGCGGTAGAACCAAAGGACCGCATTTTCCCCTACCACGCCTACGAACTCGAAATCCAGGGCCGCAAGGTAGCCGTGCTCTGGGTGCCGGAAAAAGACGGTGAGGTAGATATTCCGGAAAAATACCGCGGCGGCTTCTGGGTGATTGAGAACCTGGAGTATCTGGACAATGTGTATGGCCGTTCGTTCCAGAACCTTGTGCAAGATCTGGCAGGCCAGCCCTTGAAAGTGTACGAGCCAACTGAATACGGACGACCGGGCCAGGAACAGGCTACATTTACGATTGCGCGGGAAGACGGCGTCCAGGACTCCGCAAGCTCTTACACCCCCCTCATCCCCATCCTCGCGGAGCCCCGCACTTTCATGGCCCTGGTGCCTGCAGACAAGGCCTTCGAGGTGGTGAAGGCCATCAAGGCCAAATACGAGCGGGAGATGGGCAAAGTCAGAAATCGCCTGCCGTTACACATTGGCGTTGTGTATGCCTATCGCAAGATGCCCCTCAGGGCGATCATGGACGCGGGAAGGAGAATGTTGGCGCAACAAAGTAAACCGTTAGTGTGGAAGGTAATTTGTTCAGCCCGAAAATCAATAAATAAAGAGGATAAGCTACCTGAAAGATTTGACCAAGATAAAGATGGCCAATTTATAGAATGGTTGGAAATCTTGATAGAGGCAGACGATCGAAAACTTACTTGGTATGTTCCAGCCCTAATGGGAGATGGTGAGACAGAAGACCATTGGTATCCTTATGTTTTTCTTGCCCAATGTGAAGAACCATCTGATAGAAACCGTTATTACAAAGCCATAAATCCCTGGAATTCAGCCCATCCCTGGCTTGTTCATGTCGCAAAGCTTGAACCTGGAGACGAGATTTATTTCACCCCGGCCACCTTTGACTTTGAATTCCTTGAAACTAACGTAAGACGATTCGAAGTACATTACGATGAGAGAGGAAAGCGTTACAACTCCCTTACCAGACCATATCTTTTAGACGAAATTATTGAGCTTGAAAAAATTTGGAATTTTGTTGCAAGAGAAAAGAAAAATGGCAAATCAAGACTCAGTTCCTCTCAAATCTTTGCTATCAGAAATGCCATTGAAGCCAAACGAGAAGAATGGTTTGAGAATTTTCAAGATTCCATCAATGACGAAAGCTTTAAAGAATTTTGCAAAGCTTTGTTCATAAATGCTCAATGGCAAGGAGATAAGCCAACGCTAAAAGAAATAAACTGGCTTACGGATATGGCTGTGCGTGGTTATTTCACCGATGCAATTTATCTTTTTCACCACATAATGAAAGAGAAAATTGAAGATGTTTCACAGGAGGTCCGGCATGTATAAAACCCATCGCTTTTTGATTATGACAACTGATCCAGTGCATATAGGCACTGGTGGTATGCGCCTTGGCCGGGTTGATAATACCATTGTAAGGGAGCCAGGGACCAGGCTTCCCAAGATTCCAGGAACGGCCCTTCATGGAGCCATCAGGGCTTATGCCGCCAGAAGATATGGAAAGCCCCAGTGCGCAGGGCAGGGCTCAACCGAAGGGAGAAAGCATTGCGGGCGCCCTACTTGCCCTATCTGCTATACATTCGGCTCCATTCAAGGGGAGGCTGGCTCTTTTTCAGGCGTCGTTTCAATTTCCGACGCCAGAATTCTGTTATTTCCGGTTTATTCCATGGTCGGGCCGGTGTGGGTGAGTACAGTAGGCATTTTGAAGGAAGCAGGATTCGATGTTTCGAATCCATCTAACAATTCGGAAGTGAAAGAGGATGAATTCTATTCTACGATGAAGATTGAAAAGCCGATAAGTCTCGGATGGCTAATGGTTGATCCACCCAAGGCAGTGGAAATTAATCCTCCAAAAGATTTAAAGCAATGGGAAAATATTAAAAATCGCATTGTCCTTGTTTCTGACAAGCTCTTCTCTCAGATTGTAAATTCTAATCTTGAAGTAAGAACTTCCGTGGCCATAAATCCCGAAACCGGTGCCACTGAAGAAGGAGCCCTTTATACCTACGAAGCCATCCCACGGGCAACTTTTCTTTGGTTTGACGTGGTAGTGGATGACTTTAGGGGGACTTTTCCAACTGTTACGAAACTTTCAGAGTGGGAAAATATTCTCAAAAATGAAAAGGAGGAAGCAAAAAAAGGCCTTTTAAAAAAGTGGAAGCTCTTATCAGATAAAGAAGATAAAGAAGAAAAAGAAAAATTTCAAAAGGCTGTAAAAAAAGTTTTTGATTGGATTAATGAAGAAAGATTCAAAGATGTTAATCTAGAAAAATGGAAGTGGGATAATATTGAAGCAACACAAAATAATCAAAACATCTTACGAATAATAGTATCTGGCCTCGAATGGGCAGAGCATCTCGGTATTGGTGGTATGGGCACCAGAGGCTTTGGAAGAATTAAACAAGTTGTTGATCCTTGGGAGGTTCAATTATGACTAAAACTAATCTTGATAAAGTAGCACAAGATCATGCTAGGAAGATGCTTGATGTAAGTGATAAGGAAACACTAGAAAGATTAGTTACCAAAGCTTTAGGCGTGCTCCAGAATCAGGGTGTATATGCCATGATGCTTTTTCTTTTTTCAAGAAGTTCAAAAGAAAAAGAAATAGCTCCTGTAATTCGTAATTCTCTTTATGATGCCTTAAAAAGGCTAGTAAATTTTAAAAATGAGACCATTGTAGATAGCCCTAAAGAAGCTCTGGAATTTTATTCTCAAAAAGTAGTAGAAAACCTCGATACCCTCCTCCTCGTCCGTGACCTCTATGAGCAGACTTTGATTTACGCTCGCTTTCATGCCAAAGCTGCCAAAGAAGAACAATCAGGTTCAACAGAGGAGGCGGCATGAGTTTTAAGCATTACCGTGTGGTTTTGAAGCTCCTTTCGCCACTACATATCGGCAAAAGAAAATATAGGAATCTCATGGAAACCCGGGAATATGTACCTGGTCGGACACTTTGGGGTGCGCTAACGGCACGAATTACAAGAGATCACTTTGGTGCTGATCTTAGCAAATATGAAGAAGTAGGTACTTTTTTCCATGAAAATTTTCGCTTTGGCTATCTCTGGCCTTCATTAGATAAGAAGAATCCATATTTCCCGTGGGAAAAGAACGACTTTGATTATCTTTTTAAATTTGGTTATATGAGTCAGGCTGGAGATTACGAGAGAAAAGTAAGTGATGAAGGTCAGCTTCATGAAGTGGAATATATTGGGCCAAAAACACGAGATGATAGAGATGTTTATTTAGTTGGAGATCTGTGGGTCAAAGAAGATATAAACTCCTCAAACAAAGGTCCTTTTGAAGGAATACGTTTAGAGAAAAATGACTTGTTTTTTATTAAAACAAAAGAAGAACAAAAAGAAATCAGTTTAAAAAAGATATTCGGCAGCTTGCAGCTTGGTGGTGAAAAGGGCTATGGTTGGGGTCGGGTAAAACTAGAAAGCCTTACTCCCACAAATAGCAGAAAAGCCTTGGGTGGTATTGTTTTTGAGGTAGATGGAAAAGATGTGGTGCTTCAATTTGCCAAAAATCAATATTTGACAGCCCATGCCCTTGCCGCAGATTGGCAGCTTAAAGACGCTGAAAATAATAACGGTCAACACTTTATTAAAATCAAAGATGGATCTGTTGAAGGCCCAATTGAGCCCTTAACAGGCTACGTCCTTAAGCAAGATAACTCTTGGGGAATTCCTAGCCCACCGATTTGTTTTCTTCCCGGCAGCAAGATAAAAGAAAATCTTAGCGTAAAAATTGCACATTTTGGAATACTAACCAATGCTTCCGGCATTGGTTGAGATAGGAAGGCGCTGAGGCAGCTAGACTCTATAATGGGAGGTCCACACAACTGTGAAAATTTAGATTAAGCTAAAACAAACACGAGGATAGACACCCCCAGCCAGATAGCTTGAAGTTTAATCCATTAAACTAAAATAGGATTTACAAGTGTAGTAGCGTAAACTTACTTTGCAAACACTCCAGCAAACAAAGATCGAAAGCCCATCTACTCTAACCATGCCGATGTAAGAACCTTCAAAAGGCGTCGGAAAAAACTTCGTCAAATTGAATTTTGAAAGTTCAATTTGATAAAAAGCCTTTCGGGACCCCGAAAGGCGTCCTGGTTTAGGGTGGGGACAAGAGTTATTTCAAGGAAAACATTCTGCTTCGCCCCTGTTACTCCTGATCCTGAATAATTAAAATATTCGCCCACGCGGTTCTAACGGAAGTAGTTGGAGCTCTGGAAGGGCAAATCCTTCCGGAAAGTCGCCAAGGTATTTGAAATTCGCAAAAAGCAAACAAAAACCTAGTAGGAGAGATGTATGCAGATAAAAGAAGTCTCCCAGTGTCTGGCGGATCCTGAAAGGATTAAGGTCATCGGCAAAGTGGATATTCCTGATTTGGAAACAATTATGTCCTATCTTGCCAGAATAATTCCAGGGGCTACTTATAGCGAAAACGACGGCTGGCTGGTCTTCAAAAAGGGCTTAAGTATCATCACCATTTACAAAGACTCTTTTGTGGCCATGACTTACATGGCTGACCGAGAAGAAGCCTTGAAAACACTTAAATACATTGAAGAGATGGCAAGAGTTGCGTCCGCTAATAAAGATAAAATTGACCTTTCTAAACCCTTGATAAACCAAAACCTTACGGCACTAGACATTTATAAACTTTTGCCTCAGACTAATTGCCAAGAATGCGGCGAAGCCACCTGCCTGGCCTTTGCCGTAAAAATTCTCAATTCAGAACGAGAAATTTCTCAATGCCGTCCACTTTTTAACGAAGAGCAATACCAAGAAGCTAAAGAAAAACTTCTGAGTTTGTTTACCCTGCCTGACAACGTCAATAGCGGCCCGCAAAGTCAATAGTCACTGCGAAGCTACGCTAGCAACCGAAGAGGTTACTCAAAGCAACATATGAGGCATTAAATAGGCGACAATTGAGTCATTACAAGCGAAACGAAGCAATTCCTGTCGCGAGGTGACTTAGTTGTCGTGGCGATCACTATTTCTGAGACTGCTTCGTCGCGCTCGTGCGCTCCTCGCAGTGACAAATAGGCGGTCATTGCGAGCCACGAAGTGGCAAAGCAATCTCCCTGCTATCTGGTAGAGACTACCTCGTCGGCACTACATTTTTCCTCGTAAGACATGCGGGGTCACTTCGTCGGTACTTTGTGATAGTGCTATGTCGTGTAAAAAAACTCGGCTTAATAGTAGCTTCAGGAATCCCAATTTAAATTTTTTTATTGACTTACCGATAAGGAAAATATAGTAAGTCCTCAAAGGGATGGAGTAATTTTAAATGGCCTCAGTAAAAATAAGCCTTTCTCGTCAGAGGGGTAATTTCTGGATTGATAACGGCCTGGTCGTGCTCTATCGCCTCTTTGGTGAGGGGGAATTTGAGCACGAACAACTGCTTGAAGCCATTGTAGAAAAACTCGTGCAAGAGACCGAAAACGAAGGAGAATATGTCGATACAGAAACTGGTGCCATCAAAAAATACCCCAAAAAGAACTGGCTTTATCCGGCTAATCTGTTTATAAAGGCTACTCCCAAAGCCTCAAAAACAAAAATAGATGGCAAAACTTACTTCACTAGTCCACCGACCTACGACCTCAAGCTCTCTTTTAGCCGCAAAAAAGAGAGTTGCGATCTGTGTGGGGAAACAGCCCCGCTTACCAAGGCCAAAATGTGGAACTATCCCTTTGTGGTAGAGCCCGGAAAGTTTGCCAATTTTTACCCGGGGCTGAAACGTGAACTCAAAATTTGCCCGACCTGTGCTGTAGCTGGCCTTGCCGCCTATCTTGGCTGGCTCTGGTGCGCTCAGGGGCGTGAGGCCCTGCACATCTTTTGTTTTCAAGGTGATCTCAAAGATCTTGAACGTTTGCAAAGAGAAATCTTCGATCACCTACGCTTGGGAAATAAAAAAAGAAATACTCCTTTGGCCTTTTACGGTCCTTATCTTCATGAAACAACGCTAGGTCTTCTTTTAAGGCTTTTTTCCTATGTAAGGCGAAACTCAGAAGAGGCAGAAAAGCTTAGTGATGAAGCCCTGGAACTGCTCACCAAGCTTTTTGGAGCTTCGGAAAACCCCCTCTCTCGTCCTTTAGTGCTTTATGTAGTTACCGGAAAACCTGGAAAAGCTTTTGATATGCAAGCCTTTAAGGAATTCAGCCACCTGGCCACCCTTTATCGCCTTTATGAGGCTTTCGTTGAAAGCCTTCCCTCGGAACGTCCTCAAGAAATACTGGAAGGTGTCTTCAGACAGTTTCAAAAAAAAGAGGGGCGCGGCTACAACACCATCTGGCGCGAAAAGATCGCCGCTGCGGTCTTGGAGTTTGGTGATCCTCTACCCTTTATAGAAGATTTTCTTTACGAAGGCTCTGAAAAAAGGCCCCTGGTTTTCAAGACTCTTGAGGTCTTTGAGGTCTATCTCAAGGAGGTTCTTAACATGGACGCACAATTACTAAAGGTAATTCGAGGTTTTGGGTATACCCTGGGCTCTCATGCCCAAAAAGAAAACGAAATGGGGCTGCTGTATGCCTTGCGAAACGCCAAAAATCTAGATGAATTTTTCCGAGTCTTAAACGACGTGCAATATCGTCTTGGTTTGACCGTACCTGAAGACATGCTTGCTGTAGAATCCGGAGAGCTCATAAAAGGTAGCCCCTGGAGACGGGTCAAAACATTGCTTTCGATATACGCCATGAATGCCTTTTTAAGAGGCCAAACCGAAACATCTAAGGAGGACTAAAATGAGCAAGGCTATAAGCCTGGGATATCTCTTCAAAGTCTCGGCAGGCAATGTAAACGCATCTCACACCGAAGGAAACGTTATGGTCACCAAAAAGGTAACTCTTCCCGATGGAAGCACCCTCCCTTATATCTCTGGCCAGGCCATAAGGCGCATGTTGAGGGATCGCCTTGAAGACCTGGGCTGGGCCCTTTCCGAACCCTTCTGTAAGGTCTCCGGCCAGGAAGTAACCCCGCCGGTAAGGCCCTGGGACTTCATTGACGAAGACCTCTTCGGTTATCTTGACCCTTCTGGAGGGAAGCGGCGTACCTCTCCGGTGCGGGTCTCAGCGGCGATAGGACTTTTTCCTTTCCAGGGAGACCGCGACTTAGGAACTCGCTCGTTCGAAAAATTCGGCCAGGCCATGAGCGAAGGCGGCAATATGTTTGAAACCGAGCTCTACGCCAATCTCTTTCGGGGAGCGATATTGATAGAACTCGACCGAGTGGGAAGCTTTACCACTCTCGAAATAAATACTGAGAGGATTCCCGAAAATTTAATCAAAGAAGAAAATCTATTCTCACTTCATCCAACGGAAAAAAGAAATAGGCTCCAAACCCTACTCGAAGCTCTGAGCTTACTTTGGGGCGGTGGCCGTACAGCCAGAATGCTGGCTGATCTTTCGCCACGCTTCCTGGCATACGCGCGTCTTTCAGTAAAACACCCGGTTTTTCTCGAAAACATAGAGGTTGAATTTCAAAATGGAAAATACCGTCTTATGCTAGCCCCGCTAAAAAATGCCATGGAAAAATTTCAGGATCGGATGGAAAAAGCCATCTTCGGTCTTGAACCTGGCTTCTTTGTCAATGAAGAGGAAATACGCGACAACCTTTCAGCCTATGGTGACGTGGTAAGTCTCTCTGAAGCTATTGGTAAAGCTAAAAAAGACGTAGAGGAGCTATGGAAGGATTAGCTGTTACCGTAAGCGCTCCGGTGGCCTCTTTTCGGAGGCCACTTGATATAAATTTTCAGCGCACCCTGCTTCTGCCCCCGCCGACGACCTGCCTGGGAATCGCCGGGGCAGCCCTGGGGCTTTCTGAAGGCGAATTATGGCGGCGAGGGAGCCCTCTTTCCGATCTAAAGGTCTCTGTACTTCTTGAACCCTCTCCGGTGACTGGTGGAGACCCGGCGGTGACCCGCGATCTTTTGAAAGTATTAAAAATCAAAAATAAAAAGATTTCCGCCGAACGTTCCCCCTATTTTCGAGAGCTTCTCTTCTTCTCGCGTTATACCTTGCTATTTGCCGGAAAGGATGAGCTTCTTGACCGTCTCCGCAAGGCCTTTGCTGATCCGGCTTATCCCCTTTCCCTCGGACGGGAGGACGAACTCGCCAGGATTGAAGCCATAGAGGAGGCCGTATTTTCTCCCGGAGAACCTCTTCTTTTCGGGACCATGGTGCCAGGAGATCTTCGCGAGCTGGAGGTAAAAGTAAAGCTCGCCCCAGGTCTGCGTGTAGAACCACCGAGTGTCGAGGTCCTTCCCGCGGGCTTTGAGGTGGTCAAGGGAGTAAGACACCCTGTAGGGCGTAAACCCTTCACCATCATCCCTTTGAAGTGCCGGCTGGAGTTTCCGAAACTGGAGACTTTATCCTTCCGTGGGCGCAACTTTGTATGGCTGAACTCTTAGCCAAACCGGATAAAACCCTCCGGGAACACCTTGAAAAAGTAGCAGAACTTGCCCGGGAATTGGCTCTCCGGCTGGGTTTAAGAGAAGACTTGCTCAAGAGGAGCATTCTTGCGGCTCTATTTCATGATCTCGGCAAGGCTACAAGAGATTTTCAGCGCTACATGCAGCTCTTGAAAGAGGGATGCGAAAAAGAGGCCCGGCATCTAAAGCCTAAAGTATTTCCTCACGCTCTAGCCTCTCTAAATTTTGTCTTCCTTGTTGAGGCCGAAATTTTTGGAGAGCCTTTCCTGGCCACCGGGGCGGTGCTGAGTCACCACTCTCCTCTTTCAGGAGATCTTTACCATACCTGGGAAGGGAAGCCGGTCTTCGAGAAAGGCTTAGAGGAGCTCATCACCCACCTGTTGGAGGCATGGAAGACGGTTTTGGGTGATATCCCGGGGCCAAATAACTTTGACACTATACGTAAGATTCCGCCTCTTGTCCTTCTTGAAAGAGCTCACGAAAGAGATGGCCGTAAGGTGAGTCTTCGGGGGCTTATCAAAGAGGCCCCGCGGTGGGATTTCGCCCGGGTAAAAGCCGTGCTCCATCTTGCCGATTGGCTGGAATCTTCAGGAAAACAGAGTGTTGACGAGATTTTCCTCAAAGACGCCAGAAAGGCAGTAAAAGATCATTTTTCTCGGCGTAAACTTACACCTTACGAATTTCAGCGAAGAGCCGAAGAGTCTTCTCAAAATGGCCTGGCTCTCAGGGCACCTACAGGTTCTGGAAAAACAGAGGCCCTTCTGCTTTGGGCCGGAGGTGCCGAGCGCATTCTTTATCTTCTCCCCACCCAGGCCACGGTAAACGCCATGTTTCAGAGGCTGAAGGATATTTACGGGGCCAAGAAAGTGGGGATTGCTCACGGCCACGCCTCTTACATATTGCATCAGGAAAATGAAGAAGACTTTCTCTGGGAGAGGCTTTCCTCCTCAGTCTTTGCCAAACCGGTTACCGTAGCCACGCTGGATCAATTCCTCCTGGCCGGCCTTCAGGGAAGGCACTGGGAGGAAAGGCTTACACTAGCAGCTTCGGCGAATATCATATTTGACGAAATTCATTCTTACGAACCCTATACCTTGGGGCTCCTTGCGGAGGCACTTTCCGATTTCCCGGCCCAATCTCTCGCCTTTGCTAGTGCCACTTTGCCAAAGGCGCTACTTGAAATCTTTTCACCAGAAAACCTTCTTGAGGCGGAAGAGGAATTCTTTTCTCGAAAACGACATCGTCTGTCCCTTAGGCCTTTTCCCCTCAAAGAGGCCCTTCCTGAAATCATTGCTCTTGCTCAAGATGATCACCGAATTTTGGTAATTTTGAATACTGTTCGAGAAGCCCAAGAAATCTATCGGGAATTGCGTCAAAACTACTCCGACCAGGTCTACCTCTTTCATTCTCGTTTTGTGTTCAGGGACCGCCTGGAAAAAGAAAGACTGGTGCAGGAGCAAAGGCCGGGCACCATCCTTGTGGCCACACAGGTGGTAGAGGTAAGCCTTGATATTTCGTACGATGTGCTCTTTACGGAACTTGCCCCGCTTGATGCCCTTGTCCAGCGTCTGGGGCGGGTAAACCGCCGGGGAGAAAGACCTCTTGCAGAAGTGAAGATCTTTACCCAAGTGGGAGAAGGCAGCCAGCGTGTTTATCCAGAAGGTGTCCTCAAAAATAGTCTTTCCCTTTTGAAAGATCTCCCCAAAAATCCTGCGGAGAGGGAATGGGTAGAGGCCGTAAGCCTGCTATACGAAGAGATTGTTCGGGAAGATTCGTTTCAGAGGGATTTTGATCTCGGGCGCAGGACTTTGCAAGAGGTTCGAGAAATACTCGGTTGCTATACTATTGATCTTGCTGACGAGGAGCTACGGGCGCGCTTTGCTACCCGGAAGGGTACTCCCTCGGTGGAAGTATTGCCGGAAACCTTGCTTGAGGAGGCTCAAGCCTTCAAAGCTCAAGGGGAAGCCTGGCGCCTGGTAGAACTGCTGGTCCCGGTTCCCATCTGGTGGCTTCATGCCTTCAAAGGTTGGTTCTATCCTTCAGAAGATCTCGGATGTTTTGTAACCCGCCTTCCCTACAGCATCGAAGAGGGCCTTCTACCACCGAAAAAGGACGAGACGCCTGAAGAGTATGAATTCTGGTGATTCTTAAAAGTGGTTGTCTTTCGAGTTTTTCTTACTCAAATTTAAAGGTAAGACATGAGTCAGAAGGTAAATCGAATTTAATATGGAGGCTCTAAAATGCTCGTTACCGTTACTTCCAAGGGGCAGATAGTCATTCCTGCCCCGGTGCGGAAAAAATTGAACATCCAGAAAGGGGCTAAATTTGTCGTTTCCGTGGAAGAAGACAAAATAATACTAGAACCGGTGGAGAATGTTATCCGAAAAGGAAAGGGGCTGTTAAAAGACGGCGGCGGAGAAATTCTAAAATATCTCTTAGAGGAAAGAAAAAGAGAGGCTGAACGTTTTACATAATGCCCAACCTGGCGCATCTCAACGGTACCATTTTCTATGCCTATCAGGTATGCCCGCGGGAGGCGTGGTTTTACTACCATCGTCTAAATCCCTCCCAGGAACACGACCTCCTTTTGCTTGGCCGGCTTGTACACGAGGGTTCGTACCAGCGGGCGCGGAAGGAAATTTTCGTAGACCGGCTGCTCAAGATCGACCTCTTTCGCGATGAAATGATCGCCGAGGTCAAGAAATCTTCCCGCCACAAAGAGGCCGCAAAACTTCAGCTCGCTTTCTACCTCTACTACCTGAAACACGAAAAGGGGCTTATACTTTCAGGCTTATTGCTCTTCCCAAAAGAACGAAAAACAGAAAAGGTTGAGCTTAAGCCAGAGCTTGAGGCTGAGATTGAAAAGCTCCTCCAAGAAATGCTCCCAGTCCTTACAGCCGAAAAACCACCCCCACCGGTAAAGTCAAAATTCTGCCGGACTTGTTCTTTTCAGGAAATGTGCTGGGGGTAATTCATCTATAACTACGGCCAAAAGCGAAGAGGCAGTATCAATCTCTATCTTCTTAAAGTTCTTATCGCGTCAAAGGTTGCCTCCCTAGACAAGGTTTGCGATAAGCGAAAAGGCAAAAGGAGGTTTATTTCCTCCTTTTTTGTTGCTCGCTTAAATTTATCAAAAAAGCCGGCTGTCAGAATAAGATTTTTTGAAGGCCTTAAGCCCGCGCGTATCAGCAAGTTTTATTTGGGTTTTAAACTTGACCTCAAGTGCTAGCTGATAAATGAATAGTTAAAAACCTTAGGTCAAAAAATATCTATTTTGGACTTTAGGTCAAATTTAGAGCATATATTTTGAACTTAAATTGGGGACAGGCAAATATGCCTGCCACTTTTGTGGTAACTTTGGTTAACTTGGGTTAAAAAAATAAGTTATGAAGCGTTCTCTTTATATTTTCAACCCTGGCCATATTAAACGAGAAGGGAATACCTTGGTTTTCATAAGCCGGGACGGAAAAAAGGCTCTGCCGATTGAAACCATAGATAGCCTATACGTCTTTGCCGAGGTAACTTTCAATAAAAAACTTTTAGAATTTCTGAGTCAGAAAAAAATTCCGGTCCATTTCTTCAACTACTTTGAGTATTACGTGGGCTCGTATTACCCGAGGGAATACATGAATTCCGGCCTGATTACCTTACGTCAGGCGGAGTATTACCTTAACCGAGAGTGGCGCCTTGGTCTGGCCCGGGCCTTTGTTTATGGTGCTCTGGCCAATATGCTCTTCAACTTACGCACTTATTCTTCAAGAGGAAAAGAGCTTGCCAGCCGCATTGCCGATCTTGAAAAAATTATAGCGAGATTAAACGAAGCACAAAATTCAGCGGAACTTATGGCTTTGGAGGGCCAGGCCCGCCAGAGTTATTATCAGGCTTTTGATGTAATTTTAGCTAACCCGGATTTTTCTTTTGAGGTAAGGACGCGCAGGCCACCTGCCAATCGCCTGAATGCTTTGATTTCCTTTGGCAACTCGCTTATTTATGTAACGGCTCTTTCGGAGATCTACCGCACCCATCTTGACCCCCGGATTGGCTATCTCCACGAAACTAACCAGCGTTCTTTTACCTTGAACCTGGATCTAGCCGAAATTTTTAAACCTTTAATTGTTGACCGCGTAATCTTTAGCCTAATCAACCGCAGTGAAATTAAGCCCGAAGATTTTACCGAGGAAATGGACGGTATTTATCTCAAAGATAAAGGAACTAAGAAATTCCTTGAAGCTTATGAGAAGCGTCTTTCAGAAACTATTATGCACAAGGGCCTTGGGCGCAAAGTTTCTTATCGGCGGCTCATCAGGCTTGAATGTTACAAACTTTATCGCCATTTTCTGGGAGATGAACTTTATAAGCCCTATGTGAGGACGCGCTGATGTTCGTAATTTTGGTTTACGATGCCGGCGAAAAGAGAGTGCAGAAGTTTCATAAGGCCTGTAAAAAATTTCTCCACTGGGTGCAGCTTTCCGTATTTGAGGGAGAATTAAGCAAGGCCCAGCTTGAACAGCTAAAATTTGAGCTAAAAGCCCTCATGAAACCTGAAGAAGACTCGGTGATTATTTATACTTTCCGCACCCGGCACTACTTTTCGCGAGAGGTAATGGGTAAAAAGAAAGGAGACCCTGACAGCATTTTCGTTTAGCCTCTCCAGCCGCCGGACGGCCGAGTATTTTTGCACTACTAGGGGTTAAGCGGCTAAAACGCAACTTTCGGAAGAATTGACTTTTCCTGAAACCCTTGGTATTTAAGTCTAAAATGCTCTTTGAACTGATTGGGTTCACAGCCTAACTAAAAGGAATGGAAACCTAACTCTACTTTCTTTTTCCCCTGCTGTTTTGTAGGTTCACAGCCTAACTAAAAGGAATGGAAACTTATTTTGTAACTTTTCTTGTATCTCATCCCAACCAGTTCACAGCCTAACTAAAAGGAATGGAAACAAAATCCTTGATAAATTCCTGCTGCTATTCTTCTTAGGTTCACAGCCTAACTAAAAGGAATGGAAACAACAATTAAAAAATTCTCCTGCTCTTTCCCCTCCAGCGTTCACAGCCTAACTAAAAGGAATGGAAACGAAGGTTATAGAGCTTTGATTTCTTTAGTTAAACAGGGTTCACAGCCTAACTAAAAGGAATGGAAACTTAGATTTAAAAATTAAGGTAGCAGTTAAAGAAGGAGTTCACAGCCTAACTAAAAGGAATGGAAACTGGGCAACAAATATTTATAAAATCACGCCCCACATTGTTCACAGCCTAACTAAAAGGAATGGAAACATAGAATACAGCTAAGAAGAATAGCAGCAGGAATTTGTTCACAGCCTAACTAAAAGGAATGGAAACGGGCTTTAAGAGAAGACTTTGGAAAAGTGGTTGGAGGTTCACAGCCTAACTAAAAGGAATGGAAACAAGTCTCAAATATTTAATGCAGTTAGCACAGTATTTGGTTCACAGCCTAACTAAAAGGAATGGAAACTTCCCTTAGAGGGACAGGTTATGTGGTAATAAAATCCTGTTCACAGCCTAACTAAAAGGAATGGAAACCTAACAAAATCTCTCCACTTTCTCATAAAAACCTCCGTTCACAGCCTAACTAAAAGGAATGGAAACATAGACATAAGTGCGTGGGGGACATACCCATTTGCGTGTTCACAGCCTAACTAAAAGGAATGGAAACGACTGATGGAACATACGGCCTCCATTCAAGCTCTCCCGTTCACAGCCTAACTAAAAGGAATGGAAACGGGGGTGTGGGTGAGGAAAATAGAAAAAAGAGTACTGGTTCACAGCCTAACTAAAAGGAATGGAAACCAAGAACTTATACTTTTTAGGAAAATGTTTCTTAGCAGTTCACAGCCTAACTAAAAGGAATGGAAACTCATTATTGAGGCTGACACAGCACGATGCGAAAGCCCGTTCACAGCCTAACTAAAAGGAATGGAAACTCTTCCTGCTTTTTGGTTTTTGGATATTTTTGGTTACCGTTCACAGCCTAACTAAAAGGAATGGAAACCGATTTCCGCGGCTCTAATACTCCATGGCGGAGCATGTTCACAGCCTAACTAAAAGGAATGGAAACGGTAGCGTTCAAGGGCTGTTGCGTCAAAGCCTTGCTCGTTCACAGCCTAACTAAAAGGAATGGAAACGTGCGTAACGCCTGAACATTTACCCTGGCATCTGCACAGTTCACAGCCTAACTAAAAGGAATGGAAACTTGATATTATTAGTGAAAATCCTTACTCATTGACTCGTTCACAGCCTAACTAAAAGGAATGGAAACATATCCAATAGTTATTATTCCTATGACTTCATCTCACGTTCACAGCCTAACTAAAAGGAATGGAAACATGGCAAAATAACGGGCCGCCCTTTCTGCAGCCAGAGTGTTCACAGCCTAACTAAAAGGAATGGAAACTTACCTAACCTCTATAAATTTTAGCTTGAACGAAGTAGTTCACAGCCTAACTAAAAGGAATGGAAACATTAAACTAATTTGGTTAGCAAGAAAACACACCACAGTTCACAGCCTAACTAAAAGGAATGGAAACTAATCATATTCAGATAAGGCCTCTAACAAAGGAACTAGTTCACAGCCTAACTAAAAGGAATGGAAACTTTGGTGGCCGTCATACCCTCCGACTATTTTCACTTTGTTCACAGCCTAACTAAAAGGAATGGAAACTAAAATGTTTTATCCCCTGCCTAATAGTTCCCTTGAGTTCACAGCCTAACTAAAAGGAATGGAAACAAGCTAAACTTCGGGACTTGTGAAATAGTCATATCGAGTTCACAGCCTAACTAAAAGGAATGGAAACTTTCTTCTATGCTCCGCATTATTTATCCTCCAATAAAGTTCACAGCCTAACTAAAAGGAATGGAAACTCGCCACCAGCCCGGATAATACGGGCATTCTTCTAGCGTTCACAGCCTAACTAAAAGGAATGGAAACTCGCCACCAGCCCGGATAATACGGGCATTCTTCTAGCGTTCACAGCCTAACTAAAAGGAATGGAAACTTTTGCCATCGGTCAGGTGCCGGTGGCCGTCCAGGTAGTTCACAGCCTAACTAAAAGGAATGGAAACTAAACTCTGCTTTGGTTAACCCTAGGCCCGCCTTTACGTTCACAGCCTAACTAAAAGGAATGGAAACTTACCAGACTTTTGGTTAATATTATTAAGCTCGTTCTGTTCACAGCCTAACTAAAAGGAATGGAAACAAAGATTGAGCATCAACAGCGTTAATAATAATGTTGTGTTCACAGCCTAACTAAAAGGAATGGAAACCTTTATTGGTAAAATTATCAATTGTAGAGGAATTGAGTTCACAGCCTAACTAAAAGGAATGGAAACGAAGGACAATGCAAATAATACTAACCGAGAAACCAAGGTTCACAGCCTAACTAAAAGGAATGGAAACCTAAACCTTCTGCACTTCTTTGAATTAAAGCCACTGGGTTCACAGCCTAACTAAAAGGAATGGAAACGATATGGTAATGGAGAAATGAAAACAACAGCGTATTTGTTCACAGCCTAACTAAAAGGAATGGAAACAGCATTTTGGTGAGGAATTTGAGCGTTATATGGGAGTGTTCACAGCCTAACTAAAAGGAATGGAAACTTTTATTATTCATTTCCCCCTTTTTCTATGTATTCTTGTTCACAGCCTAACTAAAAGGAATGGAAACTTTTATTATTCATTTCCCCCTTTTTCTATGTATTCTTGTTCACAGCCTAACTAAAAGGAATGGAAACTAATCCCACCGGAGTGGTTCCGGTTCAGCAATGCATAGTTCACAGCCTAACTAAAAGGAATGGAAACGCGA
This sequence comes from Thermodesulfatator indicus DSM 15286, assembly GCF_000217795.1. NCBI lineage: Bacteria > Pseudomonadati > Thermodesulfobacteriota > Thermodesulfobacteria > Thermodesulfobacteriales > Thermodesulfatatoraceae > Thermodesulfatator > Thermodesulfatator indicus. Next base: position 241,381 of record NC_015681.1, read on the forward strand.
AACGTCTGGCTTCAAGAGGGGACAACCTGATTCGGTTCACAGCCTAACTAAAAGGAATGGAAACTCGGCACCCACGAGGCAGGAATCTGGCGAAGAGTCGGGTTCACAGCCTAACTAAAAGGAATGGAAACAGCATTTTGGTGAGGAATTTGAGCGTTATATGGGAGTGTTCACAGCCTAACTAAAAGGAATGGAAACAAAAGCTTGAGGTAAAACTGGAAGAAGTCTTCCCTCAGGTTCACAGCCTAACTAAAAGGAATGGAAACAGTACTAACTAACTACTTTCTTAATACTTAACTAATAGTTCACAGCCTAACTAAAAGGAATGGAAACACCTCATTTCCGAGAGCCTTAGCAATGGCACTTTTACCGTTCACAGCCTAACTAAAAGGAATGGAAACACCTCATTTCCGAGAGCCTTAGCAATGGCACTTTTACCGTTCACAGCCTAACTAAAAGGAATGGAAACGGTAAAATTTCTTTGTTACGCATATTCACAATCCTCGTTCACAGCCTAACTAAAAGGAATGGAAACCTGGATCGGCCTATCGATGTAATTTTTGGTGCCTTAGTGTTCACAGCCTAACTAAAAGGAATGGAAACTCGTCCATGAGGGCTGGCACGACCGAAACGCTTCGAGGTTCACAGCCTAACTAAAAGGAATGGAAACTTTGAACGAGCTCATGCGGAGGTTCAAAGGGAAGGAGTTCACAGCCTAACTAAAAGGAATGGAAACTTTGAACGAGCTCATGCGGAGGTTCAAAGGGAAGGAGTTCACAGCCTAACTAAAAGGAATGGAAACTGGCCTTACGATAACGGAAGGCGGCTCTGAGAGAGGGTTCACAGCCTAACTACTAAGGGGAGCACTAAATAGGCGACAATTGAGTCATTTTGCGAGCGAAGCGAAGCAATCCCTGAGACTGCTTCGACCTCTAACGAGGCCTCGCAGTGACAGCGAAGGTTACTTTGCTTTAGCGATTATGTAAGCGGCGATACTTTGTCGTGTAAAACACACTCGGATTAATATTACTGGGAGCACTTTTTAGGTGACACTCAGGCCTCATGATTACAAGCTTTTAGAAGCTGAAAATGTCATATATTTGATGACCCCATCCTGTGAAAACATCGACCAATAACCACCAACTCTAGTTCAAGAGAGATTCCTGTGCGTGGTCAAAGCCTACAATTTGTTGTGCCTGCTGGTGGTCGGTCAGGTTAATATCGCGCTCTTTGGCTTCAGTGGGGGCTACGACCTTACCTCGCTGTTTTATGCCGCTACCACTTTATACCCAAGTCTTTCTGCTTCTTCTTTTATTTTTGTCAATAATCTCTCCCTATTTATCTGCTTCAGATGATTTGCCCCTAATTCCCTGTATTCCTGACCCTCTTTGATGATAAAATACACCGCTTTCAATATCTTATGCGCTATGGCCCCTATGGCTTTCTTAGGCCCTCGACGAGCACGAAGTTGCCTATATTTTGCCGCATAATATGTCCCTTTCTTCCTCGTGGCCGCCCAAGACACCTCTATCAAAACGCTTCTTAAAGGATGTTTCTTTACCGGGCTCTTGCCGCTAATCCTCTTTCCTCCACTTTCGTTATTCCCTGGACAAACTCCTGCCCAACTGGCTAGCGCCCTCTCATTTGGAAAACTTCTCAGATCCGGCCCTACTTCTGCCAAAATAGCTCGCGCTGAAACTTCACTTACTCCTGGTATCCCTTTTAATCTCTCTATTAAATCTTCATGGTGTCTCATTACTTCCTTGATCCTTATATCCATAATCCCTATCTCTTTTTCCAGAGTCTCTATTATGCTTAAGAGCGAATGCAAAAGAAAACGATGATGCTCTTCGAAAAAGCCACAAATAGAGCGATAGAGCTCTTCTACTTTCTTCTTAAGTTTCCCTTTAGCACAAGCCCTAACTTCTTCAAGGCTAGGCTTGGGGGTCTCTAAAAGTAATCTCATGATTTGACGACCTGTTTCCCCAAACAAATCTGAAACTACATTGTCTAGCTTAATATTTGCTGATTCAAAAAGCTTTTGAACTCTTTTCTTATAATCAGCAAGCGTTTTGACATGTTTCTGTCTAAGTCGTACTAGCTCTCTCCAGAAACGAACTTGTTTTGGGGGAATATAACTTGCCCGTAGCAGACCTACACGAAGTAATTCTGCTAACCAGCGGCTGTCTGAGACATCCGTCTTTCGTCCAGGGACATTTTTGATATGCCTGGCATTGACTAAGATCACTTCCACATAGCCTTCTAAAATATTGTGTATAGGCTGCCAGTAAACACCTGTGCTTTCCATGGCTACAATGGGACAATCTTTTTCGATCAGCCATTCTCTCAGGGCTATAAGATCGTCGGTAAAAGTTTCAAATTCTCGAACTTCGACTTCTATAGAACCATCAGGAAGAGTCTTTAGGATACATGCTGAGACGAAACGCTTATGAACGTCAAGGCCACAACAAATGGGATGAATAATTCTTAAAACCTGGTTATTTTCTTTTTCAGGAGCCATGGGTATATACCTCCTTTTTAAAGACTTTTTGAAGCAACAAAATATCCATGGCTCCTCTCTTTTCAATGTTTTCATGCCTTCGTTGTGCCCCTTTGGGGCATGGAGGTTAATAAAAGGAATGGAAACTGCGTTCTGAAATTTCGCGTAGCGCCTCCTTAACACCCTTGTCATCCACTTTCATCTTGATGTCCATCGTAAAACCCCTTATCCTGAATTTGGGCCTATGGCAAAATCCCCCGGCGATATGCTGAGCGTGTCCCGGCACGCAAAAAGTTCCGTCGGCGGGGCGAGGGGGGTCCGCCGCATAGGCCCCAGGGGAGCCCGGGGACTCCCCGCTTACTTTCCTAAAGTTCATCCTTGAGCACGTTCACATCCTAACTAAAAGAAATGGAAACAAGTTAGGCCCTGGCAACGCGGTAAATCCCCCGGCCGTGCTTCCACGCCTCGTTGAGGCGTGTCAGAGAGCTCAGGAGGAGGCATGGGGGTCCCTCCCCAGGGCCTATTTATCTTTTCAAAACCTATAAATGGGGGCTTTAAATAGTGACAAAAACACAGTATCTTGCGAGCGAAGCAATCCCTGTCGCGAGGCGACTTATTCGCTGTGGCGATCTCTATTTCTGAGACTGCTTCGTCGTGCTCGTGCGCTCCTCGCAGTGACAAATGGGCTGTTATTGCGAGCCAAAGTGGAGAAGCAATCTCCATGCTCTTCGGTAAAGATTACCTCGTCGGCACTTCGTGCCTCCTCGTAATGCCCCAGTCAAGTCAATTAGCTACAGCTACTCCGTAACCTTGTGGACACTGGGTCGTGTAAAAACGCTCGGATTAATAACTACAAGAAACGCCCTTCGAAGATCTATTAGAACCTCTATTCACCAACTGACTAATTCTGGTCTAAGAGGTTTTTTATTAAAACTTATTGACAAATAGCTAAATAGCTATATATTTGCACGCAATTGAGAATCTTTATTAATAGAATAGAGGGGAGGTTTATATGGCCTTAGAGATCAAAGATCCAGAGTTAGCCGAAATGTTTGCCCACGGTGTGTATTTTCACGGACACCTTTGTCCGGCCATGCCTATGGGGCTTCGGGCCGGACTTATTGCGCGCAAACGCCTTGGAGTAGAAAGGGCCAAGAGTAAGGAGCTCATGTTACTTTCTGAGACCGGCACCGGCCATCTCATGCAGTGTTTCCTAGACGGGGTGATGATGGCCACGGGGTGTACCTACGGCAAAGGGAACTGTCAAAAACTCTATTACAACAAGATGGCCTTTGTTCTGATTGATGTAGTAGAAGAGAAGGCCGTGCGGGTGGCGGTGAGGGCAGAATTCATCAAACATGCCTTAGAGCATTCGCCTTTTATGAAGAAACGCCAAGAGGGTATCCCTCCGGAGATGATCGAACCAGAGATTGCCGAGGCCGCGGTGAATAAGGTCTTGACCATGCCTGAAGAGGAACTCTTTAACATTAGTGATGTTTATGATTATCACTATGTTTACGCCCAAGAGGGCCCTCCAGAATTTTGTACCTCCTGTGGTGAGGTAGTCTTTGGGAGCAAGGCCCGGGTCAAAAAGGGGAAGATCTACTGTATACCGTGTAGTGGCTACAAAGATTGATATACGAGGCTTTGAGGTAAGCGCATTCAAAGGGGACGGGCTAGAGCTTGTCCCCTCTAAATTTTTGTACACATGAGGCAGAGATGATCTACTTGGTCGTATCCCTCATCATTTTATTGGCAGCCTTTGTCTTTTCCATGTTGGGGCTTGGAGGGGCCTTACTCTACATCCCTATCTTCAAGTGGTTTGGCTTTGATTTTAAGAGCGTGGCCATCCCCACGGGACTCTTTCTAAACGGGGTTACGGCGCTTTCTGCGGCCCTTTACTATCTCCGCGCGGGTATGGTTGATGTACGTGGAAGCCTACCCATGGTGTTGGCCTCGTTTCTCGGGGCACCGGTGGGGGCCTATTTCACCCGTTTTGTCCCTACGGATACATTAGTTCTACTCTTTTCTTTCGCTATGGTAGTGGCTGGCATACGCATGCTCTTTGCCAGCGGCCAGGCCGAACCCACGGAATTAATGCCCTTTGCCAAACGGGCCCTTATCACCGGAGTAGCAAGCTTTTTTATCGGGTTTATCGCTGGCCTTTTGGGCATAGGAGGTGGTTTCCTCTTTGTCCCCTTGATGATTGCCGTGGGATATCCCACCAAAAAGGCCGCAGCCACCTGTTCTTTTATTGTGGTCTTTTCTTCGTTTTCCGGTTTTTTGGCCCACGTAGCCGAAGGACATTTTGACCCCAAGCTCCTAGTGGCCACTACTTTAGCGGTGATTGTAGGGTCTCAACTAGGGGCCCGGGTCATGCGGGGCAAGATGAAACCCAAATGGATCAAACGCCTCTTTGGAGTGCTACTCATTGCCGTGGCCATAAAGCTTGCCTGGCGCGTATTAGGCTAATGAACTTAAAGCCCAAATTATTAATGGGTTCACTAAATAGGCGACAATTGAGTCGTTTTGCGAGCGAAGCGAAGCAATCCCTGAGACTGCTTCGACTTCTAACGAGGCCTCGCAGTGACAGCGAAGGTTACTTTGCTTTAGCGATTATGTCAGCGGCGATACTTTGTCGTGTAAAACACGCTCGTATTAATATTAACTTCACTCACTGAGTTAAAAAAGAAGAAAAAATTGAGGGCTAAATACTCTTGTAACCATGGACTTGAAGGTAACCCAATAGCAAAACGGCGATTTTGGGTAATATAAATGTTTTGCAAAACTTCCGCGAGTAATAAAAAGAAAGGGGGCCAATAAGCCCCCATTTCTTTAAGCCAAAAATCAATTACGCCAGACCCACTCGGTTTTCAAATCTACTTTCTTTGTCTCTTTGTAAAAGAGGACTTCATAACCATCAAATTCACCGTAAGGCAGATACCAAACCTTTACGTCTATTTCTAATTCGTCTGCCAATAGTTCACGTGTCTTCTTGCCGTTTTTAACTACATCTTTATACGGGAAGGGAATTTCGAAGGTCTCTTTTACTTTTCTCAAAGGTGGAAGGCTTGTATCTCTTAACAAGCCGCTCTTCTCGTAAGGACCTCGGCCCATTTCTTTACCTCTACCCAAACGTCCAGGGTGAGGCATATAAATTACTTGTTTTTTATAGATTTCTTTAGCATCTTTGCCCACAGTTTTAGCGGTCACTTCCAGGACCACTCTGTTAGGAGTAGGTCAGCCATCAGGGATTACGTGGCCCGCTTTATTAAATATTTCCACGTTTACTACCGCCAAGGGAATAACTCCCTCTTTTTTATTTTTACGCCAGAAATAAGACATGGCATCCACATCTACATCCAGGGCCATTTTAATCATCGTTTCATCACGATAGGCCTGCATATCATGACCCAGGCCACTTTTTTTCATGTGACAATCCTGGCAGCTTTCATGCCCCCCTTCAGGGATGTAGGCGTAAAGATAACTACCGTAAAGCGTGGCACACTGAGACGGATGCTCTAGCTCAAAATTTGGTCCTAAACCGTGACATTGGCCGCAGAAAATAGACTCACCAAGAGCCGGAGCCTTTTTTACCATAGGATATTCTTCAAATTCGTGTTCATATTCATCTTTACCATAAACAGCCTTGGGATCTACCGGACCATCAACCCAAGGATGAATAATGGCCTTTTTCTGATGACAAACGAGACAACCTATGTTCAACGAGTTTAGCTTTTCTTCCATTTCGTCAGCCAGGTCGTCGTCCCCCTCTTGCAAAGCCTTTTTCCAGGTATAAAGGGTTTCTACTATTTCTCGAGCAACATCATCGGTGGCTTCGTCAAGCTGGGGCAAGTGACATTTGGCACAAATCATCAAATGCTTAACTTTAATGTCCTTGATGTCTTTTACACCAGAGTAGGGGAAACGTTTTAGCCCCTTTTCAATAGCGGTAATGATAGTAGGTGCGGTGCGTCCGGTGCCGTAAAGAGGACGAGCGTGAAGCGAATTTTCCCATTGCTCGTAAATTTCTTCATGACATTCCTGACATGATGATGAGTCGTATCTGGCTGCTAGTTCAGCCATGGTTTTAGCTTTCTTCTTTTGGGCCGCTAAAACCTGGCCACTGCTAAAACAGCCTAAAAAGGTGAAAATGAAAAAATAAAGTGATTAATCTAACAATTTGCATAAGCCCCCTTCAATTTAATTAATCATTTCATTCACCGAAACTAGCATAAAGAAAAAAAGGGGAGCAAGAGTCAGAAAAATAGGAATTTACCCATTTAGAAGTTTTTATCGGCTTTTATAGCATCAGAGAATCGTCATCCAGCATTTTTTCCATTGTTTTTTGACTTCTTCTAAGACGTTCAATAGAAATAGCCAATTTGACAATCTCGTCTCGGGAATTTTCTTCAGCCAGGCCTTTTACTCCGAGATCAACATCAAGGTTGCCAAGGCTCATCTCATGTACTTTTTGGGTCAATTCAGAAAGGGGTTTAATCAACTCAAAACGAACTAAAACATAAAGAATAAGAGTGACTAACAGAAAGACTGCTGGTGCGTATAAGGACATAGATTGTCCCAGCAAAGTCCAGAGATTTTGATCATAAAACTTGATAGATATAGCCCCCGCAGCCTCACCTAAACGAAGAGAAGGGGCTCCTTTATTCGCTTGGTGACAGGAAACACAGGCTTTAGAAACAAGAACAGGTTTTTTATAAACAAACACACCATCTTTTAAAGACCAGGTTTCACTGGAAGGGGGAACAGATTTAAAGTCTAAGTTGATTTTAGCTTTAGGATCATTAATTAGTTTGGACACAAAATACATAAATTCCGGATCGTGTATTCGATAAAGATCTACTTGGGAACCATTAGGAGTAATACCATAAACCGTAGCTACAGCCTTTAAATCTTTTTTATCAGCAACCCAAAGACCTTTTAGCTCAGACGAAGCAGAAATAAGTGAATTGATCATATTAGCCATCACTCGCGAACTCATGAGAAGTTCTGTCTTTTGTAAACGGGTTAAGTTGTAATAAAGGCCAGCTGCTCCGAAGACAAAAACCATTATAAAAAAGAGCGCTACTTTATCAGCCAAGCTAAAACGCCTATCTTTGCGCATTATCATTGCAACCTCCAGTTGCGAACAAGATCTTTGGTTTTATTAATGGCCTGCTGGGCCAAGTGACTTTCATCTATTTGTTCTTGAAGCGCTTTCAAAAACAAAGAAACATTAGCTAGGGGCAACCCTTTGTCTGTAGCTTCGGCTTTTTGGAGAGATTTCTTTACGATTAATTTGGCGGCTGGCCCGTAATGCTTGGCAAGGAGTTTGACTATTTCGTTGAAAAGAACAAGAGGAACAAGCTCCTGAACTTTGGGCGTCTGCTGCTTGTTAGCAAGCTTTTCAAGCTTAAGACTTAAGGCGTTTAATGCTACACTGACCAGGGGCCCAGGAGTTGGCGTTTTAAGCACTAAAAGAACCTGATAATCTTTCACATTCTTGACCACTACTGAACCGGCTTCAAAAAGGGCCACTAGTTCCTGAGATGAAGAATCCTTTTTTTGGTCCAAAGCAGCAAAAATTTCCTCAAAAGATTGGAATAGTACGTCTTGAATCTCTGAGGAAAAAAATTCTGGCAAATAACTAAATACAGGCTGGCCTTCACGACTTACCAGTATGGCATTAACTTCGTCTAATTTGACCAGGCTGGTTAGCAAGTTCTTCACTGGACTAACTCCTTACGCAACTCAATAAGTTTTTTGCTCCACCACAGGAGACCTTTTTTAAACGGAACCTTCAAAGCGATAATGTTTTCATCGAGAGAGACAGCGCCAATAAGCTTGTTTTTTTTGGCTAGAGCAAATCCAGACAGTTCTCCTAAGCTTAGAAGGTTTCCTATTTCCTGAAGATGGAAAACAGCATAAGAAACAATTCCAGCGAGTTCTTCACTTTTGCTTTCACCTCGCTCTTCTATTACTTCACCTTGTTTATCAAGCAAAATAAGATTATCTGCTTCGGAAAACTTTTTACTTACTCGCTCAAGCAAAGATGGTTTTAATTCTTCTCTTTCGGTAACTTCAGGAGGGTCAAACTCTAAGGCTTTTTCAAACAGATCCTCGTTAAAGAAAGTTTCTTTAAAAGAGGCTTCATCTTCCTGGCGAAGGGCTTCAAGCAAAAGGGCCTGAACCGGGCCAATTAAGTTTCCCTCCTCAGGCCACCTAATAGGCAGCCTCACTTCAAAACGGCCGTCTTTGAGAGAGATGAGCTTGCGCAAGGCCGAAAGCCCTTCTTCATATTGGCTCCCGGCTATTTCTACATGAAAGAGATTTTCTCCTTCAAGAAAAACCCGCCCCACCCCATCTGGAAGATGTATCAACACTAATAAACGTTCCCCACGACCCGCTAAGAGCTGTAAGACATCTCCAAGAGAAATGGTTTTTAACTGCCCTTGCATTATAGGAGGGCCGCTTAACTCTACGACCTTTTCTTTTTTGCGTTGCGGTTGGCCCATAAGGACCTCCTGAAAAGTCTCTTTTACTAATTTTTCGGCTAAAAAAGGGGAAAGGTTTAATTTGGAGACTTTAGTTTTTCTACTAATTCAAAAGTGATGTGACGGCGGGAAACATTTACTTCTTTTACTTTTACGCGCACCAGGTCTCCCAGTTGAAAGACTTTTCCGGTGCGTCGGCCCACTAAACGATGATTTTTTTCGTCAAGCACGTAGTAATCGTCAGCAAGGTCCACCAAGCGCACCACTCCTGAGACATAAATCTCAAAAAGATCTACAAAAAAGCCAAAGGCCGTAACACTTGAGATCACCCCGTCAAAAACTTCACCAATGCGGTGCTTCATAAGCATTACTTTCACCCGGTCAAGGGCCTCGCGCTCAGCCTCCATGGCCGTGCGTTCTCTATCAGAAAGGTGTTTGCCCATTTCTTCAAGCTTCTGAAGCTTATAAGGTGGCTTTTTCTTTTTAAGTGCCGCCTTTAAGGCCCGGTGAACAACCAAATCAGGGTAACGCCTGATAGGCGAGGTGAAATGGCAGTAACACTCAGAAGCCAAACCGAAATGGCCAATGTTTTCAGGTGAATACTTGGCTTGTTTGAGAGAGCGTAAAAGAAGGGTACTTACCAGATAAGCATAAGGTTTTCCTTCAGCCATTTCTATGACCATCTGGAGCCAGGAAGGCTCAGGCTCGCGGGGAAGTTTAAGTTCAAGGCCTAAAGTTGCGGCAAAATCTACGAACTCTTTAAGTTTCTCAAGATCTGGTGGCTCGTGAACCCGATATAATATCGGATACCCTTTTTCAGTCAAATATTCAGCTACAGCCTCATTGGCCGCAATCATAAATTCTTCAATGATAAAGTGGGCGAAATGCCTTTCACGACGGACTATGTCTTCAGGCTGGCCCTGAGCATCAAGGATTACTTCCGGCTCTGGCAGGTCAAAGTCAATGCTTCCGCGGGCCAGGCGTTTTCGCCTTAAAAGACGGCAAAGCTCAGCGGCATTCTCAAGCATTCCCAAAAAACGCTTGTACTTACGCCTGACTTTAGGATCTTTCTTTTCAACAATGTCTCGCACAATGTTATAGGTAAAACGCTGGTGGCTTTTTATGACTGCTTCGTAAAACTTCATCTGGCGGCGATTGCCCTCTTTATCAAAATCTATCACCGCCACCATGGCCAGGCGGTCCACCTCGGGGTTCAAACTACAAAGGTTGTTGGAAAGTTTTTCAGGAAACATGGGGACCACTGTGCCCGGGAAATAAACACTTGTGCCCCGCTCGTAAGCCTCTTTATCAAGGGCAGTGTTTGGCCTTACGTAATGGGCCACATCAGCAATGGCTACGTAAAGACGCCAGCCCTTGGGCAACTTGCGGACATAAACGGCGTCGTCAAAGTCTTTAGCCGTCTCCCCGTCAATGGTAACAAAAAGAAGTTTACGAAAATCTTTGCGGCCGGCTTTATCTTCCTCGCGCACTTCATCGGGAATTTCTTTTAATTCTTTCTTTACCGCTCGGCTGAAACGAAAAGGAAGTTCATATTTATAAATAACGGCTTTAATTTGGGTAGAGAGGTCTTCTGGGTCTCCAAGAACCGCGATTATGCGGCCTTCGGGAATCTTGCGCCCGGGGCTAAAATCAATAATTTCCGCCACCACCATATCGCCATCTTCAGCTCCTTTGGTAGCGTCTGGCGGGATAAGGATTTCAAAAGGAAAGCGGTCATCCTCGGGAATTACCGTAGAGACCCGCTTCCCGCGGTAGAAAAAGCCAACGATATATTTTTTAGCCCGCTCAAGAATTCTTATAACCGTGCCTTCGGGACGCTTGCGCTGGGAAACTTCCACCCGCACTACAACCTTATCGCCGTTTATAGCCCCTTTAAGGCGGCTTGGCGGCACATAAACCATAGGTTTTTTAGGGTCTTCTGGCTCAACCAGGCCGTAGCCGTCAGGGTGAATCTTGATTTTGCCAGGTACAAGTTGCATCTGCTCTGGGAGCCCGTAACGCTTGCCTTTTATGTGAACGAGCTTGCCTTCTTTGGTAAGCCTCTTTACCAGAGTGCGAAATGCTTTGCGGTCAGAGGTGGGAATATTCAAGATGTGATAAAGTTCGCGCAAAAGAACCGGGCGTCCAGCTTTTTTCATGGCCGCCACTATTTCTTTTTCCGTCGGAAGCCCTTGACGGGGAGATTTTTTCTTCTTTTTAGCCATTAATTTAACCTGTTAAGTTCATCTGAAGTTATTACCCTTATAATTACTCTTTTACCCTTGGCGTTGGGACGCACCTCTTGAAACATCCAGCCTGTTATATCTTTTAAAAACACATGACGTCTGAAACCATCTGTAGGCGTATAAACAAGGAAAACTCCTGCCACTTTTCCGTCTCGGTCAAGCACAATGTCCACTCTTTCAAGGTAATTAATGCTTCCTGGGCCAAAATTGGTGAAAATATAGCCAAGGGTAGTAGGCGGCCTTTCAGGGGCAAAGAAGTAAGCCGCGTATAGTTCTTTCTCTTGTTGAGAAATAACTATCGCCTGCGCAACACTAGCCCAAAACAAAAAAAATAAAAATAAAAGTAAGCGCATTTGGTCTCCCCTACTTCCAACCACCAACCAAGTGTAGATGCAGATGAAATATTATTTGGCCACCGCCTTTTTCTACATTAAAAAAGAGCTTATACCCACTTTCTGCTGTACCGAGCTCTTTAGCTAGGTTTTTGGCCACCATTATCATCTCGGCTACCAAAGGGGCGTCTTCTTCGGTAAGGTCATTGATGCTTCGTATGTGCTTTTTGGGGACAATGAGAATGTGAATAGGAGCCTGGGGATTTATGTCTTTAAACGCCACTATACGTTCGCCCTTATAAACAAAATCTGCCGGTATTTCGTTATTGATAATCTTACAAAAGATGCACTCTTCAGCCATAAGCCACCTCCTATTTTAGACTTTTATCCCTTAATACAACCCATGGGCAAAAGTTTAACTACCTTGCGGGCAAGGCCAGCCCGGTGAGCTGCCTCCACCACTTCTATCACGTCTTTATACGCCTCTGGGGCCTCTTCCACAAGCCCTCTTTTTGATTTTGCACGCACAATTATGCCTCTCTTGCGGAGCTCAGCAATAATCTTGTCTGCCCGCCAGCGCTTTAACGCTTGATGCCGGCTCATGGTGCGCCCTGCTCCGTGACAGGCCGAACCAAAGGCCTTTTCCTCACCTTCTTTCGTACCAACCAATATGTAAGAAGCCGTCCCCATACTTCCACCAATTATTACCGGCTGGCCTACGTGGCGATATCTTTCTGGAAGCTCGCGCCTGCCCGGCCCCCAGGCGCGCGTTGCTCCTTTACGGTGCACGTAAAGCTTTTTCATTTTGCCGTTCACTTCGTGCTCTTCTATCTTGCAGGTGTTGTGGCTTACATCGTAGATAAGACTAATTCTTGCTTGAGGCAAGACCTCCGCAAAAACTTCACGCACTAGATGGGTAATAACTTGGCGGTTAGCCAGGGCACAATTCACTCCACAGGCCATGGCCCGGTAATATTGCTCACCTTCAGGAGACCTTATAGGCGCGCACACAAGCTCCCTTTCTTTTATGGGAATCCCGTATTTTTTAGAGGCCTTGGCCAACACTTTTAGATAATCAGTAGCAATTTGATGGCCAAGGGCGCGAGAACCACAATGAATAGAAACCACTACATCTCCTAATTCAAGGCCAAAGGCCTCGGCAGCTTCTGGGTGATATATTTCCGCTACGTATTGTATTTCAAGATAGTGATTGCCAGAGCCCAAAGTTCCCACCTGGCGGTGCTGCCTTTTTTTGGCTTCAATAGAAACACACTTGGGGTCTGCCCCTGGGAGACAACCCTTTTCTTCAATGTATTCAAGGTCTTCAGGAAAGCCATAACCTTTAGCCACGGCCCAACGGGCCCCGCCTACTAGAACTTCGTCAAGCTGGCTTACCGAGAGTTTGATTTTGCCCTCGGAACCTACGCCAGCCGGGATAGTATGAAAAAGCTCGTCAATTAACTCTTCAAGGACAGGTTCTACCTCTTCGCGTTTAAGGCCAGTGCGTAAAGAGCGCACTCCGCAGGATATGTCATACCCTACTCCGCCTACGGAAATAATGCCTTCATCGTCAGGATCAAAAGCGGCCACTCCGCCAATGGGAAAACCGTAGCCCCAATGGGCATCTGGCATGGCAATAGAGGCCCTCACTATTCCAGGAAGGCAAGCTACATTGGTTACCTGTTCGCGGACTTTTTCATCCATCTCTTCTATCAGCTTTTTGCTGGCAAAAATACGGCCTGGTACCCTCATAGAACCTTTTTGGGGAATTTCCCACTCATATTCGCTAATCTTGACTAAAGATTTGAGTTCCATAGCGGCCTCCCTTGTAATTCTGTCCTCAAATTAGATGATAAGAGTTAGACTGATGAAATACAAGTAATTTCCCTTTTCAGAGAAGTTATCCGCGATTAAAGTTTTTTAAGAGATAACTCTTTGGCAAATTTTTCGCCCGATAGCAATAGGAAATAAGCGACAGTTGTGGTTATTGCGAACTACGAATTGGCGAAGCCTTCCCTGTCCCGAGCGCTAGCGAAGGGATCCCTGCCGCCAGCAGCCGAAGCAACTCTCTCGCGAGGCGCCAATGGCGCCGTAGCAATCTCTGTCGAAGCAAATTTCGAGAAATTCGTCTTCTGGTAAGACAGTTATCCAAAAACTGGCTTATATAAAATAGGCAAGTAGCTTACAATATAGCTAGCCTGGAAATAATAATGAACAACAATTTAAACAAAATACTAAGCTTAGAAAAAAGATAAATACAAATTTAACGCCTAAATGTATTATCTCGCTGATTACTGCTCCGATTTTGGCCGTACTGATTTATTGGTTGACCATACCTCAAGGCCATCTTATTGCAGGAGCCCTGGCAGTCACTGTTTTCGCGGCCGTACTATGGTTTACAGAGGCAATACCTTTACCTGTCACAGCGTTATTGATTCCTGTAGGGTTGGCCACACTCGGTGTATTTAAAACCAAAGAGGCTTTCCAATCATTTGGTAGCCCGGTTTTGTTCTTGGTCTTGGGTGGCTATGCGCTGGCAGTAGCGGTTGAAGCAAATGGAGTAGATCGCTGGTTAGCACAAAAAATACTAGGTTTGGCAGGAAGTAAGGTAATTGGCTTGTTGGTCGCTTTAATGGTATCTTCGGCCTTGCTTTCAACGCTTATTTCTAACACTGCAACCACGGCTTTGTTGTTGCCGGTGGTGCTCGGGATTCTCAGCCGTCAAAAAAACTACGATGAAAAATTACCCCCATTATTAATGCTTGCAGTTGCCTATGGTGCAAATATCGGAGGAGTAGCGACTTTAACAGGTACTGCCCCTAATGCCATTGCTGCAGAGCTACTAAATATAAACTTTTTGGAGTGGTTAAGTTACGGTTTACCTGTAAGTATAAGTATGTTGATTTTGGCCATTCCCATACTCTGGTGGACATATCGTCCTAAACAAAAAAACAATCAACATTCAATTAGGCGAAAAAGTCTTAGTGAATAAGAAAGGAAAGCACACCCTCGGTGTTGTTGGTGGTTATTTGGCCCTATTATAGGAAAAATGTTACAGTTGCCAGCATTTTTGTTTAGCTCTGCTTCAGTAGCCATCTATGCCATAGTATTGTTAATATTGACCTGTAGTGCGAACTGGAAAACCCTAGAAAAAGGAGTTCATTGGGGTGTATTAATACTTTTAGGAGGAGGGTTAAGCCTAAGTCGTGGGCTTACAGAGTCTGGGGCCGCAGATTGGCTTGCTAAAATGTTAAGTGCAAGCGTAAGTGACTTGCCCATGTTTGTCATAATGTTAGTACTTGTTAGTATTGGTGTCTTTACTACAGAGCTTATTTCAAATACGGCGGTAACGGCCAAGCTTGCCCCTATTCTTATGGGGGTTGCGTTGCAGCTTGGAGTATCACCAGATAGTCTGGTTGTGCCTGTAGCTATATCAACTTCCATGGCATTTATGTTACCTGTTGCCACTCCTCCTAATGCTTTAGTGCATTCCAGTGGGGTAGTAACTCAACGGGAAATGATACGTGTTGGTTTGCGCCTAAATTTTGCGGCAATAATTGTTATTACTTTACTTTTCCATTTTGGAATTACCAAATGATTTGGCTTCTAACCCTATTTCCGCTCAAAAAGCAATTTAAATCATATGTTTTTAAACAGGAGCTCAGAGGCAGAGTCCTAATTCTTAACCAGAGATTAGAATTTTAAAGTCATCTTTTGTAGTTTTAAGTCTTTCAGTAAGAAAATTTTTTCTTTAAAAATTTTTCAAGAAAAATTCTTGACACTTAAAAGACATCCGCTATCTTTATAAATGGCTCTTGGGCCATGGAAGCCCTTGGGATTCGTCCCAAGGGCTTTTTTATTTTTTGACAAAAGAAAATGATGGGGGATGGTGTCTGGTTTTTGTTAGTCCAGCGGGCCGGCCTTTCAAAAAATCTCGCCCGCCCCTCCCGCAGAGATTTAGGCGGCCCGCTGGTTTTTTTTATTTAGGACGGTGTTTTTTCCACCAGCGCTTGAAGAGATTCTTTTTAAGTGGTGAAAGATAATCTATATAAAGCCTTCCGTTTAAGTGGTCCAATTCGTGTTGAATTGCCTTGGCTCCAAGGCCTTCAAGTTCCATTTCAAAAGGATTGCCTTCTCTATCTAAGGCTTTTACTAATACTTTTGCTTTGCGCTTGACCTTAGCACTATAACCGGGAATACTTAAACAGCCCTCTTCTTCTACAATCTCACCTTCAGCTTCAACTATCTCTGGATTAATGAAAACTAAAAGTTCAGGAGAACCTTCCCGTTGTTTTAGGTCAAGCACAAAAAGACGTTTAAGCTCCCCTACCTGATTAGCTGCCAAACCAAGGCCTTTGGCCTCATACATGGTTTCGGCCATATCATCTATCAGGGATTGGAGCTCACCGTCTATTTCAGACACAGGCTTCGCCGTCTCCCTTAAAACCGGATCACCTAGTATTCTTATTTTTCTTTTGCTCATAGCTAAACTCTACCAAAAAGATAGAAATTTTAAACCCTATTTAGCTGTTTTTTAAATGAACTTACCAATTTTCCTAAACCTTTAAACAAACCTTCAGGCAAAAATATCATAATTAATACCAAAATGGCACCAAAAACCAAGACATCATAATCTTCAAAAACAGTAAGAACTTCAGGAAGAATAGTAAGTACTACTGCTCCTAAAAGAGCTCCCCAAAGGCTAGCCACCCCACCGATAACCACCATAGTGACAAACTTTACCGAGTGAAGAAAAGTAAAGCTTGTGGGAGCAATGAACATGGCAAAGTGAGCGTAAAGACTTCCAGCCAGCCCCGCTAGCGCTGCCGAAAGAAGAAAAACCACTAACTTTAGCCGGTTGGTATCGTAACCTAAAGAGACCGTGGCGGCTTCGCTGTCGTGAATAGCAAGAAGGCTCCTACCAAAAGGAGAATGAGCCAAATGCAAGGCTCCAAGCAAGGCCAGCCATAAAACCCCACCAAAAATAAAATAATATTCACGGCTTTCCATAAAGGTCTTGCCAAAAATTTCTAAAGGAGGAATTCCCACTAGCCCAGATGGACCGCCAGTTAGAGAGATAAGTTCCTTAAAAATTATGTAAACAATCACGCCAAAACCGAGCGTAGCCATAGCCAAGTAATGGCCTTTAAGCCTTAGAGCAGGAAGCCCAATAATTAAGGCGGCTACCAATGTTACTAGCTGAGCCATTCCTAAAGCTGGCAAGCAGCTCCAACCAAATTTGGTGGTCAAAATTCCTGAAGTATAAGCTCCCAAGCCGTAAAAGGCTGCGTGCCCTAAAGAAACCTGGCCGGCGTATCCCATTAACAAAGAAAGGCCGATAACAATGAGGCCTTTTAAGAAAAGAATGTTCAACACATTGAAGTAATAATCATTCTGGTTTAAAAAACCCACCACGAGAATAGTCAGGGCAAAAATAATCAGGGCCAGGTATTGCTTTCTCATAGTTTTTTGACCGCCCCTTTACCAAAAAGGCCTTCAGGTTTTAGTAACAACACCAGAATAAGAATCACAAAGGCCGCGGCGTCTTTATAGGCTGAAGAAATAAAACCTGCGGCAAAAGATTCTAAAAGGCCAAGAACAAAACCTCCTATTACTGCGCCAAGCCCTGAAGTAAGCCCCCCTAAAACAGCCGCACTAAAGCCTTTCAAGCCCAAAAGGGTTCCCATGTCATAGGTGGCAAAAGTTATAGGAGAAATAACTACTCCGGCCACCGCCGAGGTAGCAGCACTTAAAGCAAAGGCCAGCAAAACCAGAGGTTCTACTTTAACTCCGATAAGCCTTGCCGCCAAACGGTTAGCCGCAGCGGCCCTCATGGCCTTTCCCACCAAAGTTTTTCTAAAGAAAATTTCAATTAAAAGTACACAAATCAAGGTAGCACAAACAATTAAAATCTTTTGGGGAATAATAGTTGCGCCTAACAATTTAATTGGTTTATCACCTAAGAAACTGGGGACGGATAAAGGATCCTTACCCCAAACAAACATGGCAACGCCTTTTATCAAAATAGAAAGTCCAATAGTAATGATAATTAGAGTTATATGGCTGGCCTGGCGGGCAGGATAAATAGCTAATCTTTCAATGATTATACCCACAAGAGAAGTAAGCCCAACAGAAAGTAAAAAAGCAAGAGGAATAGGTAGCCTTAAAGAACAAAAGGTAGCCATAAACATGGCCCCAAGCATTACAAACTCGCCCTGAGCAAAGTTTATCACTTCGGTGGCGTTATAAATAATGGTAAAACCAAGGGCAATTAAGGCATAAATTGCCCCGTTAGTTAGGCCAGAAAGGATAAATTGTATTAATTCACTCATCTGGATCTTCCGCTAAAAACGGAAGTGACTTTATTACGAGGATCTAAAATTAGCAACCCTTCGTGGCAGAAGTCATAAAAGAAAAAGGGGGAGCTTGTCCCCCTTTTTTACAATCTATTTCATGAGCTGCCAGTCGCCGTTTTGAATACGAATGAGAACAAAAGCGGTTTTTTCATCAAGGCCATTATGGTCGGTGAGAGACATATTGAAAACTCCATGGATCCCTACAATACCTCTGGTATTTTCGAGGGCCTCACGAATTTTTGCTCGATCAGCTCCGGCCTTTTCAAGGGCAGCTTTCAAAAGCAAGAAGGCGTCATAGGCGTGCCCACCAAAAGCCGAAGGCTCTTTGCCGAAACGGGCCTTGTACTTGGCAATGTAGTCCAAAAGAAGCTTTTTCTGCGGGTCATCATCGGGAAGCTGATCAGCCACGAGAATCTTTCCGGCCGGAAGAATGATCCCTTCAGCGGCATCACCGGCTAGCTCTATAAATTTTTTAGAGGCCACCCCATGGCTCATAAAAAGCTGCTGTTTCATACCGAGCTGCTTCATGTTTTTGGCTACAATAGCAGGCCCGGGGTTGGTTCCCCAGCAGATAACAGCATCGGGGTTTTTAGCCCTTATACGGGTAAGTTGTGGAGTCATGTCTGAATCTTTAGGACCGTAAAGCTCATCAGCTACGATTTCAATCCCGTAATTTTTGGCAAGGGACTTGAGCTCTTCCCTTCCACTTTGTCCGAAACCATTTGAAACCGTAATAATAGCCACTTTTTTAAGGCCATTTGCCTGGCAATATTCATAAATTTTTTTAACGGCCAGACGATCACTTTGGGCCGTCTTAAAAACCCAGGGCTTTACCGGTTCTACTATTTTTATACCTGCCGCACAGGAAATAAGCGGAACTTTATAGCGCTCAACAAAAGGAATTACAGCCAGGGTGGTACCTGTCCGGCTGGGACCAATTATGGCGAGAACTTTATCCTGAACTATGAGCTTGGTAACTTTTTTAACCGTGTTGGTCTCTTCGCCTTCGGTATCATAAACCACTAATTTTACAGGATGGCCATTAATTCCACCGGCTTTGTTTATTTCATCTACAAGCATAACCAGGGTATTACGTTCAGGTTCTCCAATAAAAGAAGTAGGCCCTGTAATAGAAAAGAGGGCTCCTATTTTGTAGGGCTTTGCTGCCCAAACGCTGGTGCTAGCCATCAAGAAAAAAGCTAAAACCACTGCTACCATAAACTTTTTCATACGCTCCTCCCTCAATTTTGTGGATTAAATTTTGGACATAATAGCCAAAATTTTTTATTTTTTCAAAAAGAAACAGCGATGATTAAAATTTTTGTTCATCCTCATAGAATAGCTATTGGCGAGCTTGGCCATTTCAGGACTAAGGAAGAACTTATCTGCTGGCTAGCAGCTTATAAGGACAAACTTCCGAGCGCTAGCGAGATTATTAAACCCAAGTTTTATTTATTTCTAAATTTTGATGACGTAAGAAGCGAACAAGAGGCTATTAATTTTGGCCTCACGCCTTTTGACGAACTTATGGCCGAGCTTGCTGCTGAAACCTTGTTAGAAGCTTTAAGGGCTGGCTGCCAAAAGTTTATTTTTTCATGCGACGCCGGGGTTAGCCGTTCAGCTGGTATGGCCGAAGGGTTCGGCCTCTTTCTTCAAAAACTAGGCAAACCTTTTCAAATGGTTTCCTCCCGTCAAACCAGCCCAAATTTGCTGGTCAAAGAAAAGCTCTTTGAGAGCCTCAAAAAACTTTATTTTGGCGTGGCCACATAGGCTATTGTAAAACCACAGGAGCTTTTATAAAAACACCTATCGGTCTTTTATTTTCAGTCACGGCCAGCCCTTCCCTGTCACTGCGCGCCATAGCCACAATTGTCTCTGCTAGGAGCCGTTCCCATCCCGTCACTGCGAGCCCGTAAGGGCGAAAACTTGAGCGAAAATACAAAATTAACGCCAATAATATCTTCCATTTAAAACCTTGAAGAATTTTTCTAATGTTACTAAAAAAGACTATTCAAGATAAAAGGAGGAGGAGTGTTATGGCTGAAGAAAAAGTTTATAAAATTGCGGTAATCCCTGGTGACGGAACCGGCCCAGAGGTTATTCGCGAGGGAGTTAAAGTCCTTGATGCCGCCGCTGAAAGATTTGGCTTCAAACTTTCCTACAATTATTTTGACTGGGGTGGTGAACGCTACCTCAAAACCGGTGAAACCATTCCTGAAGGGGGAATTGACGAGCTTCGCAAGCACAACGCCATTTATTTAGGCGCCATCGGCCATCCTGATGTTACCCCAGGTATCCTTGAAAAGGAAATACTTCTGCGTATCCGCTTTGAGCTTGACCAGTATATCAACCTTCGTCCAGTAAAATTATATCCTGGAGTGTGGACTCCGATAAAAGATAAAGGCCCTGAAGATATAGATTTCGTAGTAGTGCGTGAAAACACCGAAGGATTTTATGCTGGAGGTGGAGGTTTTTTGCGTAAAGGTACCCCCCACGAAATAGCTGTTCAAGAATCCATCAATACCCGTTACGGCATAGAGCGCTGTATTCGCTATGCCTTTGAGTATTGCCGCAAACGCAACAAAAAGAAAACTTTGACCATGGTAGGAAAAACCAACGTTCTTACTTACGCCTGGAATTTATGGGAAAGAACGTTTCACGAAGTAGCCAAAGATTACCCAGACATAAAAACTGACTACGCCCACGTGGATGCCACCTGCATGTGGTTTGTTAAAAACCCCGAGTGGTTTGATGTCATTGTCACTGACAACATGTTTGGTGACATCATCACCGACCTTGGCGCCATGATCCAGGGTGGAATGGGCATTGCCGCCGGTGGTAATATTAACCCTGAAGGTGTTTCCATGTTTGAACCCATTGGCGGTTCAGCTCCAAAATACACTGGTAAGAATGTAATTAATCCTTTAGCCGCCATTTGCGCCGGTATGATGATGCTTGAACACCTTGGCGAAGAAGAAGCTGCCCGCGCTATAGAAAACGCTGTTATCAAAGTCTGCCGTGACCACTTAAAGAGCCTTTCCGCTGGCAAAATGGGATACTCTACCACTGAAGTAGGCGATCTGGTCGCCAATTATACTAAAGAAGGAGTAGAGCTTTAATGACCGAGCTAGAATTGGCCAGAGCCGGGCAAATAAGCCCGGCCGTAAAAGATATAGCTTCAGCCGAAGGTATTGACCCTGAACTTTTACGCCAAAAAGTGGCCACCGGTGAAGTGATCATCATCAAGGCCCGCCAGAGCGGTAAAGCCGTTGGCGTGGGAAGCATTTTAAGAACTAAAGTTAACGCCTCCATAGGCACTTCAAGTCTTGTATGTGACCTTGAATTTGAAAAAAGAAAGGCCCTTCTGGCTGAAAAAGCCGGCGCTGACACCCTGATGGAGCTTTCTGCCGCTGGCGATATGGATAAAATCCGCCGCGAAATCATAAACACTGTATCACTGCCAGTAGGAAATGTTCCTCTTTATCAGGCCTTTTGCGAAACCATTCGCCATTATCAAGACCCGGCCAAATTAGACCCGGAATACCTGTTTGACTTAATTGAAAAACAATGCGCCGACGGCATTGCCTTTATGGCCATTCACTGTGGTATAAACCTTTTCACCATGGAGCGCCTGGAAAAACAGGGCTATCGCTACGGTGGCCTGGTCTCAAAAGGCGGAAGTCTTATGGCCCAGTGGATGGTCAAAAATAAGCGCGAAAACCCCCTTTACGAACAGTTTGACCGTCTTATTAGCATTTTAAAAAAGTACGACACGGTACTTTCTTTGGGAAATGGTCTGAGAGCCGGTGCCATTCATGATTCTCTTGACCGGGCACAGATAGCCGAGCTCCTAATAAATTGCGAACTTGCAGAGCTAGCCCGCGATGCCGGTTGCCAGGTAATGGTAGAAGGCCCTGGACACGTGCCTCTAGATGAAATTGAGACTTCGGTGCTACTTGCCAAAAAGATGTCTGGCGGCGCCCCTTATTATATGCTTGGGCCGCTTCCTTCAGACGTGGGCGCTCCTTTTGATCACATAACTGCGGCCATTGGGGCGGCTATTTCCGCCAAAGCCGGAGCAGACCTTATTTGTTATGTTACGCCAGCGGAACACTTATCTCTTCCCAATGAAGAAGATGTAGTTATCGGGGTTAAAGCGGCAAGACTTGCGGTTCATGTTGGAGATGTCGTCAAAAGGAGAGGAATTGCTGATCTTAAAGATAAACAAGCAAGTAAAGACCGCCGTGACCTTAAATGGAATAAGGTTTTTGAAAGCTTGCTTTTTCCAGAAGACGCCAAGCGCCTTGTAGAAGAAAGAAAGTCAGTGCAAACCAGGCGCTGCTCTATGTGTGGTGACCTTTGCGCCTTGGAGCAGGCGGAAGTAGTTTTTAAGGATTACCTGAAAAAAGACAAATTAAATGACTAAAGTGAGCTAAATGAATTATAAAGAATGGCTTGATTTAATTCCTGAGCAGATAGTAAAACGCGGCGAAAAGTTAAAAGATCACATCACAGACCTTATTCTAAAAGAAGACAAAATACTGGCGCAGGTCAAAGGAAATTATCAGCCTTATTACCGGGTGGAAGTCAAGTTTAAAGAAGAAGAGATAGAGAGCTGGGAGTGTGATTGCCCCTATGACGGCGAGGTCTGTAAGCACGTGGTGGCGGCAGTTCTTAAAGCCTTTGAACCTGAGTCTAAAAAGGGCACAAAAAGGAAGGGCAAAATAGAAAGCGCCCTTGAGATAGTTGAAAAGCTCTCCGAAGACGAACTCAGATCTTTACTGAAAGAGCTAGCCTATGAGGATATGGCGGTAAGGAATATGCTTCTGGCTCGCTTTCCGCACTATGTCTCCTCAGGGCCATTTAGCCTTGAGTCAATCTATCGTGACATCGTAAACAAACTTATCCAGGGCTACAAAAAACAGGGCTTTATCGGCTACTACGAATGTATGGACCTGGCGAGAAATCTATCCGACTTGTTACGCACCGGTGAAAACTTCGTTCAGCAAGGAAAGCTTGAGCCAGCTTTTAGCATCGCTAAGGCGGTTTTACAGGGCTTGACGAGAGCCATGAACAGCATGGATGACTCATACGGCTCAACCGGCGTGGTTTTAGCTGAAGCATTTGGACTGCTGGTTAATATTTACCGGGCAGGGAAGGAAGATGTCTTTGACTTCCTTTTAGGAGAAATCAAAAAGAAGGCCTATCGGGATTTTGACCTTCACTATGACATCGCCGAGGCCCTGGTTGAAATGGCAGACTCTCCTAAAAAGGCGAAAAAAATTCTAAAACTTATTGAAAAGCTTAAATACGGACACGAACTTAAAGCCACACTGCTGGCGAAATTCTTCCCTGAAGAATACGAAAAGTTCGTTTGGGACGAAAAAAACATTTTAAAAGTCTGGGAGCTACACCTCGAAAAATTACAAGAAGAAAACAGACTGGATGAAGCTTTGCGCTACTTAGACCATGTGCTTTCACACCATGAGCTTTCTACTTACCGCAAGCTAGATGTGCTTGAGATTAAAGCCGAGATTCTTGAAGCCCTTGGTCGGTTAAAAGAAGCGCTTGTCCTTTACCGCAAGCTTTTTGATAACACCCTGGAAAGCCGTTTTCTCCCGAAAATAAAAGAGTTTGCCTCGGATGAAGAATGGGCCGAAGTTAGCCAGCTTGCCAGAGAAAAATTAAAAGGCCTAGAATTTTTAGAGTTTCTCTTGGAAGAAAAAGATTTTGAAGCGGCACTTGAGCTTTTAAAAAGTGGAAAGGTTACGCCCTCTGATGCTTATTCTCTTAAAGACTTATTTGAACTTAGCCAGGAATTTCCCGAAAACTTGCGAAAAGAGGCCTTTTTAACGGTACTTTCTTCATCTTTGTCCGTTATAAAAGAGGCCTCCTCCCGCGACAAATACCGGGCTTACTTAAAAGCCTTAAAGCCCTATCTAAAAACTGAATACAAAGAGCAGGTAAAGAATTTTATTCTCAAGCTTAAAAAGCTTTTCCCTCAACGCCGCGCCCTCCACGACGAAATAGACAAAGTTTTGAAGAAGGTGTGAGGAAAATTTTTATACTTTCTCCCACTCAAAGCCAACGATGTTACGTTCCCTATAGCTAAATTCAACACCTATGAGGTAAATCTCTTCACACCGGGCGGCATATTTTTCGTGGTAGTGCCGGGTTTTAAGTTGCTCTAACGCCCTGCCCTTTCCTTCAAACTCCACCACTTTGAATTCAAATAAATAGCAGCGGCCGTTAAACTTGACGGCCATGTCAAGACGGCCGTGGCTGGTAGCGTCCTCTACCTTTACCTCCAGCCCTAAGGCGGCAAAGTAAGCGTAAAAAATACTGGCGTAAAAACCCTCATAACGGTGAAGCTCCGTTTTACGGTACCAGTCGTGCGGTATGGAGGCAAAAAAGGCCTGAAAGGCCTCCCTGAGGCCTTCAAGGTCGTTTTTCTCAAGCGCCTCATAAACACGGTCTAGGTTTTTCTCCTTTTCAATGAGGTCAATGAAGGTATTCAAAAGATAATTATTAAAGCTTACTTTGACTTCAAGATTAGGCCAGCCTAGACAGTATTTAAGCATTACCCTCCGCTTTTTTACTTCTTTTATGGTGAGATAGCCTGTCTGAAAAAGAAGGCTCTCGGGATAAATTCTATCCACATCAAAGCTTTCAATAATTTCATCACCGAGCTCAAAGTTTTCAAAAGTTGGCACACAAAGACGCTTTTCAAGAATGAGTTTTATGAGAAAACTCGGCGTGCCGGTCTCAAACCAGTAAGGCCGAAAGATCTTTTCCCGCAGGAAAAGCAAAATGTCAAACGGGTTGTAAACAGGCTCGCCAAGCCAGGAGTAGCCGTTATACCAGCGGCGGACTTCGTCCAGGTCAACGCCTTCAAGGCGGTCGGCAAAAACAGTTTCAAATTCCTTTTGTGTATAGCCGCAAATGGTGGCAAATGCCGGCGAGATGGTTATGTCTTCAAGGTTGTTAAGACCAGAGAAAAGAGAGACCTTGCTAAATTTGGTAACACCGGTGATGAAGACGAATTTAAGATACGGGTCAGCGTCTTTTAAGACTGAGTAAAAATTTTTAAGTTCCTCACGTATTTCAATGGCTATTTCTATTTTGTCTATGTTGTCAAGAATGGGTTTGTCGTATTCGTCAATTAGAACTACTACCTTCTGGCCGTATTTTTTATAAAGTTTTTTTATTAGTTCAAAAAAACGCCTGTTTGGTATCTCTTCCGTTAAAGTAATTTGTTCTTCTTCGTAATGTTCCCGCAATATTGATTCAAAAGTTTTAAGAAGAATCTCTTTTTCTCTGATTACACCGCTTCCGAATGAAATGTAAATAACCGGGTATTTTACCGACCAGTCCCAGTTATTCTCTAAATAAAGGGAGTGGAAAAGTTCTCTTCTACCGAGAAAGGCCTGGCGCAAGGTGTCCAGGAAAAGAGATTTTCCAAAACGCCGCGGACGAGAAAGAAAAAAATATTTTCCTTCGTCAACGAGCTTCTTTACAAAAGATGTTTTATCTACGTAGTAATAATTTTCCGTGCGTATCTCGACAAAACTTTGAATCCCTACCGGAAGTTTCTTCATAAATTAAATTATACCTACTTCCTAGCGTAAAAGCACTCGGGCAGGTGGCGGTAGTAATCCTGGAGCGCCCTTACCTCAAGGCGCGACTCTTTTAAGCGCCTTATGGCCTCAACCATGGCCTTGGCACAGGAAAGCGTGGTAGCGTAAGGTACATCTAGTTCCATGGCGTAACGCCTGATAAGGTAGGCATCCTCCCGGCTTTCTTTGCCGTAAGCCGTGTTAATCACCAGGGCAAATTCGCCATTTTTTAACTTATCAAGGGCATTGGGGCGGACTTTTTCAGAAATCTTAGGAATTACCTCTACCTCAAGGCCGGCTTCCCTTAATACCGCCGCCGTACCCCGTGTAGCCACGATTTTAAAACCGAGTTCCGCGAGAGCCTTGGCAATAGGCACTACCAGCGGCTGATCAGGGTCTTTTACGGAAATAAAAACCGTTCCTTCAAGGGGAAGGTTCATACCGGCCGCCAGTTGAGCCTTGGCATAAGCCATACCAAAATCAAAGTCTATACCCATAACCTCACCGGTTGACTTCATCTCCGGGCCAAGCATTACGTCAACCCCGGGGAAACGCCTGAAAGGAAACACCGCTTCTTTAACCGAAATGTGTTTGGGTTCAATCTCTTTAGTAAAACCGATTTCTTTTAGGCTTTTACCCATCATCACCCAGGTGGCCAGACGCGCCAGCGGCACCCCGATGGCCTTGGAAACAAAAGGAATGGTCCGCGAGGCCCGTGGATTTACCTCTAACACAAAAAGCTCGTTATCTTTTATGGCGAACTGAATATTCATAAGCCCGATGACATTAAGCTCTCTGGCCAGGGCTTTAGTGGCGGCCTTAATATCTTCAAGGATATTTCGCGGAATAGAAATAGGCGGAAGTACACAGGCCGAGTCTCCAGAATGAATACCTGCTTCTTCAATGTGTTCCATGATACCGCCTACCACTGTAATTTCGCCATCAGAAATGGCGTCAACATCCACCTCAATGGCGTGCTCTAAAAACTTGTCTATCAAAACCGGATGTTCCGGATTTACTTTAGCAGCGGTGGCCATGTAATTTTTGAGGCTTTCTTCGTCCCAGACGATTTGCATGGCGCGGCCACCAAGCACATAAGAGGGCCTAACCAGCACGGGATAGCCGATTTTTCTGGCAATCTCAACGGCCTCTTCAATGGTAAACGCTGTGCCGGCCGGTGGTTTTTTAAGACCAAGCTTATCAAGCAACTCTGTAAAACGCTCACGATCTTCTGCCCGGTCAATGCTATCAGGTGAAGTACCAAGGATTTTTACTCCGGCCTTCTCTAACGGCACCGCGAGATTAAGAGGGGTTTGCCCGCCAAACTGGACTATCACTCCCTCAGAATTCTCCTGCTCGTAAATATGAAGCACGTCTTCAAGGGTAAGGGGTTCAAAGTAAAGACGGTCAGAGGTGTCGTAGTCTGTTGAGACGGTCTCAGGGTTTGAGTTAACCATGATGGATTCAATTCCGAGTTCGCGCAAGCCAAAAGAGGCGTGCACGCAGCAGTAATCAAACTCAATGCCCTGGCCGATACGGTTAGGCCCACCGCCAAGGATCATAACTTTTTGCTTTTTAGAGGTACGGGCTTCGTTCTCCACTTCGTAACTTGAGTAATAATAAGGGGTATAGGCCTCAAACTCAGCAGCACAAGTATCAACCAGCTTGTAAACCGGCCTGATACCGACCTCTTTACGGCGTTTAGCCACTTCTTCTTCGGTTTTTCCGGTGAGAAAGGCAATCTGTTTATCGGAAAAGCCAAAACGCTTTACTTCAAATATTTTTTCCGGCTCAAAAAGACTGTCGCCCGCTTCTTTGACTTCGTCTTCTTTTTCGATTATGGCCCGCATCTGCTCAAGAAACCAGGGGTCGATGTGGGTGAGTTCGTAAATTTCCTGAGTGGAAAAACCGGCCTTATAAGCTTCTCTTATGTAGAAAATACGCTCACTGTTAGGAATTCTAAGTTTTTCAACGATAAGTTTATGAGGGACAGTTTCGCCGCGGTCCGAAGGGGATTTACCATCAGCCCCAAGGCCAGCCCGGCCTATTTCCAGGCCGCGAATGGCCTTTTGCAAGGCCTCTTTGAAAGTGCGGCCAATGGCCATGGTCTCACCAACGGACTTCATGGAAGTAGTAAGTTCGTCAGGGGTCTCGGGAAATTTTTCAAAGGTAAACCGCGGGAACTTAACCACCACGTAGTCAATGGTGGGCTCAAAAGAGGCCATGGTCTCCCGGGTTATGTCATTAGGGATCTCATCAAGGGTGTAACCAATGGCCAGTTTGGCCGCTATCTTGGCTATAGGAAAGCCCGTGGCTTTACTGGCCAGCGCTGAGGAGCGAGAAACCCTGGGGTTCATTTCAATGACGACCATATCTCCGTTTTCAGGGTTAATGGCGAACTGGACGTTTGAACCTCCAGTCTCAACGCCTATCTCTCGCATTATAGCGATGGCGGCGTTTCGCATCCGTTGGTATTCGCGGTCGGTAAGGGTTTGTGAAGGAGCCACGGTGATAGAATCGCCGGTGTGCACGCCCATGGGGTCAAAGTTTTCGATGGTGCAGATGATAACCACGTTGTCATTTTTATCGCGCATCACCTCAAGTTCGTATTCTTTCCAGCCAAGAACGCTTTCTTCTATCATCACTTGATGGATAAGCGAAAGCTCAAGGCCGCGGGTGGCAATTTCTTCTAGTTCTTCCCGGTTATAGGCCACGCCACCACCGGTGCCTCCCAGAGTAAAGGCCGGCCTAACGATGACGGGATAGCCTATTTTTTCGGCCGCGCGCAAAGCATCTTTTACGGTGGTAACAATTTCGCTGCGAGGTACTTTAAGGCCTATGTTTTTCATGGCCTCGCGAAAGGCCTCCCGGTCTTCGGCCTTGCGAATCACTTCGGCCGAAGCGGCAATCATCTCTACGCCGTATTTTTCAAGCACGCCGCGGCGAGCCACTTCAAAGGCGGTGTTAAGGGCCGTCTGCCCGCCAAGGGTGGGGAGAAGGGCATCTGGCCGCTCTTCTTTTATGATTTCTGCCACCACTTCAGGGGTAATGGGTTCAACATAAGTGCGGTGGGCGGTTTCTGGATCAGTCATAATAGTGGCTGGGTTTGAATTGACGAGGACTATCTCGTAACCCTCTTCTTTTAGGGCTTTACAGGCCTGGGTGCCGGAATAGTCAAACTCACAGGCCTGACCGATAACTATCGGGCCTGAGCCGATTATCAAAATCTTTTTAATGTCTTCCCTTTTGGGCATAAATCCTCCTAAATTTTGGGAAGTTCATGGTAAAGTTTTATCTCCGCCTTTTCACGCAGGTTTTTATACCAATCATTAAAGGCCTCTTCTCGCTTTTGTCTGGTAAGCAAATCTTGCAAAAGTTTTTTCTCTTCCTCAAACTTTGTCATATCCGCTGGTTTTATTTCCAGAAGTTTTACCAGATAAATGGCATCGCCTGTGAGAACCGGAGTGTCCAGCCATTGACCGGGATTGGCGAGGGTCTTGGCCTCCCTAAGCACTTGTGGTGGAACACCCAGTATTTCAGTATCTTCACGTGTAAAGAATTCACTCTCTTTAAAGGTAAGGCCGTATTTTTTAAAGACCTTTTGATAATTACCTTTCTTGGCTTCTTCTAAAATATGTTTGGCCTTTTCCGCACATAACTCCTGGGCCTTTTCATGTTTTAGATCACGAACTACTTTGTCTTTAATCTTTTCTAAAGGCGGAATTCTTGGTGGTTCTTTCTTAGTCAGTTTAAAAATTAAAATACCTTCTGGCACTTCCATTATAGGCCCAAGTTCCCCTTCGCTAAGCTTAAGAGCGGCAGAAATAACATCATTCGTAATATGGTTATCTGGAGGCGGAGAATCAGGGCTAAAAAGAGGAGTAGTAACTAGCGTTTTATTCTCTTTTTGAGCCCAAGGTTTTAAACCTCCCACCAAAACTATTTTGTCGTAAATCTTTTCGGCCCTATCCCAGGCGTAAGACTTTAACTTTGTTTCAATTAATTTTTTCCGAATCTCTTCTTTAACTTCCTCAAAAGATTTAGTTTTAGCAGGCTTAATCTTTTCTATAAGAAAGATGTGATAACCAGACGGAGTTCGTAAAGGGCCTATAATCTCTCCTTCTTTGGCCGTAAAAATTACTTCTCTAAGATTTTGGGAAATTTCGTTAGCTTTAACCCATCCTAACTCTCCACCTTTATCTTTAGTATGAGGATCATCAGAATATTTAGCCGCGACTTTAGCAAAATCTTTAGGGGCTTTAATTTTAGCTCTGATTTCTTGAGCACGTTTTAAAAAGTCTTCTTCACTTTCTCCTTTCTTCCTAGCTATAAAAATGTGTCTAAGTTTACGTTCTTCAGGAAGAGTATATTCTTTTTTATGGGCTTCGTAATAATTTTTTAAATCTTTATCAGTAATTTTTATTTCTTTTTCTAAACTTTTAAAAGGTAAAAAGTAATAAGTTAAAGCTATTTTAAGTTTTGTTTTATATCTTTCCTTGTTAGCTTCATAGTAAGACTTTATTTCTTTTTCATTTATTTTTACTTCTTTTTCACAGGTAGATATAGGCAGTTTTGCCCAAAGTATTTTTAGTTTTTCATTTTGAAAAATATACCATTCTTTAGTTTCCTCTGAAGTAGCAACAATTGGTGTTAGTAAGAGACTCTTAATTTTAGCTTCTATAAATTCAGATTTTATCAAGTCTTCGAATTCTTTAGGTGTAAGACGCAATTCCCGCAATACTAGCTGATATTTCCGTGGATCAAAGCGACCGTTTGTTTGGAAGGTGGGAATCTGTGAAATAGCAATTTGTAGTTCTTTGGTGGTTACGGTGATACCCATTTCTTTAGCTACTTGGAACATCAGTTTACGTCGCACAAGATCTTCAAACACCTGGGCAGGCAACTGCAACTTTTTTAAAAGCTCATCATTTAACTGGGGGCCAAAAAGACTGCGTAACTGGTTGAGCCGCTGGTTATAAAGGACTTGAAACTCTGTAAAGGTTATAGGTTGGCCATTTACTTCAGCCAAAATGTTTTTTTGGCCGGTACGAAACGTTCCTACTCCCCAAAAAATAAAAACGATAATAATAGCTCCCAAGATAATTTTTACCAGCCAAGAACCTGCACGCTGTCTAAAAAAATCGAGCATATTTTCCTCCCCTAATCTCCAGCTTAAAAGGCTTTAACATTTAACCTCTAACTAGGCAAGAACGAGTTTAAAACCTTGTTTTGCCGCCCCAAAGACTCGGCAATTAATTCTTTTAACGAATAGCTATGTTCTGCCTCTTTAATAAAATTTTCAATAACTATAACTGATTGCCAAAAATCCTCACAAAGGAGTAATAAGTCATGTCCAGAAATAAAAGCCCTAAGAACCCTTTCTTCAAAAGAAGAGATAGCCGCTCCTTTCATGTAAAGATCATCTGTTAAAACAAGCCCGCGAAAATCTAACTCTCTGCGTAACATATTTATTATTTTTGGAGAAAAAGTGGCCGGCTTATCATCAATGTTTTTGACGACCAAATGAGTAGTCATCACCGCGGGCACGCCAGCTTCGAAGGCTTTAACAAAAGGATAAAGATCATCTTTAGTAACTTCTGGTTTTTCAGGAAGACTGTGGTGGGGATCAAGATCAACACCTCCCAAGCCGGGAAAATGTTTGGCACAACAAAGAAGACCTTCTTCAATAAAAGTTTTTATGTAAATAGTTCCGAGTTCAGCCACAAGGGAGCTTTCTTTGTCAAAAGAGCGTTCGCGAATAAAAGAAGGGGCTTTATCATCAGCCAGATCGAGCACCGGAGCAAGATTGAAATTAAAGCCCAGTTCCTTTAGATTTTGAGCACAAAGTTTAGCGGTGTTTCTCACCTCCTCGGCAGGTTTTTCTCTCTGGGCTAGCGCATATAGAGAAGGCAATTGCGGAAAAAGCGGAGGCAAAAGCCTTACTACAGGCCCGCCTTCTTGGTCAACAGCCCTTAAACCCAGGCCTGTTTTTTCATTAAGTTTTGTCAAAAGACTTTCTATTTGCTCTTTAGAAACAAGATTCCGTTTAAAAAAAATAAAATGGGAAAGCTTTAAAGCTTTGATGGCTTCCAGTTCTTCGGCACTCAGAGAATCTCCTTCAAGGCCAACGATAAAAAGTTTACCTATTTTTTGCATTTTTAGTGGATTTTGTCGGCAGAAGTTTATCAATCACAGCAAAAAGTTCATCAAAAGTAAAAGGTTTTTTTAGAAAAGCGTCAAACTCCTTAACTTTTTGGGCTTCAAGGGAATAACCACTCATAAGAATTGTTTTTGTTTTGGGGGTATAAGACTTGATAAAAGGAAGAACTTCTTTAGCTCCCATGCCCCCAGGAATAGTCAAATCAAGGATGGCCAAGTCAAAATTTTGAGCCTTTATTTTTTGGATAACCTCTTGGGCGTCTTTGGCTTCTTCCACCTGAAAGCCACTCATTTCAAGGACTTCTTTTAGTGTTTCCCTGATAACTTCTTCGTCGTCAAAAATGAGTACTCGTCCTTTACCTTTAAAAATTTCTTTCTGGACCAGATTATACGAAGTAGGTTTTTCTTCTTTTGAGGCTGGAAGATAAATTTTAAAAGTGGCCCCTTTCCCTTTTTGAGAAGTTACTTCGATATGCCCCCCATGTTTTTTAATGATAGAATGGCAAATAGCTAACCCCAGGCCGCTTCCGTCTTTTTTAGTAGTGAAATAAGGATCAAAAATTTTGGAGAGATGTTTTTTAGGAATCCCCATTCCTTCGTCTCTGAAAATAATCTCTACATAATCTCCCGGTTTTAAAGGCCCTTTAGGCTCCTTAAGTTTTAAATTGCTGGCCTTAATCCAGAGCCTTCCACCTGAAGGCATGGCCTGTTTGGCGTTTATGACAATGTTGCTCACCACCTGACCGAATTGAACAGTATCGATATTAACCAGAAATAAATCATCGGGAATAGAGATCTCCCAGCTGACATTTGAACCCCGCAAACAGAAAGAAACCGTATCTTCAATCATTTCTTTGATAGAAGCTACTCGTTTTATTGGAGAGCCACCTTCAGCAAAATTCAAAAGTTGCTTGGTAAGCCCCTGGGCCCTAAAACACACACTTTCCATTTGTTTAAAGAGCTTTTCCTCTTTCTCAGTAAGGTGCTTTTTCAAACGCAGGCGCAAAAGGGAAATGTTTCCCAAAATGGCTGTCAGAATATTATTAAAATCATGGGCAATACCGCCAGCCAGAAGAGAAATTGATTCAAGCTTAGAAATTCTGAGTATTTCTTGCTGGGCCCGTTTTTGCTGAGTGATATCCATAAGGATATGTAAGGCGTGCTGGCTTCCGTCAGGATATATCAAAGGGGTAGCCACTACGTAATACCATTTGTCCTCCTCAGGAATATGAATATCTTTTTTAACTGAACGCCCTTCTAAAACTTCTTTGAGACTACACCAAGGACAGGGTTCTTTTAAACCAAATATTTCTTCGTAGCATAGTTCCCCAGAAACAGGATGGCCTATTTGCTTTTCCAATTTTTTGTTAACAAAAGCTAGGCGAAAATCTGGGGTAACTGTATAAAGAAGACCATCAAAGGCCTGTAAAATGGCCTTATATTCACTTAAAGTATCTGCCAGATTTCGTGAATAATTTTTGATTTCTGTAATATCAATAGTGGTAGCAATACAATAGATTTGGTTATCTTTTTCAAAAGTGGCCACTGAAACTTCAAACCACTTTTCCTGACCTTCAGAAGTTAAGATTTTTATCTCGTATTGAGGAGGAGTTTTTTCTCCTCTAAGTCTTGCAAGTGTTCTTTCTTTAACTGTTTCCCGATAATCTGGATGCACTAGCTCCCAGACTTTTTTGTTTTTAAGTTCAGAAAGTTTCCAGCCGGTTATTTTTTCAAAGGCGGGATTCACATAAATGAATTCTTCGCGATACAGATAAATACCCACACTTGCTGATTCTAAAAAAACACGTAGTACTTCTATTGCTTCGTGGGTATCAAATAATTGAGAAATTTCGCTCAAACTTTTACAATTTGACATCTAGGTCTAAACTATAACTTAAAATCTATACTATTAAACTGAAATTTTATTAGATAAGTTTGAGATTTCTGTAAAACCTTTAAAAAATTGGCTTTGATATGTTACTTTGCCGATAGCTCATCAAGATTTTACAAGCCGAGGAGCAAAATGAAGTTTTTAAAAACTTGCGAAATCATTATAAGAAATTTCTTCTTTGGCCTCTATCTTCTAATAACCGTCCCTACGCTGGGTACTATAATTATTCTCCTTTCCGTTACCCCCTGGGAACGAATAATTCCCAGGATTCAACATTTCTGGCTTAGCAACATGGTGCGCATTGCGGGCGTTAAACTTGAAGTAAGAGGGCTTGAGCATATCAAGCCAGATCAAAATTACGTCTTTGCCGCCAACCACCAGAGCCAGTTTGATATTCCTGTAATAGGCACCGTATTGCCGCACCGCATTTCCTGGCTGGCCAAAAAAAGCCTTTTCAAGATACCCTTTTTTGGCTGGGGGTTGGCCGCGGCTGGCTGTGTACCTATTGACCGGGAAAACCCACGCAAAGGCCTGGAAAGCCTTATGAAAGCTGTAGAAAAAATCAAAAAAGGCTTTTCTGTGCTTATCTTCCCTGAAGGAACCAGAAGCCCTGACGGTAAACTTCAGGAGTTTAAGGTAGGCGGGTTTATTCTGGCCATAAAAAGCGGCTTACCCCTTGTCCCCATAGCCGTGTGTGGCACACGCCATGTTATGCCTAAAGGAAAACTTTATGTTAAACCAGGGCTTGTAAGGGTAAAAATATTCCCTCCTATTCCTACTCAAGGCCTTACTTTAAGAGACAAACATAAATTGGCCGAACTCGTTAAACTCCGCCTAGAAGACGGCTTAAAATCAGGCTGCCGTTAATGCTAAGTCAAGAAGCTTTTGCACTAAATCCTCAAAAGGATACCCGGCCACTTTAGCCGCCAAAGGCAAAAGGCTTGTTTCGGTCATACCAGGAATGGTATTGGTCTCAAGAACATAAAGCCTCTCTCCTACTAAGATAAAATCTGTACGGCTGTAATGCCTGAGTCTTAAAGCCTGGTGAGCAGCAAGGGCCGCCCTCTGTGCTTCTCTGGCTATTTCTTCCGGGATAGGAGCCGGGCAGAGCTCCTGCGTAACACCTGGGGTATATTTGGCCTGGTAATCAAAAAAGGTATGCCCTTCTCCAGGTATAATTTCAACTACCGGCAGAGCTTCTTCTCCAAGAATACCCACGGTAAGCTCACGACCTTCCAGATACTCTTCAACCAAGACTCTCTCTTCCAAAGCAAAAGCCGCTTCTAGGGCAGAGTCTAATTCATCGGGAGTTCTGACTATGGAGATCCCCACACTTGAACCTTGCGAGACCGGCTTAACTACTAACGGAAAAAAATTTATCTGGGGCAAGGGTTTGTTTTTTTCTAAAACCAGACCTTTGGGCACCAGAAGGCCTGCCTCTTGGTAAAGGATTTTACTAAGGGCTTTATCCATAGCCAGGGCGCTTCCCAAAACCCCTGCCCCTTGGTAAGAAAGCCCAAGCGAATCGAGAAAACCCTGAATAGTTCCGTCTTCACCTCCAGGGCCGTGAAGCACAAGAAAAGCCACGTTATAATTTTTAGTTTCCTGGGCTAACAAGGGAAGGTCTTTGGCCGGGTCAAAAATTTTAAATTGATGCCCTAATTTTTTTAAGGCCGCGGCCACGGCCTGGCCACCTTTTAAAGAAACTTCTCTTTCAGCCGATTTTCCACCGCAAAGAAGGGCTACTTTAAGCATCATTTAGTTCCTCAAGTCTCTCTGGATTAAAGGGCAATTTTTTGAAAAGTCTTCTTTCAAGAAGCTTACAAAGTGATTCCATATGTTCAATTTTTATAAGAGAATGTACCGTTTTACCATAACGCACTTTTAAATCTCTAAAACGCTCTTTTAGGGAAACGATCTCAGTGTGTTTTACTCTTTTATCCGCGTAAAAAACCACTTCTTCTTCACGAATAGGCGCACCTGGAGGCCCAGGTTTTAAAAACACATGCTGCCCAACAATCCTTGCCACTTCAGGATAGCCTAATTGTTCAAGAAGTTTTTGCCCTGAAAGGGCATGATCTTCTCCGCTTTTTAGCGAAAGATGCTTGGTAACATCATGAAGAAGGGCTGCGGCCTCAATTAAAGCTAAATCAAGATCTTCATCCACTCTGTTTAGCTCTCGGGCTAAATAAAGCGCCACTTTGGTAACCACCTCACAGTGTTTGACAATATGAGGGGGAACCTGATTTTCGCCAAGAATTTCATAGCATCTTTCGCGATTGGGTATCCTTAAAGCGTCCGCCATTTCTTATTAATCCGAACGTTTTTTATCATCACAGGCATAATCGGCCACGGAAATAACCCTATTAAGTCACTGTGAGGCCTCGTTAGAGGCCGAAACAGTCCTTGCCCTGAGCGCAGCAAAGGGATCTCCGAGATCGCCACGGCGACTGCGTCGCCTCGCGATGACAGAGAGAAGGCTAAACTCAGATTTCATTTTTAAGCTTTGCCTGGGGATTCTTTTGCCATTCTAAAATATTTTCTACGGTAGTTTCTTCTATGTTTTTTACAGCCTCTCGCGTAAGAAAGGCCTGATGCCCGGTTAACACTACATTGGCCAACCCCAAAAGCTGGGCAAGATAAGGGTCTTTTATACCTTCTTTTTGGTGGTTTTTAAAAAAGAGGCCCCGTTCATATTCATACACATCAAGGGCTGCGCCGCCAAGTTTTCCAGACTTTAAGGCCTCAAGCAAGGCCTTGGTATCTATAAGACCTCCTCGCGCCGTGTTAACCAAAATAGCCCCGGGTTTCATCCGCTTAAAAGTCTCTTCA
Source organism: Thermodesulfatator indicus DSM 15286 (assembly GCF_000217795.1). Classification (NCBI taxonomy): domain Bacteria; kingdom Pseudomonadati; phylum Thermodesulfobacteriota; class Thermodesulfobacteria; order Thermodesulfobacteriales; family Thermodesulfatatoraceae; genus Thermodesulfatator; species Thermodesulfatator indicus. Next base: position 277,807 of record NC_015681.1, read on the forward strand.
TTAAACATATGAAAATTTTCTCGCGTAAGAGGACAATGAATAGAAATGATATCAGCCTGAGTGATAAGGGTATCCAAATCAACATTTTCTACTATTTCCGGCTGAATGTATGGATCATAGCCTAAAACTTTGCAACCAAACGCTTTTAAGCGGGTAGCTACCAGGCGACCTATTTTCCCTAGCCCAATTACACCAGCAACTTTGCCATTTAAATCAAAGCCCATAAGACCATCGAGATCAAAATCTCCCAGGCGCACTTTATCATGGGCCCGGTGAAGACGACGAATAAGAGCAAGCATTATAGCTAAAGTATGGTCAGCGATAGCGTGGGGAGAATAGGCTGGCACATTAACTACTTTTATACCCAGGCGTTTTGCGGTCTCAATATCTATGTGATCATAGCCAGCACTACGAAGGGCCAAAAGGCCCACTCCGTAAGAATGTAGCGCTTCAAGTACGGGACCATCAGCTTTGTCCGAAACAAACAAGCTTACTACCTGGGCTCCTTTAGCCTTTTCCACCGTGGTTTCGTCTAAAAAGTCAGGCGTCATTTCTACGTCCCAGTCAGAAGGTAAAATAGGCCCTAAAAATTCCTCTTCATACGGGTGCATACTAAAAAAAATTACTTTCATAATGGCCTCCATTTAAGTTTCTTTCTAACAAACATTTAGCTAGTTCAAAGTCTTCTTTGGTAGTTATTTTAAAATTTAAAGGCGAAGACGGAACTACATAAACCTCTATACCCGCCGCCTCAAAGAGGGCTGCCTCATCAGTAAAAACTAGATTTCTTTCCTGAGAGTAAGTTAAAGCCCTTTTAAATAAGAAATACTGTGCTCCTTGTGGAGTGTGAGCCAAAAAAATTCTTTCTCTAGGAAGAGTTCTTACAACCCTTTTTTCTTCAACTTCTTTTACGGTATCCCTGGCAGGCAAAGCGGCCAGGGCCGCTCCCTTTTCTTTTATTTTAGAAATGACCTGCCTTGTTAATTCTGGCGTAATAAAAGGCCGGCACGCATCGTGGACCAGGACTATCTCTGTGTCTTCTGGAAGAAGAGAAAAACCATTAGCTACTGAGGCCTGCCTGGTTTCACCGCCAGAGGCTAGCAGATAAGGCTTGCTAAAACCGTTTAAAAGATCTTTAAGTGTTTCTTTCCATTCAGAGAGCACAGGAACGACCAGCAGGTCTATTTCGTCAACCTGTTCAAAAACAGAAAGGGTATGGGCTATAAGGGGTTTTCCCGCAATTTCTAAAAATTGCTTGGGGATTTTTTCCCCCACTCTACTGCCTATCCCCCCAGCCGGAATTATTACGGCATTCACCACGCAACCTCTGGGTCAATAGATGGGCCTTACGCAACGGCTCTGGAATACGATAACCAGAAAGACTGGCCTTGACCACCTTTAAGGCACTTTCAAGATCAATTAAATGCCCGGGAGATACAAAAACCGGCTTAACTCCTTTTCGCGTGCGTAAAACAACACCCTTAACCTGGCCATTTATAAAAATGGGACAAAAGGCACCAGGCTTGTCCTCGGGAAGCTCAAACTCACCTATTAAAGGTTTTTTGGCTACGCCAATCGTTGGTATGTTAAGTTCGAGCCCTAAATGTGAAGCTAACCCCAAACCCCTGGGATGTAAAATACCCTGCCCATCAACTAGCAAAACTTCTGGTTTTATCTTCAATTTGGCAAAGGCCTTTTTCAAAACCGGTACTTCTCTGAAGGAAAGAAAACCTGGAATGTAAGGAAAAGTTACTTTTTCCACCGCGTAGGTCTCTTCTATCACTTTTCCTTTTTCAAGATCATAAACTACTACAGCTCCAATAGCATAACCTGGCTCAATGTAAGAGACATCAGCTCCGCCTATTAAGCGCGGCAAGTGCGAAAGGGGAGCTAGTTTTATTTGCCGGGCTAGATTCTTTTGTAATGTTTTCAGGTCATCAAGTTTTCCTGGCAAAACTTTACCAACTCTTCAGGAATATTGGCCAAAGCGGCGTTTGACATGAAAAGAACAATATCACCAGGGCTTATCTCTTCTTTTAAGGCCTTCAAAAGCTCCGGATAATCGGCAATAACAGAGGCTGATGCCCCTAAAGAGGTAATTTCCTGAGCTAATTCTTTGAGGTTAAGCCTGTCCTCAGGCGGAACTTTTTCTATGTCAGCAGGCACCTTAATAAAAACCACGTCAGCTATTGAAAAAGCTATGGCATAATCTTTTTGAAAGATCTTGCGGCGACTGGTATTAGTGCGTGGTTCAAAAACGGCTATGAGTCTTCGGCCAGGCCAAGTTTCTTTTACCGCTTTAGTAGTGGCCGAAACCGCCGTTGGATGGTGGGCAAAGTCGTCAATAATGGTTACCGGTTCCTCTAACAAAATCTCCTGGCGCCGTTTGGTGCCGGGAAAATCAGCAAAGGTATTTTTTAAATTTTCTCTCCGAAAGCCAAGTCCTAAAAGCAATCCATAAACCCCTAAGGCATTTAAAGCGTTATGTTCACCAATCAAGGGAAGAAAAAATTTGTCTTCTTGTTGGTTAAAAGAAAAAGTTAGCCACTGCCCGGGAGGGGTTGAGGTAGGTTCTCTCTTAATTAGCTTTAGGTCTCCCTTTTTACCATAGGAAATTTTTGGCCCAGAAAAAAGAGCCGCAAGTTCCGAGGCACCCTCATCATCTGCCGCATAACTCAAAAATCCATTAGAGGGAATAACCGAAAGGAAATATCTAAAGCTTTCTTTTAAAGCAGAAAAATCAGGATAAATGTCAGCGTGGTCAAATTCAACGCTAGTTAAAATGGCCCCATAGGGCGCATAGTGGATAAACTTCGGCCGTTTATCAAAAAAAGCGCTGTCATATTCATCACCTTCAAGAACAGCAAAACGGCCTTGAGTGTAATTGAAGTTACGGAGGATATCTCGCCTTAGCCCTCCAATAAAATAAGTTGGGGCCTCACCGAGTTTTTCCAACACATAGGCTAATAGGGCCGAAGTAGTTGTCTTTCCGTGGGTTCCCGCTACGACCAGGCTTTTTTTTCGAGCAATAAAATAACCGTAAAGAGCTTCTGGAAGCGAAAGATAAAGAATTTTATTTTCAAGTACAAACTGGACTTCAGGGTTATCAACCCGGGCCACATTGCCTATAATAACCAGGTCTGGATCAAAATTTTTAATATTGGCCGGATTGAAACCTTGAAAGTAGGTAATACCCAGTTCGTTTAAAAGATCACTCATAGGGGGATAAACGGGGCCTTTTTCTGAACCAGAAACTTTAGCCCCAGCCTTTTTAAAAAGGCCCGCTAGGGCTCCCATCCCTACTCCACCAATTCCAATAAAATAAACTTTTTCAGGAAATTTCATGCCTAAACTTTATGGGGACAGGCAAAATTTGGCAAGTCTGTTCGCAGAATTTGCCTGTCCCTAAATTCATTTTTCAGGTTGCCAAGGTTATCTTTAGAGGATAAATTTTAAGAAGTTTTTCGGGGAGTGGCGCAGCCTGGCAGCGCACCTGCCTTGGGAGCAGGGGGTCGGCGGTTCAAATCCGTCCTCCCCGACCATTCTCTAAAAAGTATTCCCTATGAAAAAGCGACTTAAAACCTTAGCGCTCATTCTGAGCATCACCACTTTTGTTTTACTGATACTTTTGGCTTTTATCGTAGTTTTTCTCCCTTATCTGGTAAATCTCGAAGTGATTCGATCCCAGATAGCCAATAAGCTCTCTAAACAATTACACGCCAAAGTTTACTTAAAAGAAGTCAGAATTCGCCTAATACCTAGGCCTACAATCAAAACCAAAGAACTTGAAATAGAACACCAAAAATATTCATTTTACCTAAAAGAAGGGGATCTCATTCTCAAACTGGTTCCTCTTTTTCATAAAAGAATAGAAGTCGAAAAATGTCTCCTTAGCCAGCCAGTTTTTGTTAAGAAAAAAGGAAAAGGGCCACCTCCTGTAATTTCACCCCAAAAAATTTTTAAAATTACAGGAGAACTCTTACCCAAAATTCCTACCCTCACTGTCCAGATAAAACAAGGGGCCATTATATTTAGCTCAGCTAACCAAAAGGAAATCCTTTTTGATAAAATAGACGCTACCCTTTCTCTTCAGCCAGACTTTTTAGAATTTGAAGGCAAGGCTCTAAATCCGGCTTTAAAAAATTTAACGTTTTCTCTACGACTCTGGCCAAAGGAAGAATTAGCCGAAGGTTTACTTAGAGTAAAACATTTAGACTTGTCGCTTTTCCCTCTTTTAAATTCATATAGCTCTATAACACGTCTAAAAACCGATATAAATTTGGATTTATCTTATCGTTACGAAAATCAAAAATGGTTATTGGGATTCACGGCCTCAGCTCCTTGCTTTCTTAAAGAAGAACCTAATAACTTAATTTTTGATTGCGCCGCCCTGGTTGGCCAAGCCACTTATGGCTCTTCTGGTCTAAAAATAGAAATAAAAGACCTTGCCATGAAAAATCCCGCCCTATTTGCCTCGGGGTATTTTTTGCACGAAAACAAAAAAGCTGCTTTTGACTTCCACATCCGAGAAGGAGATTGGGGAGCTATCAGAAAAAGGCTTTTACTGCTTCTACCTGAAAACCGAGGCCTTAAAACTCTTTGCGAAATCGTAATAGACGGTAAGGCTAAAGATATTCACCTAAAAAGTGAAGCCCCAAACCTAAAGACCCTTTTCCATCTAGACAATTTTTCTTATGAAGGGACAGCTGAAAATGGTGTCATTCGAGTTCCTACCCTTAATTTGAGACTGGAAAATGTATCTGGCTGGGCTTCTTTAAAAAAGGCAATTCTTAAAGTAAAAAAAGGAGAAGGAGATTACCAGCAAACCCATCTTTCTAATGTTTCTTTAGAACTTAATTTAAGAAAATTAAAAGACAAAACATCGCCGCTCATTTTTGAAGCAGATTTCAAAACAAATTTCAACGACCTTAGAAAAATATTAGGCGCCTTGCCCTTACCGGCTAAAATAAACGAAGAGTTAAACAACTTAAATGGTACCGGAAAACTTTTCGGTCAAGTAAAAATCGGCGGCCTTTTAAAAAAGCCCATTGTTTCCTTTTCTTTTACGCCTGCTAATCTCTCATTGAAATATGCTCACTTTCCTTTACCAGCAGTTTTAAATGACGGGCTGGTCACTTATAAAGCCCATACCCTATCCGTAAAGGGAATAGAAATCTCATTCCCTAAAAGTAAGATTTTTACTTCTTTTTCGTTAAATATTTCTAAAAAACCTTATTTTTTTACTTTATCTGAGGCTAGAGGAACAATTTTTATACCTGAACTCAAAAAAATATTACATAGTTATCCCAAAGGAGAGGAAATACTAAATCGCTATCCTTTTGACGGCGAGTGGATAGACTTAATTTACGCCAGCTACAAAGGCCTTTTAGAAGAAAAATCACTTGTCCAAAACTTTTCTCTTAAAGCTCAAACAACAAACTTCAAAATATCGATGACCTATTTACCTGGACCCCTTTTCTTTAAAAGAGCCACGGTGATTTATGACAAATATAGCCTTGCTTTTGAAAATTCAGAAGCAAATCTTCTTGATGCTCATTTTTTGGGAGCAGGAGAAATAGATTTTAAGCCTTTAAGCTTATACCTAAGAGGTGAAGGGCAAAGTGGAAAAGATTTCATTTCTTGGATTTATAAAAAAGGAAAAATTCCTGATAAATTCTTTCCTGTAACGCCTATTAAAGCAAGTTCCCTAAAATTTAAAATGGCTCTTCCAAAAATTACTTTTAACGGACAATTAATAAACCATAAAAACGTTAAGGCCTCTTTTAATTTTGAAAAAGATAAAAACTATTGGAAAATCAAATCTATAATTTATCCCAGTGCTTCGTCTCCAATTAATATCCAAATAGAAAAAAATTATATGTGGAACATAGCTTTTAACGGGCATTTAACCCAAGATCAGATAAAACAGTTTTTCTTAAAAAATCCCTTTGTATTAAAAAAAATTTCCGGCGATTTTACCGCTAAAATCAATGCAAAAGAGTTAACTCGTAGTCAATTTACGGGAACCTTAAAGGTAAGCGGGTTTAAATGGCCAACTAAGCCTAATATCTGGATAGAAGAACTCGATGTCAAAGCTCGTAAGAAAAATGTAAAAATAAAACATCTGGAAGCAGATATCGGCGATACTACTATCGAAGCCAAAGGTAATTTATATTTTGACCCTAATTTTATAAACTTTGAAGGTAAAGTTTACTCTCCTTTCATTGTCCTTGACGATATTCTTTCTCTAAGAAAAAGAAATTCAAACAAAAATTCTAAAATTAAATTAGTAGGAACAGTAGATTTTGAAGTAGACTCGTTAGTTTACAAAAATTTTGAACTATCTCTCGTAACAGGAACTCTGTTTTATTATCCTGAAAAAATCCGTGTGGTAGTAAATCAAGCCAATTTATGTGGCATAAAATTCTGGGGAGACTATGAAAAGTCTTTAAAAGCACGAAAGTTAAAAGTTTTCTTCAAACGTCAAAATGGAGAACTGGCCAAAACATTATTTTGTCTTTTCCATCAGAAAAAATTTGAAGGCCCTTATAATCTCAAAGGAAATCTCTTAACTAGCGGTCATAAAGCCTTATTTGAGAAAAGTAGTGGTGAAATAAATTTTATCTCTAAAAAGGGAAGGATACATCAGTTTGGTCTTCTATCTAAGCTTCTAGCATTTTTAAGCCCTATAGATATATTTCAGGGAAATCTGCCCAATTTAGGAGAAGAAGGCTTGACCTACAATTTGTTAAAACTGGATGGTCGCTTTCAAAAAAAATATTTAGAGATTGAAAATCTCGAATTAAATGCCCCGGGGTTTCGTTTCTTCGCTACTGGAAAGATAGACATCTTGAATAAAAAAATAAACCTTACCGCTTTAGTCTCTCCCTTCAAAACTGTTGACACCGTAGTAAGCAATGTCCCATTAGTAGGCTGGGTGTTAACTGGGAAGTCAAAAATGATCGTAGGGGTACCGATTCGTATAAGTGGAAAACTTGAAGACCCTAGCATTATTCCCCTTGACCCTACTACCCTTGGATCTCACTTTTTAGGTATCGTAGGAAGAACATTTAAATTGCCATTTAAAATACTATTTCCGGGTAAAAAATAGCTATGCCTCGCTTTTCGGTACAGGAACACCATGCCAGCCATCTACATTGGGACCTGCGTCTTGAAAAAGACGGAGTCCTTAAATCTTGGGCTATACCCAAAGGCCCTCCCCTTGAACCAGGTGTAAGACGGCTTGCCATTCAAACAGAAGATCATCCCCTTGATTACATTTATTTTGAAGGCATAATCCCGCCAGGATATTACGGAGCAGGCGTAGTAAAGCTTTGGGATAAAGGCGAATATGACATTGAAAAATGGGAAGACGAAAAAATTGTGGTCAATTTTCACGGCGAAAAATTAAAAGGCCGCTACACCCTTCTTCGTTTACGAGACAAAAATTGGCTTATATTTAAAAATAAAAGACAAGATTAAGATTTAGAAAGCAAAGAATTTTCCGTCTTTTGAGGGATTATCCCCTTAATTTTACCTGCTATTTCTAAAATGGCTTTAGCGGCTTTTGTCTCCCGATTATAAGCTAGTAAAGGTTTTTGGAGACGAATACTTTGCGTGAGGGCAGGATCTTTAGGTATAGAGCCTAAAAACAAAGGGTTGGCCCCCAAATAATGATCAATAACCTTTTTAAGGTGTAGAAAATATTGTTCTCCTTCCTGTTGAGAAGCCTGATTAGCCACCAATAAAAAGTTTTTTTGACCGTAATCTCGAAAAAGGACCTTTATAAGGGCATAGGCATCGGTAATAGAAGTAGGTTCAGGGGTAAAAACCACTATAGTATAGCTAGCCAGACAATTAAACCAGAGAACTGCCGGAGAAATGCCAGCTCCAGTATCAAAAAGTAATAAATCATAGCTAGAAGAAAGCTCATGAAACCCTAATTCCAGAATACCTTTCATATCCGAATCAGGTTGTACTAACTCCACTACCCCAGAAGCTGCCGGAAGGACATGGAAACCGTATCCCCCTTCCACTACAGCCTCTTTAAGGGAACGGCCTTCTAGGAGGACATGCTTTACAGTAACTTTAGGCGCCAGAGAAAGCATTATGTCTACGTTAGCCAGACCAAGATCAGCATCCACCAACAAAACTTTATATTCTGGACTCAACGCCAGAGCCAGATTAACAGCCAGAGAAGTCTTACCTACTCCTCCTTTACCGCTTGTTATACTAATCATCATATTGCCACACTCCTTTTAAAGCTTCCCTTTCTTCGTAGGTGATACCATCCTGTTCGGTAGAAAGAATTTGCTCTTCTTGGTCAGTCACGATACAGTTACGTCCAGCTTCTTTGGCCTGATAAAGAAGCTTATCAACTTTGGCCAAAAATTCTTCGGCAGAAAGCCCTGAAAGAGGTCTGTAAGTTCCTACTCCCATACTAGCCGTTATATGGAAAGGTTTATCTTTAGGGCCAAAGAGGGCCTCGTTTATACTGCGTTTAAGACGTTTGGCTACCGCAAAAGCCCCCTCACTCCCTGTAGTTGGGAGAATAACAGCAAATTCCTCACCACCATAACGAGCCGGGATATCTATTTTGCGGATATTCTTCTTTATTATTTCGGCGACTTTTCTAAGTACTTCGTCACCGACAAGATGGCCATATTGGTCATTTACCTTTTTAAAGTGATCAAGATCCATAAGAATTAACGAGAAAACACTTCTATCTCGCTTGGCCTTCTCAACATTAATTTCCAGCTCTTTTTCAAAAAAACGACGATTATAAAGACCCGTCAAAAAATCAATAGAAGCCTGGGCATGGAGTTCCTCACAGAGACTACACAGCTCTTTTATCATCTGGTTGGTTTTGGGGTCTATTTTGTGGCCGTTTTGGGCCAAAAATTCCTTTATTTGTTTTAAACGTCCTTCTATATCCATAAATGCCTCTAAAAATTTTTCGGAAAGCGGGTAAAAAACTAAAATAAAAATTAATTATTAGCTACTTTTTGAGGAAAAATCTAAAAGTAGAAGCGTATTTATTTGAGACCTTTGCAAAAACTCTAAAAAAACAGAGATTGCTTCGGCTGCTAACGCACCATACAATGACTCGTTTCCGGTCTTACGGTGAGCCTTTACCTCCGTTGTCATTGCAAGCACTTACCATATTTGTTACGGTGAGGAGCCGTAGGCGACGAAGCAGTCTCTGCGCCAATAGCTATCTGCCATCGGCCATCAGCCATTTAGTCGCTGCGACCCCGTACGGACGAAGCAGTCTTTCAATACAAAGTTCTTTACTTTGACTTTCTTTTACTCTCACGGGATTTACAAAAATAAAGCTTTTTAAGGTTTATGCTTATAGCTTTTAAAACTCTAAGCCCGGGGAAGATAAATTTGAACTCGGGGCTATTGAACAAAAAAGGCGGCCTAAAGGCCGCCTTTTAAAGCTAGTCTCAAATTACATAGTTAAGCAGTCAATTCAGATAGACCAGAAGGCGATTTTTTGGCTCTTTGTTCTTCTTTCATGTCGTAATAAACACGACCGGTTCCCGCAGGAATTAAGCGTCCAATAATGATATTTTCCTTCAAGCCCCGTAGATAATCCACCTTGCCGGCCAGAGAGGCTTCGGTAAGCACCTTGGTGGTTTCCTGGAAAGAAGCTGCCGCGAGAAAGCTTTCCACCGCCAGCGAGGCCTTGGTAATTCCTAAAATCAAAGGCTCAGCTACAGCCGGACGCCCTCCCATAGCCAGCACACGTTCGTTTTCTTCCTGGAAGCGGGTCTTATCCACCAGCTCACCCAGCATGAAGTTGGTATCACCTACTTCGCGAATCTTAACCTTCTTGAGCATCTGGCGCACAATAACTTCAAAGTGCTTGTCATTAATGCGCACACCCTGAAGACGATAAACTTCCTGAATCTCTTCTACCAGAAAGCGCGCGAGCCCCTTTACGCCTTTAACTCGCAAAATATCGTGCGGGTTAGGAGAACCTTCAATCAAGGGCTCACCTGCCCTAACATAATCCCCCTCGTGAACGGCAATGTGCTTGCCTTTAGGGATTAAGTATTCTTTAGGATCACCTACTTCAGGCTGGATGATAAGCTTTCTTTTACCTTTAATTTCCTTATCAAAATGGACTATACCGTCAATTTCACTGATAATGGCAAATTCTTTAGGTTTGCGGGCTTCAAAAAGCTCCGCCACTCTTGGCAGACCACCGGTAATATCTTTAGTCTTGGTGGTCTCACGAGGGATCTTAGCGATAATATCTCCGGCCTTAACCTCATCGCCCTCGTTAACCGTAAGAATGGCACCTACAGGCAGAAGATAACGAGCATGACCCTTGCCAGGAATTTTAACGGTGCGCCCGCGTTCGTCTTTAATAGAGATACGTGGGCGATAGTCCGTATGTTTGTATTCCCTCACTATGATACTTACCTTACCGGTAATCGGGTCAGTCCTTTCGTCAACAGTAACACCTTCTATGATGTCTCCAAACTTAACTCGCCCGGAAACTTCCGTAATAATGGGAATAGTAAAGGGATCCCATTCAACTAGAAGGTCTCCGGGATTTACCTTCTGGCCTTCTTCTACAAGAATGCGAGCTCCATAAACCACCGGATAACGCTCTTTTTCGCGGCCGTCAGGAGTTATGATAGCAATCTCGCCCTGACGATTCATAGCCACCAGATAGCCCCTGTCAGTCCTAACTGTACGCAAATTGATAAACTTAACTATACCCTGGCTTTGAGCCCGGTGTTCCGACTGCTCAGCTGCCCGACTAGCCGTACCACCAATGTGGAAAGTACGCATGGTAAGCTGGGTTCCCGGCTCACCAATTGACTGCGCCGCTATAACACCTACCGCTTCACCTATTTCCACTAAACGACCAGTTGCAAGATCTCGGCCATAACACTTGGCACACACACCATATTTGCTCTGGCAGGTAAGCACTGAACGAATGGTTACTTTTTCAATACCTGCCTCTCGGAGTTTTTCCGCAGCTTTTTCGTCGATCTCTTCATTGGCACGAATAAGTATTTCACCGGTAACAGGATCTTCTACATCTTCCAGAGCCACACGGCCAAGCACACGATCCCACACGGGCTCCATAATTTCACCACCTTCAATCAGGTGGCCCACTTCAATACCGTCAATGGTGTGACAGTCTTCTTCAGTAATGGTGCAATCTTGCGCCACATCCACCAGACGACGAGTAAGATAACCAGCGTTAGCCGTCTTAAGAGCCGTGTCTGCTAAACCTTTGCGCGCACCGTGAGTGGAAATAAAGTATTCAAGCACCGAAAGACCTTCACGGAAGTTGGATTTAATAGGCGTTTCAATAATCTCACCAGTAGGCTTGGCCATCAAACCACGCATACCAGCCAGCTGGCGAATCTGGTCTTTAGAACCACGAGCACCAGAGTAAGCCATGATGTAAAGAGGGTTTCCACTAGGCCCTTTTTTCTTTTTCTTCCCGTCCGGGCTGACATACTCTTTAGTTTCCATTTCTTTAATCATTTCTTCGGTAACCTGCTCTGTTACCGTAGCCCAGACGTCAACTACCTTGTTGTATCTTTCACCATCGGTGATAAGACCTTCCTGGTACTGTTCCCAGATTTCGCGGACTTTTTTCTCGGCCTCTTCAAGGAGCTGCTGCTTTTTAGCCGGAATCTGCATATTGTCTAAGCAAATAGAAAGGGCCGCTTTGGTGGCGAAGTAATAACCCATATCTTTCATTTTGTCGGCAAAGATAACTGTCTTTTTAGCCCCAGCCCGACGATAGGAAAGGTCAATTAATTGCTGCAAGGCCTTTTTAGCCAAAGGCTTGTTGTATTCTTCAAACTTGATTTCCTCAGGCACAATGGTGGAAAAAAGTACCCGCCCCACGGTGGTCTCTACCAGCTTGCCGTCCATGCGCACTTTGACTTTGGCCTGAAGATCAACCTCACCTTCTTCATAAGCAAGAATAGCCTCTTCTCTGTTGGCAAAAATACGGCCTTCTCCCCTAGCAAAAGGCCGTTCCTGAGTGATGTAAAAGATCCCAAGTACCATGTCCTGAGTGGGATAAACCACCGGAATACCACTTGCCGGAAGCAAAATGTTATTGGTGGAAAGGAGAAGCACCCGGCATTCAGTTTGGGCTTCAACGGAAAGAGGCAGATGAACGGCCATCTGGTCACCGTCAAAGTCAGCGTTATAAGCCACACACACCAGTGGATGAAGCTGTATGGCCTTAGAGTCGATAAGAATGGGCTCAAAGGCCTGAATACCAAGGCGGTGAAGAGTTGGAGCACGGTTTAGCATAATCGGATGTTCTTTTACGATTTCGTCAAGGGCATCCCAGACCAGGGGATCTTCTTTTTCCACCATCTTTTTAGCACTTTTAATGGTGGTTACGTGACCATTTTTCTCAAGCCAGTTATAGATAAAAGGCTTAAAAAGCTCTAAGGCCATCTTTTTAGGAAGCCCACACTGGTGCATCCTGAGCTCAGGCCCCACCACAATAACCGAACGCCCAGAGTAGTCCACCCGTTTACCAAGGAGGTTCTGCCGGAAACGGCCCTGCTTACCTTTGAGCATATCAGAAAGACTCTTAAGCGGCCTGCGATTTGGCCCTGTAACAGGCCGTCCACGGCGGCCGTTGTCAAATAAAGTGTCCACCGCTTCCTGGAGCATGCGCATCTCATTGCGCACAATGATGTCAGGAGCATCAAGGTCCATCAAGCGTTTGAGCCGATTATTGCGGTTGATAACCCGTCGATAAAGATCGTTCAAATCAGAGGTGGCGAAACGTCCGCCTTCAAGGGGCACAAGTGGCCTCAAATCCGGTGGGATTACAGGGATAACATCAAGTATCATCCATTCAGGTTTATTCCCAGACTCTTTAAGGGCTTCCACGATACGCAGACGTTTACCAAGCTTTTTGCGTTTAGCCTCACTGCGGGTCTTGGCCATCTCTTCCCGCAACTCTTTGGAAAGTTCCTCCAGGTTGAGATTCTGAAGTATAGTCTTTATAGCCTCAGCTCCAATGCCAATTTTGAACTTCGGCCCATGAGCCTGAAGAAGATTCTGATACTCTTCTTCATTTAAAACTTTGCCTACCGGAACCTCTGGAATTTCGCTTTCCGTAACCACAAAGCTTTCAAAATAAAGAACGCGCTCAAGTTCTTTTAAGGTCATATCAAGAAGGGCCCCGATTTTGCTAGGAATACTCCGAAGATACCAAATATGGGCCACCGGGGCTGCAAGACTTATATGCCCCATGCGTTCACGGCGCACTTTGCTTTGAATCACTTCAACACCACACTTTTCACAAATAACACCGCGGTGTTTCATGCGTTTATATTTTCCGCAGAGACACTCGTAGTCCTTAACAGGACCAAATATTTTGGCACAGAAAAGCCCGTCTCTTTCTGGTTTTAAAGTACGGTAGTTAATGGTTTCAGGTTTCTTGACTTCTCCGTGACTCCATTCAAGAATCTTTTCTGGAGAAGCAAGCCCAAGCCTTATCGCTTTGATATTCATGGGATCTTTTGGCTTGGAAAAATAGGAAAGGAGATCTTCCATATCTCTCACCCCTTAAAAAATTTTTTAGGTAGGTCCCTAAAAGGGACCTACCGGTGATTCGTTATTCTTCTTCAATCATCTCTACGTCAAGGCAAAGACCCTGGAGTTCTTTAACCAATACTTTGAAGCTTTCAGGAAGACCTGCTTCAAGGAAATTATTCCCTTTAACAATGCGCTCATACATACGGGTACGGCCAGTTACATCGTCACTTTTAACGGTAAGGAACTCCTGAAGGGCATAAGCTGCTCCGTAAGCCTCCATGGCCCAGACTTCCATCTCACCGAGACGCTGCCCACCAAACTGGGCCTTTCCACCAAGCGGCTGCTGGGTAATAAGGGAGTAAGGCCCGGTAGAACGAGCATGAATCTTGTCTTCCACCAGGTGATGAAGCTTTAGCATATACATATAACCCACTGTCACCGGCTCGCGGAAAGGTTCTCCTGACATACCATCGTAAAGCACTGTCTGACCAGTTTCAGAAAGGCCAGCTAGCTTAAGGAGCTTTTTGATTTGTGGCTCTTTAGCGCCATCAAATACTGGCGTAGCTACCGCCAAACCATCTTCAAAGGTAGCAGCAAAACGCAAGATGTCTTCATCGGTCTTATCTCTAAGAAACTCTTCAAGCTCTTCTGGCCCGAAAATTTCCGCCAGAAATTGCTTTACTGCTTCTACCTGATAGGCTTTAGCTAATTCGGCTATCTTTTTACCAACTTCCTTAGAAGCCCAGCCGAGATGTGTTTCAAGGATCTGCCCAATATTCATACGAGAAGGCACTCCCAGTGGAGAAAGTACCATGTCTACTGGAGTACCATCAGGGAGATAGGGCATATCCTCAATGGGTACCACCTTGGAAACCACACCTTTGTTTCCGTGACGACCAGCCATTTTATCTCCTGGCTGAAGCTTGCGCTTCATAGCCACATAAACTTTTACCACTTTAAGAACTCCAGGAGGCAACTCATCTCCCTTCTTCATACGATTGATGCGTTCTTCGATCTGTTTTCTAATTTGTGCTTCTTTGGCTTCGTAATCACGCAAAATATCTTCTACAACCGGATCCTTCTTACGGCCGCCAGCCAATTCACGGATCTTCATAAAAGGAACCTTGGCCAGAACTTCAGGTGTAATAGGCTCCCCTTTCTCTATAACTACCTCGCCTCTGACTTCTATAGTAGCCGCCGCCGTCTTTCCAGTGAGATGGCGCTCAAGACGCTTCAAAATACTCCGACGTAACACTTCTAAAAATTCTTCCTGATCTTTAAGAAGCCTTGCAATTTCACGGTCTTCTATTTCTTTGGCCCGAGCGTCTTTTTCAAGGCCTTTGCGCGTAAAGACTTTGGCGTCTATCACGATTCCTTCAATGCCAGGAGGCACCCTTAAAGAAGTGTCTTTTACATCACTTGCCTTTTCACCAAAAATGGCCCTGAGAAGCTTTTCTTCAGGTGAAAGCTGGGTCTCCCCCTTAGGAGTTACTTTACCAACCAGAATATCTCCTGGCTTTACATAGGCACCAACCTTAACAATACCGCTGGCATCAAGGCGTTCTAAGGCCTCTTCTCCTACGTTTGGAATATCACGGGTAATTTCTTCACGCCCAAGCTTAGTCTCCCGAGCGATACACTCAAATTCTTCTATATGAATAGAGGTAAAAACATCGTCACGTACCAGCCGTTCAGAAATAACAATGGAGTCTTCAAAGTTATAACCACGCCAGGGCATGAAAGCCACCAGGATGTTTTTCCCTAGAGCAATTTCACCCTGGCTGGTAGAAGGACCGTCAACCAAGACCTGGCCTTTTTTTATCCTCTGACCAGGTTGCACCACTGGCTTCTGAGTAAAGGTGGTATTTTGATTAGACTTGCGCCACTTAATAAGCTTATAGATCTTTACTTCTGGGATATCCCCGTTTTCAGTTTCGTAACGTACCACTAAACGAGTAGCATCAAGATCTTCAACCACACCGTCAGCCTCAGCAATAATGGTAAACCCGGAGTCACGCGCCACGTACTTTTCCATGCCGGTGCCTACCAGCGGAGCCTCGGTGCGAATTAATGGCACTGCCTGACGCTGCATGTTAGACCCCATGAGCGCACGGTTAGCGTCATCATGCTCAAGAAACGGGATCAAAGAAGAAGAAACACTGACTACCTGAACCGGCGTAAGATCAATGTAATTCACCGTTTCTTTGGGAGCCATTATGAAATCACCAGCCTTACGTGCCGGGACAAGCTCCTGGATAATATTTCCATCTTTGTCTATTTCTATAGTGGCCTGAGCGATAATGTTATCTCCCTCATCAAGGGCACTCATATAGACAACTTCGTTGGTTACCTTGCCATTTAGCACCTTGCGATACGGGGTCTCTATAAAGCCATAGCGATTTATCTTAGCATAGGTAGTAAGAGAGACGATAAGTCCGATATTAGGACCTTCTGGTGTCTCAATAGGACAAATACGGCCGTAATGGGTATGATGAACGTCTCGTACTTCAAAACCAGCCCGCTCTCTGGTAAGTCCACCAGGACCTAAGGCCGAAAGACGACGCTTGTGCGTCATCATGGAAAGTGGATTGGTCTGATCCATAAACTGAGAAAGCTGGCCTTGCCCGAAAAATTCTCTTAAAGCAGAGGTGACCGGTTTGGGGTTTATAAGATCATTAGGCATAAGGGCTTCTACATCCTGCAAAGTCATGCGCTCACGAATAGCCCGCTCCATACGCACTAAACCTACCCGCATCTGATTCTCAACAAGCTCTCCCACCGAACGCACCCGACGATTACCAAGATGGTCAATATCATCTACCGGGCCTTCAATTTCTTTAAGATAAATAAGATGCTTTAAAGTGGCTAAAATATCTTCTTTAGTAAGCACACGAACATTTATGGGAATATCAAGTCCCAAACGTTTGTTCATTTTATAACGGCCAACTTCTGAAAGGTCATACGTACTTGGATCGAAAAAGAGTGACTGGAAATAAGCTCTAGCTACTTCAAGGTTGGCCGGACTTGAAGGACGAAGACGGCGGTAAATCTCTATCAAGGCCTCTTCCTGCGTGTGAGCTTTGTCTAAAGTAAGGGTATCGCGTAAACAAGGTGTATGACGGTGAAGACTCATATAAAGACACTCTATCTCTTCAATGCCGGCTTCTCGCAATCTCTCAAGGGTTTCTTTATCAACTACCGCATTGCAAGAAATAATAACTTCGCCGGTGTTAGGGTCTATTACGTCTCTAGCCACCACCTTACCCAAGAATTCTTCCTCAGGTACAGGAATGGTCTCTAGACCGGCCTCTTGAATGCGTTTTAAAGCCGCCTTGGTAATCTTGCGTCCTTTCTTTAAAATGACTTCCCCTGTCTCAGGATGATAAATATCGAGAAGGGCCTTTTGCCCAAGCAATGTCTCAGGATTTACTATCTTTTCGATGCTATTGGGCTTAATAATGTATTTTTCGATTGGATAAAAAGTAGTAAGTATTTCTTCAGTAGATAATCCAAGAGCCTTTAAAAAGGTTGTTACCGGAAAGCGACGACGGCGATCTATGCGAACATAAAGATAATCACGGTGGTCAAACTCAAAATCAAGCCAGGAACCACGAGTGGGAATAACCCTTGCCGAATAAAGTACTTTACCACTGGCATGAGTTTTTCCCTTGTCATGATCAAAAAATATACCCGGAGAGCGCTGAAGTTGGTTAACTACTACTCTTTCCGTACCATTAATGATAAAAAGCCCATCTTCCGTCATTAAAGGTACAGTGCCAAAATAGATTTCCTGCTCTTTGATATCGCGAATACTTTTGTCACCTGTATCAGGATCTATGTCATAAGTAAGCAAGCGCACCCTAAGCCGCATGGGAGCTTCATAGGTAAGCCCCTTTTCACGGCATTCATCAGGTGTATATTTGGGAGGTAAAATAGAATAATCTACGAATTCAAGTTCACAGGTACCAGTGTAATCTACAATTGGAAAAACGCTTTTTAATGCCCCTTGAATACCACTTTCTTCTCTGGCTTCTGGAGCTACATCAGCTTGCAAAAAACGCTTGTAAGATTCTTTTTGAATGGCTATAAGATAGGGCACATCAAGGATAGGCTTAACACGACCAAAATTTTTACGTACACGGCCGGGAATAATGCTAAGATCTTCTGACATAGGCTTTCGCCTCCCTTAAGAAATGATAAAACGCAAGATGGGACCTTCCTCCTAACCGAGGACAGGTCCCTCTTTTAGCTATAAAAATACCTATTTTTTACTTAATTTCAACCTTTGCGCCAGCTTCCTCAAGACGTTTTTTGAGCTCTTCAGCCTCTTCTTTGGACACACCTTCTTTAACAGGCTTAGGTGCACTTTCAACCAGTTCTTTGGCTTCTTTAAGTCCAAGACCGGTGATAGCTCGAACTTCTTTAATAACCTGAATCTTGTTACCGGTAACTCCTGCAAGAATTACGTCAAATTCAGTCTTTTCTTCGGCTGGGGCTGCCTCGGCACCAGGAGCCGCACCAGGAGCCGCAGCCACTGCTGCTACCGGAGCCGCAGCAGACACACCAAACTTATCTTCAAGTTCTTTAATAAACTCTGCCAACTCCAAAACAGTCATATTACTGATAAATTCAATTACTTCTTCTTTTGTTACTGCCATTTTACATTCCTCCTTATTTCTAAAATTTAAGCCGCTTCTTCAGCCTTCTTTTCTTTAATGGCATTAAGGGCAAACAAGAAATTACGTGGCACCGCCGCCATAAGCTGTACAAACTGAGCCATAGGCGCTTGTAAGAGCCCAAGAAGCTGGGCCATAAGTACCTCGCGCGGTGGCACCTTGGCCAGCGCTTCAAGAGAAGCTGCCTCTAATGGCTTGCCACCAAGAACCCCTCCGCGATTAATCAAACTTTCGTGTTCCTTGGCAAACTCTACCAGAACTTTGGCCACTTCTACTGGGTCTTCGTAACAAATGGCTACTCCAGTAGGACCTTCAATAAATTCCTGCAAAGGCTCAGCAGGAGTCCCGCTGCTGGCCCTTCTCAATAGGGTATTTTTGACCACCTGATAACGTGCACCCTTTTCACGTAACTTTTTGCGAAGTTCATTGCTTTCTTCGGCAGTCATAGCACGGAAGGTGGTCACAAATACGGCAGGAACTTCTTCAAATTCTTTACGTAGCTTTTGAACTATTTCTTCTTTCTGTTTTCTAGTAAGCAATACTCTCTCCCCCCTTTCCTTTGACATTTAAATGTCAAAGGCAGAGGCCACCCATGGTCTAGGTAGGCCGGATCTGTTGATCCGATTAAACACCCTGGGTGTACCTACTGTCTTTGACTGGCCTTTCGGCCCGCGACCTCCCGGGGGACTCTACCGGGAAATCACAAAAATTAAAGGCTAGTCGCGCCCATACTTTTCAAGAAGGTCTTTTACTGCTGCAGGGTCTATTTTAATACCAGGACCCATAGTAGTAGAAAGGGTAATATTTTTTATATATTGCCCTTTAGCGCCAGAAGGTTTGGCCTTAATTATAGCATCAAAAAACGCTGCCAGATTTTCAAGAATCTTCTGAGGACCGAAAGAAACCTTACCTACCGGCGCATGAACCACTCCAGCTCTATCAACTTTAAAATCAACCTTTCCTGACTTAATCTCTTTAACTGCTTTAGCCACATCCCAGGTAACCGTCCCCGTTTTGGCGCTAGGCATCAAACCACGTGGACCAAGAATTTTACCAATACGGCCTACAAGCGGCATCATATCAGGAGTAGCTACAGCCTTATCAAAATCAAGCCAACCTTCCTGAACTTTCTTAACCAGGTCTTCAGCCCCTACATAATCTGCACCCGCAGCCTCAGCTTCTTTGGCCTTATCTCCCTTGGCAAAAACTGCTACACGCTGGGTTTTACCTGTACCGTGAGGCAAAACCACTGAACCACGGACCATCTGATCGGCATGGCGAGGGTCAACCCCTAAAACCACTGCTACATCAACACTTTCATCAAACTTGGCATAAGCATTTTCAAGGGCTAATTTAACCGCTTCTTCAAAGTCATATCTTTTAGAACGGTCTATTTTTGCCAAAGCATTTGCATACTTTTTTCCGCGTGCCATAATTTACCCCTCTACAATTTCTATTCCCATACTACGCGCTGTACCTTCTATGGTACGCATAGCTGCTTCTAAGTCTGCCGCCTGAAGGTCTGGCATTTTTATCTTGGCTATTTCTTCAACCTGCTTTTTAGTCACCTGGCCGACCTTTTCTCTCTTCGGATCAGAAGCACCTTTTTCAATACCAGCTGCTTTTTTAAGCAAGACCGAAGCTGGTGGTGTCTTCAAAATAAAGGTAAAAGAACGATCAGCATATACCGTAATAACCGCCGGTATAATCATTCCTTCCTGGCCTTTAGTCTTAGCGTTAAAGGCCTTACAAAATTCCATTATGTTTACACCGTGCTGACCAAGCGCAGGCCCTACAGGAGGGGAAGGGTTTGCCTGACCAGCTGGAAGCTGAAGCTTAATAACCGCTATTACTTTTTTGGCCATACTACATCACCCCGAACTAAATTTTCTGTACGTGGGCAAATTCTAACTCAACTGGAGTTTCTCGCCCAAAAATACTAACTAAAACTTTAACCTTACCTTTATCAGGCTTAACTTCTGTTACCACACCGTGAAAGTTTGCAAAAGGCCCCTGGGTAACACGTACGCGATCACCCTCTTGAAACTGATACCTCGGCTTAGGTTTAATCTCAGCAACCTTAAGACGTTCAATAATCTTTTTGGCCTCTTCCTCACGCAAGGGCAGAGGTTTTTCTCCACCCATAAATCCTACCACTTTGTCAATCTTTTTAATGACTTCAAAAACTTGATCCTCAGGCTCTGCCTTTATAAGCACATAGCCCGGATAAAAGCGTCTAGCCACAGGGCCAGACTCTAGGCCAATAATCTCAATAATTTTTTCAGGCGGCACTACAATCTCTGAAATTTTATCGCTTAGACCAGCCGCCTCAAGAGCTTCTCTTAACTTTTGCCCTATTTCCCTTTCAAAACCCGCATATACGTAAACGACAAACCATTGCTGTGCCATCTTAGTAAACCAACCATTGAACTAATTTAGAAAGAACCATATCTACAATGCCCAAATAAAAAGACACAAACAACGTAAAACTAACAACGGCTGTAGTAGTGGCCAAAGTTTCTTTACGAGTAGGCCAGGTAATTTTTTTAAACTCTACCTTAACTTCCACAAAAAAGTTCTTGGCTCTATGAATAAAGTTCTCCTCACGTTGCAGAGGAACCACCTTAGCCTCGCCCTTGTCAGACGAAGCTCCAGATCCAGACACAGATGCCATCCGTTGTTTCCGAGTCCTTCTTTTGGCCATCTCTTTCTCCCAAACAAGAAAAATGGCAGGCCAGGAGGGATTCGAACCCCCAACCCCCGGATTTGGAGTCCGGTGCTCTAGCCGTTCGAGCTACTGGCCTGCACTATTTAGCTTTAACTTCCCTGTGAATCGTGTGTTTACGATCCCAAGGACAATATTTTTTTAATTCAAGTTTATCCGGTGTATTCCTGCGATTTTTAGTAGTTGTATAGTTACGCCTCTTACAAACCGTACACTGCAAATGAATAGTAATCCGAACGTCTGATTTTGCCATAACCTATCACCCTATTCCAAAATCTTGGTAACAACACCAGCACCTACTGTGCGGCCACCTTCTCTTATCGCAAAACGTAAACCCTCTTCCATCGCCACCGGCTTTATCAACTGTACCTCAAACTCCACATTGTCTCCCGGCATCACCATCTCTACTCCCTCTGGCAACGTCACTACTCCTGTTACATCCGTCGTCCTAAAATAAAACTGTGGCCTATATCCATTGAAAAACGGCGTGTGCCGCCCTCCCTCTTCCTTCGTCAATATATATACCTCTGCCTTAAACTTGGTATGCGGCGTGATACTACCAGGCTGCGCTAATACCTGACCCCTCTCTACCTCGTCCTTCCCTACTCCTCTTAACAATATCCCTACGTTGTCTCCTGGAAGACCCTCATCAAGTATCTTCCTGAACATCTCTACACTAGTCGCCACTGTCTTTATCGTCGGCCTAAGCCCTACTATCTCTACTTCATCTCCAGGCCTTATCACTCCTCTTTCTACCCTACCTGTCACCACCGTCCCTCGTCCACTTATGCTGAATACGTCCTCAACCGGCATCAAGAACGGCTTGTCTACCTCCCTCTTGGGCTCAGGTATATACTCATCTACCGCCTTCATTAATTCCCATATCTTCCCACACCACTCACAATCCTCCTTCCCACATCCACACTCTAGCGCCTTTAACGCACTCCCCCTTATCACCGGCACATCGTCTCCAGGAAAATCATACTTAGAAAGCAACTCCCGAATCTCAAGCTCTACCAACTCCAAAAGCTCTTCGTCATCTACCATGTCAACTTTGTTCATAAATACCACGATAGCCGGAACGTTAACCTGACGCGCCAACAATATGTGCTCACGGGTCTGCGGCATAGGACCATCAGTGGCCGCTACTACCAAAATAGCTCCGTCCATCTGTGCCGCTCCCGTAATCATGTTCTTGATATAGTCAGCGTGCCCAGGACAGTCCACGTGGGCATAGTGGCGCTTCTCTGTCTCATACTCAACGTGCGCCAACTGAATGGTAATCCCCCTCTGCTTCTCCTCAGGCGCACGGTCAATATTATCAAACGGAATCCATTCCGCCCATCCCTTGGTAGAAAGCACCCTGGTTATGGCACTGGTCAATGTCGTTTTTCCGTGGTCAATGTGACCAATCGTCCCAATGTTTAAATGCGGCTTACGCCTCTCAAACTTCTGCTTACTCATTTCCTCTCCTCCTCAAGAAGTTCGATGTTTACTTTTTGATCAAGTTGATCAAGCCAAAATAAATGGAGCCCACGACCGGACTCGAACCGGTGACCTCTTCCTTACCAAGGAAGTGCTCTACCTCCTGAGCTACGTGGGCTCAATAAAAAATGGAGCGGGAAACGGGACTCGAACCCGCAACCCTCAGCTTGGAAGGCTGATGCTCTACCAATTGAGCTATTCCCGCTCCCAATTTTCTAAATTGGTGGAGAGGGGAGGATTCGAACCTCCGAAGGCTACGCCATCGGGTTTACAGCCCGACCCCTTTGGCCACTCGGGAACCTCTCCACAAAAACGGCAGGCCAAGTATGCCCTGACCTGCCGTAACCGAAATATAACAATAGTTAAATTAATGTCAAGAACTAAGCTTCTTTCTTTTCAGAAGATTCCTCGGCCTGGATGGCCTCTGTTTCTACAGGCTCTTCTTGAGCTTTAGGCTGAGAAAGCGCAGCGGTAGCGGCGGCCATTTTGGTTCTCACTCCAGCCATATAATGATCAAAAACCATAACCGTAGTCCTGTAAAGAAGGTGAGCAAACTTAGAATAAGGGAGTCCTAAAAATAGGACAAAGATGCAGGCTAAATGTGCTACGTAAACAAAGTAGGCAATTTTAAGATCAAAGATACGAAGATATTGAGCCGCAAGACCAGTAATGCCGACAAAAAGAACTAAATAAAGAAAAAACCAGTCACTATAGGAACTGCGCATTATACCTTCAGCCTCTTTGGCCTTACGGTTCTGGATCAAAAGAATGGCTCCATAAATTAAAATGAAACCACCAAGATTTCCAAGAATTTTTATGGGATTCCAAAGAGGCCATGGGGTGTGGAAAATCTCGTTTCCAGTAATTGTTCCCACAATATCGGCAAAGAAAAACACCACCATGGTAACAAAGAAAAGAATAATAAAGGCCCAAAGAACTAAACGGTGACCACTATATCTTGGCAAATTAGCTACACACTTCTTGAAACGCTCGTGATTAAGAATTTCTTTAAAAACAGGGATTACATGGTCTTTTATTAATTCCCAGGTGGTTGCCCGATAAGCAACAGGGATATTGGCTCCTTCATTTAATTGACGCCAGAGATTACTTATTCCTCGCCAAGCAATTATCGCGGCAAAACCAGCTACAGGTAAAAAGATAGCGTCAACCGCTAACACCGGTAAAAAACCGTGAAATAGCCCATGAGAGAAACGCACCGGTGATTCAAGCTCTGGTAACCCCTGATGAACAATTAAAAGCATAGCAAAAATAACCGCTAAAGCAAAACCAAAAAGCAAAACGGTCCCTGCTAGGCTATTGTAAAGAGACCAGAGAAACTTAGGCTCAGCCAACTCCCTTATAGCCATGGCCCTTATAGCTGAAAGAACATCCCCTGGCCTTGCCCCACGAGGACAATATGCCGTGCAGTCACTACACTGGTGACAGAGCCAGATAGCTGGATCCTTGGCCACTCTGTCCGCCATTCCCCACTGGGCCAGAATCATCTGCTTTCGCGGAAAAGGCACATCCTCTGTGGAAAGAGGACACACCACCGCACAGGTGGCACACTGGTAACAACGCTTTACCGTATCACCACCTGAGGCAATAACACCTTCAACAAACTTTAAATCCGGTTCGACATAATGATGAGACATATCTCTACCTCCTTACCAACCTTTAAAGGGGCTTTCTCCCACAGCTTCAAGTGCTTCTTGAAATTCCTGAAGCAGTTTAGGCAATTCTTCGTATTCGTCAATAGATACCGTTTTAATTACCACTCGTTCGGGTTCAAGGGCTAACTGCTGTAAGGTTTCAGCTACGTTTTCCATACGACGATTAGCAAGCTCACTACCTTTAATAAAGTGACATTGATAATTTTCACCATATTTACAACCAAGCATAAGTACTCCGTCCCAACCTCCACTCATAGCATCTCTAATCCAGGCCACATTCACTGCCCCTAGGCATCGAACCGGAATAAAGCGTATAGAAAGTGGAACATTTTTACGATGATAAGCGGCCATATCAAGGGCTGGCAGGGCATCATTCTCACAGATAAAAGCCACGACTCTATACTGACCATATTCGGGCTCAGGCATCTCACAGGCCTTAAGCATGGAGCTACCCATGTCAATATTGTAGTCCTTGAAATTAATGACCCTTTCGGGACAGGCGCCAAAACAGGTTCCACAACGCCTACAACGCGTAGGATTAGGCATCGGGGTGCCTTCAGGATCGTCATCAAGGGCCCCAAAAGGACATTCTTCGGTACAACGTTTACACTGGGTACAACGCTTAAAATTAAACTCCGGATAAGCAAAATCCCAGGTACGCGGATGGACAGCATGCCCCATTTCTACCGCCTTCAAACACTGAATAGCCTTTAGAGCCGCTCCAGCCGCATCTTCCATGGCCTGAGCTGTAGCCATAGGCTGATGCACACAACCAGCCGCATAAATTCCGGTCCGTCTGGTTTCATAAGGGAAGCATATATAGTTTGAATCCGCATAGCCGCTAAATAGTTCAAGTTCAGGGAAACCAGGACCCTGACGGTATTCAAGAGGGATAATAGGATCATCAGCCGTAGTGGGGACCATACCCGTGGCCAAGACGACCAAATCAACAGGTACAGCCATATCATCACCCAACAAAGTTTCTCCTACTTCTACCACCAAACGGCCGTCATCAGCCTGGGCAAGCCCCTTAAATTCAGCCTTGGTCAAAAAGACACCAGGATCGTCCTGAAGGGCCAAATAAAAGTTTTCGTAAATCCCCATAGTGCGCATATCTTTGTAGAAGATATACGCTTTAGCCTCGCTATCCATTTCCCGCAAAAGTTTGGCCTGTTTTAATGAAGCGAGACAACACACTCCTGAACAGTATGGAAGATGATTTTCATCACGCTGACCAGCACACTGAATAAAAGCAACACTTTTAACCGGAGAACCATCAGACGGACGTTTAAGCTCGCCCTTGGCAAGCATCTCTTCAAACTGAATATTAGTTACTACATCGGGATACTTCCCATATCCATAAGGCTCTTCAAGTTTTGTAGCGTCATAGGGCTTCCAACCTGTAGCCACTACAATAGCCCCAATGTCAACAGTTTCTTCGTTGCCACCCGCATTATAAGTAACTTTAAAGGCCCCAGGAGCTCCAGCAATCTTTTCTACCGTAGCTCCGGTTACCACTTGAATTTTGTCATTAGCTTGAACATCTTCTATAAGCTTTTTAACCACAGGATCAACAAGATTTTTGTAAGGATGGCCAGGTTCAAGCTGCTTTTTCATCTTAGCCACAAAACCACCAAGCTCATTTTCCTTCTCTACCAGTAAGGCCTCGTAACCAGCCTTGGCTACTTCCAAAGCCGCCGTAAGACCAGCTACACCACCACCCATAACTAATATCTTCTTACAAATTTCCCCTTCAAGTTTATAAGGCTCAGGCGGGGCGATCTTTTGAGCCTTAACTACACCCATACGAACATAATCTTTAGCCAGAGCCATAAGTTCATCTTTAAAGGACACCCCTTCAGCAAACTCAATCTGGCTTTCATCTTCGGGCATTTCTTGACCTTCTTCAAGTTTAGGCCAACGAGACCAAACTACCTCTTCACGTAAGCTAACTCGCACTACCGGCAATTTTTTGCCAAAATCAAATACGTCGTAATTTACCCTAGATGAACAGGCACAAATTACCACGCTATCAAGCTCATTTTCCTGAATAGCTTTTTTTATAGCTTCTACCCCTTCTTTACCACAAAGAAAGGGCATAGAAGCACAATAAGCACAGCCCTGTTCATTGGCTGCCGCTTCAAGATCTCCAATTTCCAAACGATCGCCAATATTACAGGAGGTGCAAATAAAAACTCCTACTTTTTCCATTGATTTACCCCCTTACCAAAGTTTGAATAGCTTTTAAAGCCGCAGCAGTTGCGGTTTCATTCGAAGACATAACATCTAGAGGCAACCTAGCACAGCCACAGGCATACATGCCTTTAGCTTCACTAGGAATGACAAAACCATTTTCGTCCATCTCCAAGATCTGAGGCACTTCCTCACCAGCTAAGCTCGGCTGCATACCGGTAGCTAGAACTACCATATTCACCTGCTTCTGGATCTTTTTCCCGGAAAGAGTATCTTCAGCCACTACTATCAGGTCACCATTTTCGGCTTGCTGAATATCAGCAACTTTTCCTTTAATAAATTCGATATTGGCTTCTTCTTTAGCCCTGTTTAGGAACTTTTCATAACGGCCAGGAGTTCTAATATCAATGTAAAAGAAGTAAACTTTTCCTTCAGGATTTTGCTCAGCAAAATAAATACTGTGCTTAAGAGAAGCCAAGCAACAAATATACGAACAATAAGGCAAGTGGTTCTCATCTCTTGAGCCAGCACACTGTACAAAAGCTATACTTTGCGGAACCTGCTGATCTGAAGGCCGGACAATCTTTCCGCCCGTAGGCCCATTGGGAGCGGCTAACCTTTCCATCTGCATATTGGTAATTACATTTTCAAAACCAGGCTGGCCGTACTTCAGATTATCAAGCTTTTTAGCGTCATAAGGCTTCCAGCCAGTAGCCCAGATGATAGCCCCTACTTCTAGAGTTATAGTCTGAGGCTGCATATCAGGATCTATAGCATTATACTTGCAAGCTTCTTTAATTCTTTCTAAATCGCCATCAGCTAAAGCTGACTTGTCCAGAACGTAACGGGCGGGAAAAGCATGCTCATGGGGTAAATAAATGGCCTTAGTTTTTCCCAGTCCAAAATTAAAAGTGTCTTCCCGCTCCCCTTCACATACCTTTTCACATTCACCGCAACAGGTGCAGTTTTCATTTACATAACGAGGTGCGATTTCAACGGTTACTTTATAGTTTCCCGGTGCACCCTGAATGTCTTTTATGGTTGCCATAGTGTAAAAATTAATGCGTGGATTCTCTTTGATCCGGCGATAGTTGATTTCCAAACCGCAAGTCGGAGGACAAAGTTTAGGAAAATAATAGCGAAGCTGATTAACTCGACCACCTAAAAAGGGTTCCTTTTCAATAAGAATTACGTCATATTCCATTTCGGCTGCCTCAACGGCAGCAGTAACACCACTTATTCCCCCGCCTACTACGAGGATCTTCCCCTCTCCCATATACGCCTCCTTACAGAAATTTCCTTACCCAGAACTCAAATCCCTTTTAAAAGGAATCTCAGATCTGAATAAGGTTAAAAAAAACTCCAGGCACCGCCTATTAGGCAGCACCTGGAGTTTTATATTAGCGCAAATCAAGCATTACGGTCCAAGAGGATCAGGAATAATCTGGACATAAGGGAATTTCTCCATTTCCCACTCGCCAGTTTCAGGGTTGTAGCGAGAAAGGGTGAAGCAGCGCCATTCAGCATCGTTGAGCTCAGGGAAGTCTGCACGATAGTAGTAACCAGGATAGCGAGTTTCTTCTCTAAAGAGAACGTGGCGGAGATGAAGCTCAGCCGTCCAGACACGGTGAATGTTTTCCCAGGCTCTCATGAGCTCGTGGAGATCCCGAGCTGCTGCCTTTTCCATATCTTCCTTGAGCATGGTCAAAAGTTCAAGGCCGCGTTCAAGCATGACCTTATTCGTCTGATAGAAAGTAGCGATACCAGCGACATATTCGTCCATAAGTTTCATAAGACGAGCCTGGATCTGTTTAGGCAAGAGGAAATTCGGGTTAACTTCATAGGAAGTAGAAGCCTCTTTATTTTCTTCAAAGCGATACCAAGGTGCATAAATCTCTTTCTTGAGAGCTTCAGGATCTTCCTTAGGAGTAGGCACATAGTCTTTATTGTCAAGACAGAACTTAACCATAGCCTTAGCCGCAATACGGCCCTCAGCATGAGCACCAGAAGAGAACTTGTGACCACAAGCGCCCACGGTGTCACCAGCGCAGAACATGCCTTTAACCGTGGTCATACGGTTATAAAGACCAATTTCTTTCCAGGGTTCTTTATACTGATCAGGCACCCAATCTTCGTCAGGACCGCAGCACCAAGCACCAGCACAACCAGCGTGAGAACCAAGGAAGTAAGGCTCAGTAGGCATAATTTCGGAAGGTACCTTTTCAGGTTCGATGTTCAAGCAAGCCCAAAGACCCGCCTGAGTTACACACATGTCAAGGAAGTCTTCCCAGGCTTCGGCTTCGAGCTTCTTGAATTCCTTCTTGTCCATGGTCTTCATGGCTTCCTGAAGAGCCCACTCAGTATGGATGTAGATAGGACCACGACCTTCTTTCATCTCAATGAGCATGGCGTGGTTACGCAAGCAGGTTCCGATAACGGAAGCTTCACTGTAAGGCTTAAACTTTTCAAGTTCACCCTTGTGCTTGGCGATATAATCTTCACCAAAAGCGTTGGTAGCACGGGCTTTAAAAAGCAAGAACCAAGCACCAACCGGACCATAACCATCTTTAAAACGAGCAGGCACAAAGCGGTTTTCCATGAGTACAAGCTTGGCACCGCTCATGGCACACATGGCGTAAGCTGAACCAGGGTTCCAAACCGGATACCAAGCACGACCCTGACCTTCAGCCACAGAACGAGGACGGAAGATGTTAACCGCACCACCAGTAGCCAAGAGGGTGGCCTTAGCTTTAATGATGTAGAGCTTGTTTTCACGAACAGAAAAGCCTACACCACCACAGCAACGGTTGGGTTCATTAGCGTCCATCAAAGGACGGACTATAAATACACGTTCAAGGATTTCGCCATTTTCACCAAGCTGCTCCATGGCGTTTTTAGCCGCTTCCGCTACGATGCACTTATAAGATTCACCGTTAATCATGATCTGCCAGCGACCAGAGCGAACTGGCTTGGCCCCAGATTTAAGGGTCATACCCTTGGCCTTGGCCTGAGCACCGTCAAGAATCTTACCATCATCGGTACGCTTCCAGACGGGAAGACCCCATTCTTCAAAAGCAATAACACTATCATCAACGTGGCGACCTACGTCAAAAGAAAGATCTTCACGGATGATACCCATCAAGTCACAACGGACCATGCGGACATAGTCATCAGGCTTGTTTTCGCCAATGTAAGTATTAATAGCCGAAAGACCCATGGCTACCGCACCAGAACGCTCAAGCGCGGCCTTGTCAACCAAAGTTACCTTGAGCCCAGCAGGCTTAGCCCAACGAACAGCCTCTACAGCGGCACCGCAACAGGCCATACCACCGCCCACCAAAAGAATATCGGTTTCTTTTTCTACAATCTCAGGCTCAGCACAAGGAAGCCCAGGATTATAAGACCAAATCTTAGCCATAATTTACCTCCTTATCTTAAAAATTTTTATTTTCGTTAATTATTTCCAAGCTACTGCTTCAGGCACAGCCGGAGTTACATTATCAGCCACCTCGGTGAAAAGACGGTTATCACCAATAGCAGAAAGATCAGGATCAGGTTTACCAAGAGTGGGATCAGCTTCACCTTCGGGTGTAGTACGAATCGGGAACTTAAAGCGCTTTACTACACCATTACGGAACTTAATGGTCCACATAATGTCAGTAGTACCACGCATAGGCTGACAAGTTCCGCCAAGGGGAGCAAAGTCAGCATAGTGACGGACCATAATCGCACCTTGAGGACAAATCTTCACACAAGAATAACATTCCCAACACTGATCAGGTTCCTGGTTGTAGGCCTTCATGGCTTCAGTGTCAAGGATCATCAGGTCGTTCGGACAGATGTACATGCAAGCTGTCTTTTCGCCGCCCTTACATCCGTCACACTTCTCGGGGTTTACATAGCTCGGCATACTCCTACCTCCTTATTTATTTTTATGCTTTAAACAGAACATTAAGCTGAATTGAACTTTTTTAAATGAACGTTCACTCATTTCGCCATTCCTTATACGTTGGACGAAAAATAGTGTCAAGGCAAATTTAAGAAATTAATAGCGATAAAAGAGGTTTAATTCCCATTAAATAGGGCTTTTAGGCCGTTTTTCTAAAAAATTTGTCTTATGACTTTTTTTTTTACAAAAATGTTTTAAGCTGATAATTTCATGAATATTGTTTGACATTTTTAAAACAAATGAAGAATTGCTTTTATAAGCTAACTATAGGACTAATACTTGCGGGAGGAGAGGCTCGCCGTTTTGGAGGGGGCAAGTGCCAGGCCATACTCCAAGGCAAACCATTAATACAATGGGTTTACGAATCTATAAAACCTTTTACCTTTGAGATATGGCTTTCAGTAAAAAAACAAGAAGATTTTGGTTTGACATTTACCAAGGTTATAAAAGATCCCTTTCCAGGAGCTGGGCCAGCAGTAGCTTTAAGAGAAACTTTAAAACATGTTGCTAATAATAAAGTTTTATTGGTTACAAGCTGTGACCAGCCCTTAATCCAGAAAAAATTACTAAAAGGTTTAGTCTCTTTTTTTGATCCCCATCAATACGAAATAGCCGTCTTTATTGATGAAAAAGGAAAAATTTTACCCTTTCCCGGTCTTTATAAGGCTTCGCTGAAAAATAAAAAAGTCAACGCCTTAAGAGATTTCTTGAAAAATACTAAGGCCCTTATAATAAAACCTGAACTCTGGCGTAAATGGGACCCAAAAGGACTAAGTTTTTATAATATAAATTACCGTAAAGATTTAGAAAGATTAGAAAAAGGTACTCCCTAATCCTCGGTTAACCCTCTGATAGGTTTTAGGCATAGCTCTAATAGAGCCAAAAGGCTCTCGGAATCCCTCGTTTCTTTTGTTTTAGGGGATCAGGGGCAAAGCCCCCGATGACTATGCCCCTTTGAAATATTTAATGGTGATCTTTTAAATATTTACGTCCGGAAAAAATACTAGAAATAATACCTTCGTCGCCAAAAATGTCATTCCAAACTACTAGATATATATGCACCATACAAAAGATAGCAAAAATCCAGAACAAAAAGTAATGCCATAGACGAGCTACCTGTTGATTGCCGAAAATAGCAGTACCTATGGCGTAAATAATCCCATTTTCAGGATACATTAAATAAAGTCCTGTCAAAATCATAATTATACCGAGAAACACCATTCCCATATATGCAGTTCCAGCTAGAGGGTTGTGACCACCATGACCAACATGTTCATCGGTGAGATATAAATAGTGTTTAATGGTGATAAAAAGGCCTCTGATATTACGAGGAGTAACGGGAATAAAATCTGTAAAGCGTTCATATTTATTTCCAAAAATAAACAAGTACAGCCTCACCATAATAGCGGCAATAAAAATATAACCTGCTAGGAAATGTATATAACGCATTTCAGCCATAATAAAGTTGGTATTGATCCCTTCCCAGACCCCCAGGACAAAAGGATCTCGGATATAGTAACCAGTAATACAAAGGGTTACGATCGAAAGGGCAAAGGCCCAGTGATATAACCTCATTAAAACGCTCCAAACTTTAACGCGTCTGTAACCGCCCATACTTACCTCCTTATTAAAAAGAGGCCGGAGCCCCGGCCCCAATTTTATAAAGCTTTGACCTTAATAAGCTCCTCTCTTTCAGGATTCAAAACATGTACGGCGCAAGCAATACAAGGATCAAAGGAATGAATAGTCCTTAAGGCCTCAAGCGGTTTTTCTGGATCAGCCACGGGATTACCTACTAACGCCGCCTCATAGGGCCCCATACGCCCTTTATCATCACGTGGACTCATATTCCAAGTAGAAGGAACCACACACTGGTAATTTTCTATACGTCCGTCACGAATTACCACCCAGTGAGAAAGGGTACCGCGAGGGGCTTCATGAAAGCCTACGCCTTTTATAACTCCCTTAGGAAACTTAGGCGGGACATAAACTTCCAGATCTCCGCGACCAATATTTTGGGTCAAAAGGTTAAGATGTTTGGGACCAAGCTCGGCCAGCATAGCTGCTCTTATAGCCCGTGCCAAATGTCTTCCAGGAGTGGAGTGAAAAGCCTCAAGAGGTACCGGACCACCTACCAAAGAAGAAAGTTTTTCTACAGCGTAATCTACCCATTTTTTAGTAAGCTCGTGACCCAAGGCGTAACCAACAAGCACCTGAGCCAGAGGGCCTACCTGCATAACTTCACCTTTAAAACGCGGAGCTTTAGACCAAGAATACTTACCATCAGGCTGAAAGTCAGTGTAATGCGGAACAGTCTCTTCTTCCCAAGGATGCTTGGTCCAATCACCTTCGTACCAGGAGTGTGCGATACACTCGGCTACGTTTTCACGGAAATAAGGATCTTTGAAGCTCTTAATCGGTTTTACGCCGGCCAGGTTACCATTGAATATAGTTCCACCAGGAAGGTCAAAGGTTTCTCCTTTAGTGTCAAGAGGAAGATCAGGCACAGCCAGATAGTTCTTAACACCAGCCCCGTATTGAAGCCAATCTTTATAAAGGGCACCTACAGCGATTACATCAGGGAGATAAACCTGATGGACAAATTTCTTTACTTCTTCAAAAAGCTTTTGGGCAAAAAGAATCCTTTCCATATTAAGGGTGGCTTCGTTATCAGGATTAATGGCTAATGCCACTCCTCCTACTACTACTGTCTGGATATGCGGACTTTTACCGCCAAAAATAGCTACTATCTGGTTAGCTTTATATTGGTACTCAAGGGCCTCAAGATAATGAGAAACCGCCATTAAGTTTACTTCTGGCGGAAGCTTCATGGCCGGATGGCCCCAGTAGCCATTTTCAAAGGGACCAAGCTGGCCACTGGCCACAAAGGCCTTTAATTTTTCCTGCACTTCACGAAAACGATTGACATTATTTCCTGGCCAGGGAGAAATGCTTTGGGCTAAATCTGCGGCCTTTTTGGGATCTGCCTCTAGAGCAGAAACCACATCTACCCAATCAAGAGCAGATAGGTGATAGAAATGGACGATGTGGTCGTGCAAAGAGTGGGCCGCCATGATTACATTTCGCACATACTGAGCATTGATAGGAATTTCGAGATTTAGAGCGTCTTCCACGGCCCTTACCGAAGCTAGAGCGTGAACCGTGGTACAAACTCCACAAATACGTTGGACAAAAGCCCAGGCATCTTTGGGATCTTTGCCTTTTACTATGAGTTCTATTCCACGCCACATCTGGCCAGAAGACCAGGCGTTAGTAATCTGGCCTCCATCTACTTCTATATCAATACGTAAATGGCCTTCAATTCTGGTTACGGGGTCAATGGTAACTTTATGGGCCATACTTTATTCCTCCTCTTTTTCTTTTGTTACTACTTTTTTAACTACACCGGCCGCAGCGTGGACGGCAATACCTGCGGCAGCTGCTCCAAGGGCAAATTTACCAATACGTTCGGCCTGACCAACAATACCCATACCAGAAGGCACTTCGGTACCAGGCACATGCTCATAGAACGGAATCATGGTATCCCAGCAGTCTGGCTCTGTACAACCAATACAGCCATGACCAGCTGATACCGGCCAAACCCCAGCATCACAGAAACGGATTACCGGACAATTAGCATAGGTTACAGGGCCTTTGCACCCGACCTTATAAAGACAATAGCCTTTCTTGTGGCCTTCATCGCCAAATTGCTCCACAAAGCGGCCTTCATCAAAGTGAGGACGGCGCTCACAATGATCATGAATTTTTCGCCCATAGGCAAATTTAGGACGCTTAAGATAATCAACCTCTGGGAGTTTATTGAAAGTAAGAATGTAAGCAATAGTGGCCAACAAATTATAACCATTTGGAGGACACCCAGGAACATTGATCAAAGGTTTGTCCTTAACTACATCAGATACTCCTACCACACCAGTAGGATTGGGCGAAGCTGCGGCCACTCCGCCAAAAGAAGCACAGGTACCATAGGCAATAACCATACTCGAGTGCTTGGCCACTTTTTTCAACAGTTCAAGAGTAGTGTGACCAGAAATCTTGCAATAAATTCCTTTGTCTTTTAAGCTTACCCCGCCTTCCACCACACAAATCAGCTTGCCACTGTATTTTTCGAGAGCACGTTCAAGATTTTCTTCCGCCTGATGACCTGCAGCAGCCATAAGGGTTTCATGATATTCAAGAGAAATTAGATCAAGTATTAAACTTGCTACATCAGGATGAGAGGTTCGCAATAGAGCCTCAGTACAACCGGTACATTCTACCAAGTGGAGCCACACAACAGGTGGTCTTGCAGGATCTTTAAGAGCTGCCTCTACTTTAGAAATCATTGAGGATGGGAGCCCCATAGCTGCCGTAGCAATAGTGGCAGCTTTTAAAAAGTCCCTCCTCTTTAGTTTTAGAAGATCATTTGCTAGAAATCGATTCATACCCTGCCTCCTAAATTAAGATTAGGATTTACTTAAATAAATTATTTTAATTTCAACTTTCAATTACATTTCACTATCTACTAACTATTCTTTCGTTATTTTATAGGTTAAACTTTAAAAAAAGTAAAGCTATTTAATTCGTAATTTATAATGTTTTTTGATTACAGTATCGTCTATATTACTTTATAGGATTTAGTATATGATAAGTGCTACCATAATAGGATTAGATAACATCTTATTCCAAGATGAGGGTTTTGGGGTACATTTAATTAAATTTTTAAAGAAAAATTATTCTTTTCCTGAGGGTTTTACTTTGATAGACGGTGGTTGCGCAGGCCTTTCTTTAATTAATTTAATACGTGATAAAGACTTGGTCTTTATAGTAGATGTTTATCTATCTGATAGTCCGCCTGGAACTCTAAAAGTTTTTTCCTGGGAAGAAATAGAAAATTTAGGCGGGCAACATTTTGCCTCTGTACACCAGTTTGGAGTAAAAGACGCCTTAGGATTAGCCAGGCTTTACCATATAAGACCCAAAACATTTAAAGCCTATGCTGTAGTTCCTGAAAGCATGGAACTTGGTACAGAACTAAGTCCTACTCTAAGAAAAAATCTTCCTTTAATTGCCGAAAGAATCGTTAAAGACTTAAGAGAATTAAATTTTGTTATAAGAGAGGAAAACAGCTTATGTGTTTAGGCGTACCGATGAAGCTTATTGAAATAAACTACCCTATAGGCATTGCTGAAGCTGAGGGTGTAAGGAGAGAGATAAACTTACAATTACTTCCTCAAGAAGAAATAAAAGTTGGCGACTATGTAATTGTTCACGTAGGTTTTGCTATTCAAAAAATGTCTCCAGAAGAAGCCGAAGAGACCTGGCGCCTTTTAAAGCAGGTGATGGAACAAAGATATGCATGAGACTTCTCTTGTAATAGCCATGTGTACCCAAATAGAAGAGATGGTCAAGGCTCAAAATGCCCAAAAAGTGGTTTCTATCACTGTTCGCGTGGGAGAATTTTCAGGTGTTGAAGAAGAGGCCTTTAGTTTTGCCTTTGAAGTATATAAAAAAGAACACCCTCTTTTTAAAGAAGCGGTTTTAAAACTGGAAAAAGTACCTGCCCTTAAAAGATGCCTCAATTGCGGGGAAGAATTTAGCTATTTTCAACAAAGGGTCTGCCCTCGTTGCCAGAAAGAAGAAATAATCTACACTGGTGGCGAAGAACTAGAAATTGCCAAACTTGAACTTTTAGTGGAGGATTAAAAATGTGTGAACACTGTGGTTGTAACCAAAGAAGTCAAGAAATCACCCTTGAAAAACAAATTCTTGCCGAAAACGATCTTATCGCCCAGAAAAACCGAGCTCATTTCCGGGAAAAAGGTATAAAAGTTATAAATTTGATCAGTTCGCCTGGTTCTGGGAAGACAACTCTCCTTGAAGCCACCATAGATGCCTTAGGTAAAGAAATCCCCCTAGCCGTTATTGAAGGAGACCCGGAGACAGAACGCGATGCCGAACGCATTCGCCAAAAGGGTGTTCCTGCTATCCAGGTAACCACCGGTGGGGCCTGCCATCTTGACGCGCGCATGGTGCACCGAGCTTACCATCAGCTTGAAGAAAACAACTTTAAACTTCTTTTCATAGAAAACGTAGGCAATCTTCTTTGTCCTTCTTCTTTTGATCTTGGTGAAGATTTAAGAGTAGTATTGGTCTCAGTACCAGAAGGGTCAGATAAACCTGCCAAATATCCGGCATCTTTTTACAAGGCCCACGTTTTCCTTATAACCAAGATAGATCTGCTGCCTTACTTTGACTTTGATCTTGAAGAGGCCGCTAAATTGGCTCGTCAGGTGAATCCGAATATTAAAATTATTCCGGTCTCCGCCAAGACCAGAGAAGGAATGGCCCTGTGGCTGGACACACTAAAGGCCTTAGTATCATAGTTAAAGGGGTTGTTCAGGGCGTAGGGTTTAGGCCCTTTGTTTATCGCCTGGCTAAAAAGCTGAACCTTTCGGGAAATATACGTAACACCGGTAAAGGCGTCCTTATAAATGTCTGGGGAGAAGAAAACCAACTAGAAGATTTTATTAAAGGCTTAAAAGAAGAAGCCCCACCCCTTGCTCGTTTAGAAAAAATAATCACCAGCCCTATAAACGGGACCCCGCCTGCAAAATTTGAGGTCCTTGAAAGCGAAGCCGGCCCAAAGCAAGCTAAAATTCCCGCTGATGTGGCCACCTGTGAGGCCTGTCTAGCCGAACTTTTTGATCCGCAAGATCGCCGGTATCGCTATCCTTTTATTAATTGCACAGATTGCGGCCCAAGATTTAGCGTAATTCTTGACTTACCTTATGACCGCGTAAAAACTACCATGCACGTCTTTCCTATGTGCCCAGAGTGCCTTGCGGAATACCAAAATCCCGAAAACCGCCGTTTTCACGCCGAGCCAAACGCCTGCCCGGTATGCGGCCCCCAAATATGGCTGGTTGATAAAGACGGTAATAAAATACACGCCGAAGATCCCGTAACCTATGCCATAGAAGCCATCAAACAAGGGAAAATAGTGGCCTTAAGAGGGCTTGGCGGCTTTCTTCTAGCCTGTGACGCTACTAACGAAAAGACAGTTAAACTTCTTAGGTACCGTAAAAAAAGGCCCCGAAAACCCTTTGCTATCATGGTAAAAGATCTTGAAAGTGCTGAGAGCTTAGCCTTTTTAAGCGATAACGAAAAAGAAATTCTAACTTCTCCGAAAAGGCCTATAGTTCTTGCCAAAAGAAAACTTGCCTCCCCTCTTCCTGAAGAAATAGCGCCTGGGCTTGAATTTATAGGCCTAATGCTACCTTATACCCCATTACATCACCTTATTTTAAAAGAAGGGAACTTTTTGGCCCTGGTAATGACAAGCGGCAACCTTTCAGGTGAGCCCCTTTGTGTTACCAATGATGAGGCCTTGCGAAGGCTCTCACATATTGCTGATCTTTTCCTCTTCCACAACCGCGAAATAGTTCAGGGCATAGATGATTCCGTAGTTCGTGTTATAGCAGGGAAGCCTCGTCTCATAAGGCGAGCCCGCGGCTATGTACCAGAGCCTCTACCCTTTACCTGCGAAACCAAAAAATTTTTTGCCTTTGGAGCCCATCTAAAAAACACATTTACCCTTACTCGTGGTAAAGAGGCTTTCATTTCCCAGCACATAGGAGATCTTGAAGATCTTGAAACCCTAAACTTTTTTCAAAAAGCACTAATGCACTTTGAAAATTTATTAGACATTAAGCCCGAAGTTCTTGTTTGCGATTTACACCCGGGCTATTTGAGCACGCAGCTTGCTGAAGAAAGAGCTAAAAAGGCCCAGATCCCTTTGATTAAGGTCCAGCACCATGTGGCCCATGCGGCAGCGGTTGCCGGGGAGTTTGGCCTTGAGCCGCCCTTTCTGGCTCTAATTCTTGATGGCTTAGGCTTAGGAGATGATGGCACCCTCTGGGGGGGCGAACTTTTAAAAATAGAAAGAGGGCAATATGAACACCTTGGACATCTCTTTCCCGTAAAACAACCTGGTGGTGACGCCGCCTCTCGTGAGGCCTGGCGCATGCTTCTCGCCTACCTTTACGAAATTTATGGCGAGAAAACCTCAGAAATCGCCAAAAAATTACTCCCTAAAACTTATCACGAAAAAATTCCTCTTGTCTTAAAAATGCTTGAAGGAAACATTAATGCCCCCATAACCACCAGTACCGGAAGGCTCTTTGACGCCTGTGCCGCCTTGCTTGGTATATGCTTTGAGCAGACTTTCGAAGGAGAAGCCCCCATGCTCCTTGAAAGCCTGGCCTTGAAAACAAAAAAGTCCCCTATTTTTTCTTCTAGCTTGTTTAGAAGCAAAAAGTTAGTCCTTGATACCAGGGCTTTAATAAAAGACCTGTTAGAAAATTTGGACTCTTTTTCCAAAGAAGAATTGGCTCTAAGCTTTCATTTATCCCTGGCCCATGGCTTAAAAGAAATGTTAGTCTCGGCCTCTCGAAAAACAAAACTTAAAAATATAGTTTTTTCGGGAGGGGTTTTTCAGAACAAAATTCTTGCTGAAGCCCTGATAAATTTTCTCAGAAAAGAAGGTCTAAAAGTTTATTTCCCAGAAAAACTTCCGGTAAACGATGGAGCCATTTCTTATGGCCAAGCAGTTTGGGCCTCCTGGATTTATGAAAGAGGTTTAGCAAAACAGTCGTAAACGTCAGTACTTACAATTTTTACCGGGACAATATCGCCCACCGTGGCTTCTCCTTCCACATAAGTTATACCGTCAATTTCAGGGGCCTGAAAACAAGCATGGCCAACAAGACGCCCTTCTTCGTCCACCCCTTCGATTAAAACTTCGGTAGTATCTCCCAAACGCTTGGCTAAACGTTTTTGAGAAATCTCCTGCTGAAGCTTCATTACCTCGTGGAAACGAGCCTTTTTCTCTTCTTCAGAAATCTGGCCTGGCATTTTGGCAGCCAGAGTACCTTCTTCTGGTGAATAAATAAAAGCCCCCAGATGGTCAAACTGAGCCACTTTCAGAAATTCGAGCAGAATCTCGAAATCTCTTTCCGTCTCTCCGGGAAAACCAACAATTATACTGGTTCTAATGGCGGCTTCTTTAGAAGCCCCGCGAATTTGCTCAATAAGAGACAATATTTTTTTGGGATCAGCTAAACGCCTCATTTTTTTGAGAATTTCAGGACTGGCATGCTGAATAGGTATGTCAAAGTAAGGGCAAATGGATTTTTCCATCAAAACAACCTCAATAATTTCTTCGCTAAGGCCATCTGGATAAAGATAAAGGAGCCTTAACCAGTAAGGGGAGACCTCTTTTACCAGGCGACGCAAAAGAGACGCCAGTTTAGGCTTTCCTTGGTCTTTACCGTAAGCGGTGACATCCTGCCCTACCAAAATTATCTCCTGCACTCCCTGAGCCACCAAATTCTTTGCCTCTTCAAGGATTATTCCCTCAGGTACACTACGGAGAGGCCCTCTTATACGCGGAATAGTACAAAAAGAACAAGCATGGCTACATCCCTCAGTTATCTTGAGATAGGCACAAAAAGGATTTTCTGTAAGAAGACGTCGAGGAGTTTCTCTCCCTTCAAAACGTAGGCAATATCTATCTTGTGAGAAAATAACTTCAGGTGAACGGTAAGCCTCAATCCCTATAAATTGATCCACCTCTGGCAACTCATCTAAAAGCGATTCGCGATAGCGGGTAACAAGGCAGCCGCCCACCACCAAGCGCTGGCCTTCTTTTTTTTGCTCAGCTAATTCAAAAATAACATCAAGGGATTCTTCCACTGCCTCGCGAATGAAAGCACAAGTGTTTACGTAAAGGATTTCAGCCTCTTCGGGATCGAGAACAATGGTGACCCCTCTTTCTTTGAGCTCGGCCAAAAACTTTTCCGCATCAACACGGTTTTTGGGACATCCTAGAAGGACGGGATAAATTTTCATTGAATTATTCTTTTACAGGCAGGTCTTTTTCCTGAAGGATATTATTATCATTATCAACATAAACAAGCCTTACCGAAGCCCTTTCAATTTCTTCGGGCCTAAGCCAGTGATAAGAAACCACAATCAAGCGATCGCCGACTTCTCCTTTACGAGCCGCAGCCCCATTCAAACAGACTTCTTTGCTCCCCCACTCGCCCTTGATGACGTAAGTTTCAAAACGCTCACCATTTTCTAAGTTATAAACCCAGATGCTCTCAAAAGGCTCAAGGCCAGCGGCAATCATAAAACGAGGATCAAGGGTAAGACTCCCTTCGTATTCTAAATTTTTTGCCGTAACCCGCACCGTATGTAATTTTGAACGTAAAAATTTGCGCCACATAGACTTAAGGTTCAATAATCATGTTGTCTATTAACCGAGCCTTGCCTATAAATACGGCTAGAGCTAGAAGAGTTGGCTCAGTAATCTCCCTTACTTCTATTAGGTGTTCTGGGTCTCTAAATTCGATATAGTCCACTTTAGTATAAGGATGAGACAAGATAAATTCTTCGAGCTCCTTTTGCAAAATATTTGTATCCTTTAATCCCTTTTTTACCTTCTCTTTTGCTAAGCAAAGGGCCTTGTATAAGCAAACTGCTGACTTTCTTTCCTCAGGGGAGAGATAGATATTTCGCGAGCTCATGGCCAGGCCATCTTTTTCGCGCACAATAGGATGGCCAACTATCTCCACATCAAGGTTTAAATCTGCAATCATGCGTTTAACAACTAAAAACTGCTGATAATCTTTTAAGCCAAAAACCGCTAAATGGGGCTTTACAATATTAAAGAGTTTGAGACAAACGGTAGCCACTCCTTTAAAGTGCCCCGGGCGCTTGGCCCCACACAAAGGCTTACTAAGCTCGGTTACCTCTACATAAGTCTGGTAAACTTGAGGATACATATCCTTGGCATTAGGAGCAAAGACTACGTC
The DNA here is from genome assembly GCF_000217795.1 of Thermodesulfatator indicus DSM 15286. Classification (NCBI taxonomy): domain Bacteria; kingdom Pseudomonadati; phylum Thermodesulfobacteriota; class Thermodesulfobacteria; order Thermodesulfobacteriales; family Thermodesulfatatoraceae; genus Thermodesulfatator; species Thermodesulfatator indicus. The sequence continues at coordinate 318,933 of NC_015681.1, forward strand.
CACCCCCACTTCTTGAGCAAGGCTGGCATCTCGTTCAAGGTCTCGCGGATATTCTTTTAAGTCTTCCTGAGGGCCAAATTGTATAGGATTTACAAAAATGCTTACCACTACCTTATTCGCCAGGGTTTTAGCCTTGCGCATAAGAGCAAGATGCCCTTCATGAAAATATCCCATAGTGGGTACCAAGGCAATTCTTACCCCGTTTTTGCGAGCGTTTTCGCTCCAGATCTTCATTTGTGAAACTTCTTTTATTAGTCGAATGGTTACCCTCCTTGATCTACCAAAGTCTTTTCTTCAATCCATACGGGCAACAAGTCTATAATAATATTTTGAAGTTCTTCAAATTTCCACTTCTTATTTTCAAAAGATCGAGCTTTCTCCCACCAGGAAAGTCTTCCATCTCCATTGTCATCTTCATACAAAAAATAAAGTTTCTGGCTAGTGGGTTCCTCTCCCCAGATAGTTAATCTTTTATAACCTGATAAATCTTCCCACAGAGAAACCCGCACCAATATTCCAGACAATCTAAAAGACCACTCTCCCCACCAGGGAAATAAAAGATTTGGCTGATTAATGGAAACAAGATTTTTCATAATTTCAAATAGAGGTTTTTGAGCATCAAAAATCAAAACTGGGGTTCCCTTTTTTACCAGCTTATAAAGATCTGCTACGTCTTTGTCTTCCATAGCTACGCAACCGAAAGTCCAGTCTCTTACAAGTTTGCCTTTTTTTAACCTCCAAATACCTCCTCCGTGGATACCCAAACCAAAACCTAAAGGACATTTGGGGTCTGGCGTCTTTTTAAAATACGCCTTAAGGCAACGCTTATAAGCCTCATCATCAAGTCGATGCTCCCAATACGCTAGATTTATGTCTTTCAAGTTTGGGTAAGAAATAGCTAAAAAAAGACCGTATTTACGGGACGGCCTTTTTTCAGTAATAAAATACAAACCCTCAGGAGTTGCTCCATCTCCTTGGCGAGTTTTAGGGGCCTCAGGATTCCAACCTAAAGAAATAGGATAGGCTTTTATAATATGATCGTTTTCATAAACATAAAGAGTTCGTGAATACTTTTCTATTACTATCAGACGAAAAGCTTTGGCTTCAAAAAATCCAAAAAACAACAAAATTGAAAGATAAAAAGTTAATTTCAAACCTATTTTTGGCAAAACCTTCTCCTTTCGTCAAAAATAATTTAGCATTTTGTTCAATTTTATATTACATTTTATTCGACAAAAAACATGAGGAGGTAAACTTATGAAGAAAAAGTTAATGGCCTTAATAATGGCAGTGTCCTTTATTGGAGCATCCAGCGGTTCTGTTTTGGCAGCTAAGTCTTGTAAAGGTATAGTAAAAGAGTTCGATGGAAAAGTCATGGTCATTAAAATCGAGGGCAAATGTAAGGTTGAGCCTGGAACTAAAGTAAAAATAAAACCTAAGAAAAAGGCTGCCATAGAAGGTTGTTAGTTTAAGGGGGCTTAAGCCCCCTTAAGTAATTTTTCAAAAAGTTGTCCTGCCTCTTTAATTACAGGAGTATTGTCTGGTAATTCAAGAAGAGATTGACGATTTATTTCTGCTTCAAAAATTTCCGGGCTTTCTTTTAAGTATCCTAAAAATGTCATCCCCTTTTCGTGACATACTTGTTTTACATAGTCATCAAGAACTTCGGGGATTTCCTGGGGGGCTCTGTTAACCAAAAGCCATATTTCTTTGACATCGAGCTGAAGGGGTTTGATAAGCTCTGCAATACGTCCAGCCGTCATAACCCCACGTGAAGAAGCATCTGAAACAATCAAGAGCTTATTTATCTTCCTAAGATTCATACGAGAAAGATGTTCCATGCCAGCTTCGTTATCGGTTATCACGTAAGCATAATTTTTAAGGAGCTTTTCTAAGGCCTGGGATAAAAAAGAATGGGCGGCACAATAACAGCCAGGGCCCTCAGGCTGCCCCATAACGAGAAGGTCAAAATCGTCTGTTTCGATAATGGCTTCATTTAGCCTCATTTCTATAAAATCACCGCGGGCCATATTATCTGGCACTGAGGAACGTAACTCGTCTTTTATTTCACCAAGAGTAACTTCTACCTGGAGTCCGAGAAGTTCATTCAAATTGGCGTTAGGATCAGCATCTACGGCTAGTATAGGTGTGCGGCCAGTTTCCGTTAGATAACGTATCAAAAGGGCAGCGGTGGTTGTTTTACCGGTACCGCCTTTTCCTGCCAAGGCAATAACTTGAGACACTACCCCTCCTTATTTTTATGTCTATCTTTAAAAAGTTTATAATTGATACTATCAACAAGGGCCCTACAGCTGGCCTCAATTACGTCGTGAGAAACGCCTACTGTTCCCCATACTTCATGGTTATCTCTTGAAAAAATAAGCACCCTCACTTTGGCCGCTGTCCCTGGTTTGCCCGGAAGTACTCTCACTTTATAATCAGCCAAGGCCATTTCTTTAAGCTGTGGATAAAATCTGCCTATGGCCTTACGAATAGCGTTATCAAGAGCATTAACCGGCCCGTTACCACTTGCCGCCGTATGCTCAATTACCCCTACCCCAGGCGGTACTCGTATCATCACAGTGGCCTCTACCAATGGCAAACCATCTTCTGTGCTCTTCATGTCAAGTACACGATAGCCCAATAATTCAAAATACTGCTTTGGTTCTCCAATTAGGCGATACATAAGCAATTCAAGAGAAGCCTCTGCTGCTTCAAACTGGTAACCTTCGGATTCTAGTTTTTTAACCTCAGCCACAATGTTGGCCAGCATGGGGTCATCAGGCTCAAGCCTTATGCCAAATTCCTTGGCCTTATACAAGATATTGCTACGGCCAGAAAGATCCGAAACAAGAATACGACGCACATTACCCACCAGCTCAGGTTCGATGTGCTCATAAGTACGGGGATGACGCATTACCGCGGAAACATGAACCCCTCCCTTGTGGGCAAAAGCACTATGCCCAACGTAAGGCAAATAAGATGGATGAGGAATGTTGGCCACCTCACATACGTAACGGGAAACTTCTGTGAGCCGGTGTAAATAATTTTTGGACTGGGCTTCATAACCCATTTTCAAGACTAAATTGGGTATCAAGGAACATAAGTTGGCATTTCCGCAGCGCTCACCAAAACCGTTGATGGTACCCTGCACCTGAATAACGCCTTCAAGCACGGCCATCAAAGAGTTCGCTACTGCACATTCAGAATCATTATGGGCGTGAATACCGAGGGAAACTCCTTTCCCAAGACGTTTCTTTACTTCTTTTATGATCTCTACGATTTCGTGAGGAAGGGTGCCCCCGTTAGTATCACAAAGCACTAATACATCTGCTCCAGCTGCCTGAGCTCTTTTGAGAGTCTCACAGGCATAGTCCTTATCAGCTTTAAAGCCATCAAAGAAATGTTCCGCATCGTAAAAAAGTTTCTCGCAATGGGGCTTAAGATAGGCTACCGAAGCTTCGATAATTTCAAGGTTGCGCTCAAGGGTTGTTTTAAGAGCTTCTTTTACATGAATATCCCAGCTTTTACCAAAAATAGTAATAACTGGCGTACGGGCTTCAATAAGAGCCTGTAAATTAGGATCATCTTCTGGATTTTTACGAGGATGGTGAGTACTCCCAAAAGCAGCCAGTTTGGCGTGTTTAAAGTTAAGGTCTCTCACTTCTTTGAAAAATCTAGCATCTTTGGGATTAGACCCAGGCCAGCCACCTTCAATATAATCTATGCCAAGTTCATCAAGCTTTTGAGCTACTCTCAGTTTATCTTCCACTGAAAGAGTGAAATACTCAGCCTGGGTACCGTCACGCAAGGTTGTATCGTAAAATTCAATTCTTTTGGCCATGCTAACCTCACTAAAGGGTTTCTTCTTCCGGGGCCCTGTCTAAACCAAAGGCCTCATGCAGTGCCCTTACAGCCAATTCTGTGTATTTTTCGTCTATCACACAGGAAACTTTGATTTCTGAAGTAGAAATCATGTGAATGTTTATACCGTGATCCGCCAGTACTTGAAACATCTTGGCCGCCACACCTGGATGAGCTCGCATACCAGCTCCCACAATGGAAACTTTGGCAATATCTTCGTCTCCTTCTATTTTTTCAATGCTTAGTTCAGGGGCAAGTTTATCAACCAGCTTAAGAGTGGCTTTGTAATCAGTCTTAGGGACGGTAAAAGTCATGTCCGCTCTGCCATCAGGACGCCCTGTTTGAATAATCATATCGACTACAATACCGGCATCCGCAATAGTCCCAAATATTTTGGCAGCCAGGCCGGGCCTGTCTGGCACACCGTAAAGCGAAATACGGGCTTCATTGCGATTATAAGCTACGCCTGAAACAAGGACTTTTTCCATGGATTCATCCTCCTCCACCACCATGGTGCCCGGCTCGTCGGTAAAACTTGAGCGCACATGAACCGGCACACCATAAATTTTAGCAAACTCAACAGAGCGAATCTCAAGAACCTTGGCCCCCATACTAGCCAGCTCAAGCATTTCTTCATAAGAAATTTTCTCTATTTTTCGGGCCTTAGGCACTATGCGGGGGTCTGCTGTATAAACACCATCAACGTCTGTAAATATTTCACAAACATCTGCTCCAAGGGCAGCGGCAATGGCCACGGCCGTGGTGTCAGAACCACCTCGACCCAATGTAGTTATATCACCTGAATCGGTAATACCTTGAAAACCAGCTATTATGAGTATGTTACCATTAGCAATTTCTTCTTTTAACCTTGCAGTGGCTACGTCTCGGATGCGGGCCTTACCGAAAAGTTCGTCTGTCTTAATGGGAATCTGAAAAGCAAGAAGTGCTTTGGCCGAATACCCCATGGCATTTAAGGCCATAGCCAAAAGGGCAGAAGAGACCTGTTCTCCTGTGGATACCAGCATATCTAGTTCTCTGGGGCTTGGTTCTTCTACCAGGTTGTAGGCCAGTTTTAGTAAACGATCCGTCTCGCCAGCCATGGCTGAGACCACTACCACTACGTCGTGCCCTTCGTCACGATATCTGGCAATGCGCCTAGCTACGTTTCTAATCCGGTCAAGATCACCAACCGAAGTACCGCCGTATTTCTGAACTACGAGCATTTCTAATCATCCTCCTTTTTACCTCGCCAGACTGGATCTTCACCAAAGTGTAAAAACCACCAATCCTCAGCGTCTGCCCCTTGATCATTGGGGCGCAGGTCAATGCGATAATGTTCACAGTAATCCATTAACAAATGGTAGGCCTCATTTAACCGCTGCATGGCCTGAGTATCCCCCTTTTTATCAGGGTGAAACTCAGCTGCAAGCTTCCGATACCGAGCTCTTATCTCTGCTCGCGTAGTTTGCAAAGGAAGTTTTAGCAACTTCCGTGCTTCTTCTATTTTTTGCCACTTATTTCTGGCCATATTTCTCTCTCATTTAACCCGTTGAAATTTAACCTATTTTAGAAAAATTGACTAATCCTATGTTGGTGTTTTTGGGGACAGGCAAATTTTAGCCTCCGCTACAACATGCCGATATAAGGGACAGGCAAAAAATTTTAAATTTTAAGGAGGTCTCTTATGCCACGTATCCCACGTTTTTTCATGAATGATCCACGAGCCGCTTATCATGTAATTTCACGCACCGCCCTACCCGGCCACGATGTCCTCGGCTATGAAGAAAAAGAACACTTGCTCCATCTTATAAGCTGGCTCTCGCAGGTCTATTTTGTCGAAGTCTATGGCTTTGCCATTATGGGCAATCACTTCCATCTCCTCTGCCGCATGCTCCCTGAAAACCAGTTCTCTGACGAAGAAGTAAAACGCCGTATCAGGCTCTACTATGGCGAAAAACGCAAAATTTTCTTCTACGAAGAGATGTTTAAAAAATGGCGGAAAAGACTCGGAAATCTTTCTCGATACGTCCAGGACATTAAGCAACGTTTTTCACGCTGGTATAACAAACGCGTTGACCGCAAAGGTTACTTCTGGGCTGACAGGTTTAAGTCCGTAATCATTGAAACTGGGGAGGCTTTGCTCAACTGCTTGGCTTACATAGAGCTAAACCCAGTGCGGGCAGGAATTGTAGAAAAGCCAGAAGACTACCGTTGGTGCTCGCTGGGATACAGAGCAAGAATAGGGACAGGCAAAAACTTTCTGTCGCTTGACCTAGGGCTACCGCGGTATGAGGAAAAAAGCGAGAAAGAGAGATTTGAACTTTTACGAGAGTTTGTTTATGGCAAGGGTGGGCTTGGCGAGCCAGAAAGAGAGACAGGTGAAAAATTTAGACAGAGAATCAGGTATTTTACAGAAAGTTTAGCCATAGGAAGCAAGAGTTTTGTAGAAGAGACGGTAAACAAATTGAAGGACTTGTTGGGCTTAAAAAGAAAGAGGAAATGTAAAGCTCTTAAAAACTTTGGAGATTTGGCGTTGATTTAAATTTTTGCACGTTAACCGAACTTGTTGCACGACAAATTGTCATCGCGAAAAACAAGGAAGGCGCCTAGACGATTTAAGCGCCAACGCAGTCTCTTTTAACCCTTAAACTTTTTACAAGATCGGCTAGCCATTTCGTGACCTGTAAGGCCCGTAATAACTGCATAAAACACTCGTCAAAAATAAAATTTCCCTTTTACTTCAGCAGAACACTTTCAGCAGAACAGGAACCTAAGGTATCCAGAGTTTCAGATTGATATAAGTTTCGAAAAACGAAAAAGAGCCAAAAATTTTGCCTGTCCCCAAAGCTGACAATGCCTGTCCCCAAAGCTGACAAAAAATTTTTTCCTGGTATTTATTAGCCCCATGATCAAAGGAGATGGTTTTGAACTGAGAAGTTGTCGTGGCGACTCCTGCCCCATGGCGGTAATTGATACGGAAAATCTCACTAAAAAATGCCAGGAGGTTCTTGAAAAAGCCAATTTAGGCGACTTTTTTCGCTCGCTCGGTTTAAAAAAGAATAAGTGCTATCGCTTTAGAGTAGCTATTGCCGCCTGTCCAAATGCCTGTACCCAAGTGCACATTGCTGACTTTGGTGTCATTGGCCAGGCCGTACCTGCCCTGGTTGGAGATTGCAACACCTGCGGCTCGTGTGTAGAAGTATGTGAAGAAGAAGCCATTACTCTTTTTGAGGACCGTTTCCCCTTGATTAACACTGAATATTGCGTAAACTGCGGTGCCTGCGTCAAGGCCTGCCCTAAAAGAGCTTTGCAAATAGAAGAGTGCGGCTTTAAAATCCTTGCTGGTGGTAAATTGGGGCGCCATCCCCGCCTGGCCGAAGAAGTTTTGGCCATGGTGGATAAAGAAAGGGTCCCCAAACTCCTTGAAAAGACCATTTTATTTTATAAAAAACACTGCCAAAACGGGGAAAGATTAAGAGTAGTCATAGAAAAACTAGGCTGGGACAGTTATCTTGCCTCACTAAAGTAAAGTGTCTGCCATCAGGTTAAAAAATATACGCCAGCACAATTTAAAGAACTTTGACCTGGAAATCCCTCTCTATAAAGTCACCGTCATTACCGGAGTTTCAGGAGCAGGTAAGTCAACGCTTGCTTTTGATGTGCTCTACGCCGAGGGCCAGCGCCGTTATGTAGAGACCTTTTCGGCCTATCTCAGGCAATACCTTGAGAGGCTTCCGCGCCCACAGGTGGAAAGCATTGAGGCCATCCCTCCAGCCATTGCCATCTCTCAGACGAATCCCGTAAAAAGCTCGCGCTCAACCGTAGCCACGCTTGCGGAAATAACCAGTTTTGCCAAAATGCTCTGGTTCAGAGCAGCCACTCCCTTTTGCCCGCTTTGCGGGCGAGAAGTCCTCACGGCTGACCCGTATTCAGCCGCACAAGAGGTAATACATCGTCTGGCCGAAAAACGCATCGTAATCACCGCTCCCCTCGTAGTTAAGGACGAAAATCTATTACGCGAAGGGCTCCTTCAGGCTGGCTATTTTCGCCTTTTCATGGAAAACCGCGTCTGCGACCTAGAAGAAGTAGAAAAAATTCCTGAACAGGTAGAAATCTTGCTTGACAGGCTTAAAGTCGGCGAAAAAGATCTTTCCCGCCTTATTGAGGCCTTTGAACGAGGGTTCAAAATTTCAGGAGAAATACGAGTCCACACTACTTACGGAGAAGAAATTAGATTTTCTAAAGAAGCGCGCTGCCCTTACTGTAATTTCAAAATCCCTGAAAAGAGCCCTGATCTTTTCTCTTTCAATAGTCCGGTAGGAGCTTGCCCTGAGTGCCGGGGTTTTGGCCGCGTGATGGACATAGACTGGGACCTGGTTATCCCTGACCCGCAAAAAAGTCTCGCAGACGGTGCTATTAGCATTCTTAGTATGCCTTCTTTCTGGGAGGACGAAGAAGAACTTTTTGACTACTGCCGTGAGAAAAGGATCCCTCTTGACCAACCTTGGCAGGAACTCTCCCAGGAAATGCGCGAAAAAATACTTTATGGAGACGGAGATTGGTACGGCGTAAAAGGCATATTTGATTGGCTTGAAACCAAAAAATACAAAGCCCACGTAAGGATACTACTTGCAAGATACCGGGCCTATCTCCCCTGCCCTTCCTGCCAGGGTACCAGATTCAAAAAAGAAAGCCTTTACTTTCGCCTGGGAGATCTTGACATTGCCTCTTTTTACGCTCTTTCGGTAAAAGACGCCCGCCACTTTTTAGAAAAACTTGGTTCTCAAAATCTGGATAAGGCCACTCAGGTTTTGTGGCGAGAACTTACCAGACGGGTAAATTACCTTGACGAAGTGGGACTTTCTTACCTTACCCTTGACCGCCAGAGTCGTACTTTATCTGGCGGAGAGGTAGCCCGCGTGCTGCTCACCCGCGCCCTGGCTTCAGAACTGGTAGAGACTTTGTATATCTTTGATGAACCCACTACCGGCCTTCATCCGAGGGATACGGCCCGTATCATATCTTTTCTCAAAAAATTGGCCTCCCAGCAAAATACAGTAATAGTGATCGAACATGACCCCGAGGTGATTCTTTCTGCTGACTATGTGATTGACCTGGGGCCAGGAGCCGGGGAAGCCGGCGGAAATTTGCTTTTTGTGGGGACAGGCAAAGATTTAGTTTCGGTTAAAACTCCCACCGCCGAAGCTATAAAAGAAGTCCAGAAACCTAAAAGCCTTGAGCCTGTCTCTCCGGTAAGTGACGAATTTTTGGAAGTCATTGGGGCCAGGCAAAATAATCTCAAAAACATAGATGTCAAAATTCCGCTTAAGGCCTTAACGGTATTTACGGGCGTTTCTGGCTCAGGCAAATCAACGCTTCTTGAGCTAATTCTTTACCGGGGGCTTAAACGCCTGAAAGGCGAAGCCACCGAGCCACCAGGGGCTTTTACGGCTATAAAAGGAGCAGAAAACATAAACGAAGTGATCCTCATTGACCAAAGCCCTCTGGCCAAGTCTCCCAGGGCCAACCCCGCCACTTATCTCAAAGTTTATGACTTGATTCGCAAGCTCCTGGCTAACACGCCTTTGGCCAAGGAAAAAGGCCTATCCGCCTCGGCCTTTTCTTTCAATTCAAGTATTGGCCAGTGCCCACATTGTGAAGGGCTTGGCTTTGAAGTAGTAGAAATGCAGTTTCTCTCTGACCTTTATTTTCCGTGCAGCCTCTGCAAAGGCAAGCGTTTTAAGGAAGAAATACTTCAGGTGCGTTACAAAGGTAAAAATGTCGCGGAAATCCTTGAGCTTACGTTTGACGAAGCTATTTCTTTCTTTGAAAGCGAAAAAGAGCTCATAAGACGTCTTGACGCAGCCAGAGCCCTGGGGCTTGGTTATCTGAGGCTCGGCCAGCCTTTGAACACCCTCTCTGGTGGCGAGGCCCAGCGCCTAAAAATGGCCAAATATCTATTTTTGGGAAAAGGCCAAGGGCACCTGTTTTTACTGGATGAACCCACCGTGGGCTTACATCTTAAGGACATAGAGGTACTTGTAAACGCCCTAGCCCACTTAGTAGAAAAAGGAAACACAGTAGTGGTGGTTGAGCATCATCTAGAGCTAATCCGCCGGGCCAGTTGGGTAGTGGACCTGGGGCCAGAAGGAGGAGAACAGGGTGGAGAGTTACTTTACCAGGGGCCTTTGGCAGAGTTTATCGCTAGAGATACTCCTACCAGCCGGCATTTAAGAAATTATTTAAAAGGAATTAGGCCTTTTTAAGCGACTCCAGCCGGGCGAGGTACTTTTGCATGCGTGGAATATCTCCAAGGGCCTGGTAGCAAGCCGCCATACGAGCCAGGACATCAGGTGAATTTTCAAAGGGCAAAAGATGCTCAAGGGCCTTTTTAAAATCTCCCAGTTGCATGTAGTTTACCGCCTGGCAAACATTGAGTTGTTCACTCTTGGGATAGAAAGAAAGGCCTTTATGTAAAATTTCTATGGATTTTTCAAAATCTCGCCTTTGTTGATAAATAATACCAAGCCCCAAAAAAGCATGGTGGTCCGGATGATAACGTAAGGCCTTTAAAAATAGCTTTTCAGCCAGGTAATCTTTTTCAGGAATGTCTCGTTCGGCAAGCTCGCCGTAACGTAAAGTCATGGCCAGGCGGGTTAAAAAATCCGCATGATGAGGGTAAAGCTCCTCGCGGTCTATTAAATTCAGGGTCTCTACAAAACGCGGGAAGTTCTTATCAAAGGCCTGATGCAATTTGCGGCCGAAGTTTTTAACCCTTTCAGCAGAAAGATTAGGGTCGGTTTCGTAATACATAATATCTTCTATACGCTTTAGCCAGATGTCATCATTAACCCCTGCACGTTTTTTAAAGTCATCATAGAGAGCAGTGCCGGGATAGATATCAAGGATATAACAGAGCATGCTAAGGGGTTTAATCTCTTTCATGAGATCAATGCTGGCCTGGATGGTCTTTTTGCTTTCACCAGGGCAACCGTAAATAAAATAAGCCCGAGGAAGAATCCCGTACGCACGGCAAAGGGAAAAGGCTTTTTTAATACTTTCTTTTGAAATTTTTTTGTTAAGGATTTTATTGCGGATCTTCTCGGAACCACTTTCCACCCCGAAGCTTATTTGCAAACAACCTGCCCGCCGCATCCAGTAAATTATCTCTTCATCAAGGCAATCAACCCGAGAGATGGCCTGCCAGGTGATGTTTAGCCCTCGTTTGAGAATACCCTCGCAAATTTTTATAACCCTTTCTTTATCAAGGGTGAAAGTATCGTCAGAAACGTAAAAAAAGTTTATACCTCGGCGATAAAGACGTTCCAGTTGTTCCAAAAAATACTCAGCCGAATGAAAGCGAACTTTACGCTTCCAGAAACGCGGGGAGCCACAGAACACACAGTTCCAGGGGCAACCACGAGAAGAGATTACGTGCTGGAAACTAAAAAACTTGGCTGGATTTGGTAAAGAGTCGATATCGTCAATAAAACCAGCCTCACCGGTAAAATACACTTGGCCATCAAGACGCAGACCAAGGCCTTTAATCCTGGTTATTTCTTTTGAAGAAGCTTTGGCCGCGAGCGCCTTAGTCAAATCAAGAAAAGTCTTTTCGCCTTCGCCTACTACCACGTAGTCAATTTCGGGAAAATGAGTGAGCAAATGCTCCCAGAGATAAGTGGCCCCTACCCCGCCAAAGATAATCGGTGTGTCCGGCAAGACTTCTTTGGCTACTTTGGCCAGGTCAATACCTCCCCAGCGGTTGGCGTTAAAAATGGAAAAGGCGATTATATCCGGCCTTAAGGTCTCAAAAGTTTTTTTAGCCAGAGAAAGGTCATTGAGATTGTACCAGTTAAGGATTTCTACCTGAAAATTCTCCTGCTTCAACACCGCGGCCAGGTAATAAAGCCCGATTGGTAAAGGGCGCACGTCATAATCTTTAGGCCGTGGGTTCAGAAAATAGGGATAAACCAATAAAACTTTCATACCGGAAAATATAACAGATTTTTGCCTGTCCCCATAAGTTCCAGTAAATTTATAACATGTCGTTTAAGAAACCTGCTGAAACTGGAGCTATTCGCAAGAGGTGGCGTGGTCGCCTACCTGTCGCTCTAATTTTTCCCAATACCTATCACGTGGGAATGTCAAACCTTGGCTTCCGTTTGGTTTACGAAACCCTTAACGCTTACGACGAAATCGTTTGTGAACGCTTCTTTTTGCCCGAAGAAAATGCACCACTGCGGTCTATTGAATCAAACCGTCCTCTTAGTGACTTTAAACTCGTATTTTTCTCTGTGTCCTTTGAGGCGGATCTAATAAATCTCGTCAAGATCTTAAAATTAGCGGGTTTTTCCCCTTTGCGCCAGGAAAGGAAAGACGCCCCTTTAATAGTAGCCGGCGGTATTGCCACCTGGCTTAACCCTGACCCCTTTACTCCTTTTGTAGATGGCTTTTTTATTGGCGAAATAGAGGCCTTTGCCGAAGAGTTAGTTACCTGCTTGGTTGACGAAAAGCCCCTGGATAATATTTCCTGTTACCTTCCGGCTGATTACGAGCTCGTTTTTGACGAAGAGGGCTATCTTCTAGAAATCAGACACCCCCGGGTAAAAAGGCTCATCGCCCAGAACCTGGATAAACCGCCACTTTCTGGTCTCTTAACCAAGGAGACGGAATTTTCCGAAACCTATCTATTGGAAGTTGGCCGTGGTTGTGGCCAGGGCTGCCGCTTCTGCGCTGCTGGTATCCTTTATCGCCCGCCTAGACCCTGGCCTAAAGAACTTCTTCTAAGCGCCGTTGATGAAATACCAGAAGGAGCCAAAGTGGGCCTGGTGGGCCTTGAATTTGCCTCAGCAGAAACTATAGAAGCTCTGGGAAAGGCCCTTCTTGACAAAGACTGTGTAATCACTTTTTCTTCATTAAGAGCCGATGCTTTAACCCAGAGTTTTGTAAA